>JAQXQO010000068.1 GCA_029101205.1 Coriobacteriales bacterium | reverse complement strand
CAGGCATGCACCCCCGATTCGACCACTCCCGAACAGCTGAATGCCAAGGCCGCTGGTGCGAGCACCCACACCTGGCTTTTCCGCAGGCCTCTCTGCAGAAGTCGGACCTGTGAGCGCCCACCCCTGGGACTTTTGCAGGGAATCCTGCAGAAGTCGGACCCGCGGGCGCTCATACCTCCGGGTTTTGCAGGGGTTTCTGCAGGGGTCGGACCTGCGAGTACCCACCCCTGCCACCTTTGCAGAGGTCCGGTCTGCCCCTCTCGCAAAAGGCCTAGTAGAAGACCTGCCCCTCCTAGCGCGACGCTTCCTGAATGCAAAGGTCGGACCTGTGAGCGCCCACGCCTCGGACCTTTGCAGACACTTCTGCAGAAGTGGGAGGTATGGGCGCCCAAGTCGGCAAATTCTGCAGTAAAGCCCCCCCCGCGAATGACAAAGCAACGCGACAAAGCAGCGCGCACTCGGGATGAGTCCGAGTGCGCGCAAGCTTGTCACGCCGAATTTTCCTGGACTGATTTGCCGGGCCAGGTTTTGAGAGCCTAGATAGCCATGCCGAAGCCGATTTGCCGCGCGGGGCTCGCTCGGCAAAGTCAGCGGTGAGCTTACCAGGCCAGAACCATCGCGCCATAGGGCGGCAGCTCAATGACGCCATCACCGCTCGTAGCAGGCTCCTCCGTGCCGTTCCCCTGGGTAAACAGCCCCGGCCTCTGGCCAGGCTGCGCAAAATTGCTAATAAGAACCACTGCCTCGGAGCTCTCCTGCGCCAGGTCGGCGGGCAGCTCGCAGGACGCCGCATCCTCCGCGAACGAGCACAGCACCAGGAGGTGCTTGGGCTGGTTGGCAGCCTGCACCTGGCCCGAAGCCTGCGCCTGGTCCGAAGCCTGCTCCCGCTCTGCGCTCGAGGCATCTTCCAGGTCGCGCCGGTAGCAGATAACCTTCCGCGCAGCGTCGTTGCCGCAGGCCACGTCCACGAACTTCACGCCGCCGTCCTGAATCACGGGCAGCTCGTGGCGCAGGGCGATCAATCGCTTGTAGTAGCTCATGATTGAGCTCGGGTCGTCCTTCTGGACCTCTACGTTGATGCGCTCGTGGTTTGCCGGGATGCCGATCCAGGGCGTACCCGTGGTGAAGCCGGCCGTGGGCGTGCCGTCCCACTGCATGGGGGTGCGGCCGTTGTCGCGCGAGCGCTCGCTGACCACGTGCAGGGCCTCCTCGGGCGAAAGCCCGCGCTCCTGCAGGATGCGATAGTAGTTCTGGCTCTCGACGTCGCGGTATTGGTCGATGCTGTCGAAGTGCGCGTTCGTCATGCCCAGTTCCTCGCCCTGGTACACGTAGGGCGTGCCGCGCATGAAGTGTACGCAGGTCCCCAGCATCTTGGCGGACGCATCCCACAGCTGCGGGTCGGCGTCGTTGCCAAAGCGCGAGACGGCACGCGGCTGGTCGTGGTTGCACCAGAACCAGGCATTCCATCCGCCACCCGCGGTCATCTGCTCCTCCCAGTCGCGGAACAGCCGGCGCAGGTGGTCGATGTCGGGCTTCATGAGCGACCACTTGTCGCCGTCCTTGTAGTCCACCTTCAGGTGGTGGAACGAGAAGGTCATGCTCAGCTGGTGGTTCTGCGGGTTGGAGTACTGGATGCAGTTCTGGATGGAGGTGGAGCTCATCTCGCCCACGGTGATCATGTCGCCCAGCTCGGTGTCCTCGGCCAGCTCACAAATGAACTGGTGCACGTGACGCCCGTCGGTGTAGAAGCGGCGGCCGTCCCCCTCCAGGTCGTCCTGGAACTCGGCAGGGTCGGGCTTCGAGATCAGGTTCACCACGTCGAAGCGGAAGCCGCTGACGCCCTTGGCCTTCCAGAAGCGGACGACGTTCTTCAGCTCCTCGCGGACCTCGGGGTTCTCCCAGTTCAGGTCGGCCTGCGACACGTCAAAGAGGTGCAGGTACCACTTGTGCAGGCGGGGCACCCACTCCCACGCGGGCCCACCGAACTTCGAGACCCAGTTCGTAGGCGCGTGATCGGGCGCCCCGTCCACAAAGAAGTAGTACTTCTGATACTTCGGGTCCCCCGCCAGGGCGCGCTGGAACCACTCGTGGTCAGTCGAGGTGTGGTTGAACACCATGTCGAACATGACGCCGATGCCGCGCCGGTTTGCCTGGTGGATGAACTCCTCGGCGTCCTCCATGGTGCCGAAGCGCGGGTCCACGGCCAGGTAGTCAGCCACGTCGTAGCCGTTGTCGTGCTGCGGGCTCACAAAGAAGGGCGTGCTCCAGATGTAGTCCACCCCCAGGCTCTTCAGGTAGTCCAGC
>JAQXQO010000067.1 GCA_029101205.1 Coriobacteriales bacterium | reverse complement strand
TGCCCTTGTCGAGGATGAACTCCACCGTGCGGATGGTGATGCCCTCGCGCACGACGAACACGCAGGCGGCCGAGATGGTCTCCTCGCGGTAGAAGCCTATGAGGTCCAGGCTGACCGGCGTCTGGAACACCACCTGCTGGCGGTCCTCCAGGCCGTTGATGGCGTCCAGGCGCTGCTTCAGGCGGCCCGCCCGCTCGAACTCCAGGTTTGCGGCCGCGTCCTGCATCTGCTGGTTCAGGTCGTCTATGACCTCCGAGCGCTTTCCCGAGAGGAACCGCTCCACCTGCTGAACGTGGCGCGCGTACTCCACGGTGTCTATGGCACCCACGCACACGCCGGGGCCGCGACCCACGTGGTAGTCGAAGCAGGGCCTGCCGTTCTGCGCCAGCATGATGTTGGCGACGGCGGCGTCGTCGGGGTTCTTGTCCATCAGGCGTTTCACGCGGCGCCACTCGGCGCAGGTGCCGATGCAGATGGGGATGACCTTGCGCAGGGTGTCGATGGTCTCGCGCGCCGCGTGAGCGTCGGTGTAGGGGCCGAAGTAGCGCGTGCCCTTGCGGTGCTTCTCGCGCGTGTACTTGATGCAGGGGAACACGTCCGACTCGGTCACGGCGATGAACGGGTAGGACTTGTCGTCGCGGAAGTCCACGTTGAAGTACGGGTGGTACTGGGCAATGAGGTTTCGCTCGAGCACGAGGGCCTCGTGCGCGTTCTCGACCACCACGTAGTCGAAGCTGCGGACCACCTGCATCATCAGGGGAATCTTTTGGCGGTCGTCCTGCAGGGTGGTGTACTGGCGCATGCGGGCGCGCAGGTTCTTGGCCTTGCCGACGTAGATGACCTCGCCCTTGGCGTCCTTCCACAGGTAGCAGCCGGGCTGCGTGGGCACGCGGTCGACCTGCTGGGCTATGGAGAGTTGCCCCTCGTCCTCCGGACGAGGGGCAGTGGGGTGCAGGTCGGGTATGTATCCGGGGTCTCGGATGCTCATGGCCTAGTCGACGTCCGCCTGCTTGCCGTTCGTGTCCCAGACGTACTTCTTGAACTTGGAGACCTGGCGGTCCCACATCAGGCGCGCCCAGATCTGGTGCTTCAGCGTGTCCTTGCTGCAGAACAGCGGCGAGTGGGCCTGACCCGAGGCGTACATCGACAGCACCTGGTCGCGCAGGGCCTCGTCGGCAACCGTACGCTGTACGATCTTCTTTGGGATGAGGGTGTAGACGTACGGGTCGTACGCCTCCTGGTAGGGCAGCTCGCGGCCCAGGACCCAGTCCTCCACGATGGGCTTCACGAAGTTCACGCCGCCCAGCGTGACGTAGTAGGTGTTGGCGCCGGGGCGGGTGTTCACCTCAAAGAAGCGGTACGACCCGTCGCGGGAGTCGTACTTTATGTCGAAGTTGGCGTATCCGTGGTAGCCCACGTGCTTCACGAACCTCGTTGCGTCGTCCACGATCTTCTGGACCTTCTCGCTGAGGATGCACACGGGGTTGCCCAGCGCCAGGGGCGAGTGGTCCTGCAGCACCACCCTGCCGCCGGCCACCACGCGCACGTTGCCCTGCGCGTCGGAGAACGTGGTCAGCGAGCGGATGGCGTCATCGTCGCCGGGCACGAAGTCCTGGACGATGAGCTTGTGGTCGTAGCCCGAGGAGCGCACGGCGTCGAAGGCGCGCTGGAGCTCGTCGGGGGTCTCGATCTCGTATATCTTCTTTTTTCCGGGGAACTCCAGAAGGTCGTAGGCGGCGGAGTTCGAGGGCTTGGCGATCAGCGGGTACGGGAACGCGGAGGTGTCCAGCTGGTAGTCCTTGTCCGAGCAGTCCAGGTACCACGTGCGCGGGTAGGCAATGCCCAGCTGGTCGCAGATGCGGTAGAACTCCTCCTTCTGGGTTATGCGGTCCAGGAGGTCGAAGTCGATGTAGGGCACCACGAACCACTGGGAGAGCTCCTCCTTGTGGGCCGAGATGATGCGCGCGTTCCAGTCGACCGAGCCCTGCAGGAGGCCGCACTTGCCCTGCTGCTCCAGCTGACGGCCCAGGTTGCACAGGTAGGGCACCAGGACCGACTCGTCCTCGATGCCCGGCACCAGGCGATACTCGCAGAAGCGGCTGGAGGAGGTCACCTTGACGTCGATGCCCGAGATCAGGATGGGCTTGATGCCGTAGGCCTCGACGAAGCAGCGCGCGTACGAGTACCCCAGGATGGAGGCGCCCACGCACACGGGCTGCAGGTGTTCGCGGAGGTCGCCCTCGTCGTGTATCAGGGAAAGCGCCTGGGGCTGAGTGCTCATGTATGGCTCCTAACTAGCAGGATTTGTGGTCAAGAAAAACGTCCGCGGCAGCGGCTAGGCCTTGCTGGCAAGCTTGAGGACCGCCTGCGCGATGCTGGCGGTCTGCTCGTCGGAGAGGTCGGTGGGCAGGCAGACGATGCCCTCCGAGATGCGTTGCGTCTGCGGCCATGCGTCGGACGTGGGATCGTAGCTGAAGGCCGCGGGGTCCAGGGCACCGGGCAAAAGCAGCGGCCGGTACCACCTGACGGCATAGAAGCCCAGGCGCGCAATGGCCTGCACCGCCTGGTCGGCCAGCTGGGACGATCCCAGCACGACGGGGTAGCGCAGCAGCGGCTGCTGCTCGCCCAAGACGGCTGCGGGGACCTCCAGCGCAGGCTGGCCCAAAAAGGCCTGGTTGTACTGGCCCACCCTGGTGCGGCGGCGCTCCTCGTTCGCGTCCAAGCCCTGCAGCGCCTGGAGTGCCTGCTGGGCCACCCAGCTTCCTATCTGCTGGGCGGGATGGGGCAGGCGCGCGCGACGCTCGTCGTCGCTGACTGCGGGCTCGAACGAACCGGACCTCGTCATCCTTGCGCTGAGCGCGCGCGACATCCCGTGCGGCAGGTGTGCCAGCACACGAATCTGGTTGCGGTAGCGCTGGGCTGCCGCCTCGAGGGCGGGGTCCAGCGGAGGCAGGGCCTCGAGGGCGTCGGTCAGCGCCTGGCGCAGCCGTGTGTCCTCCATCCCCGGGTTCACCCAGACGGCGCCGCCGAAGCGCGAGTCGGGCAGCATCTTCTCGATGCCGAACGAGTGCACCGACACGTCTGCCACCGGCTGGCCCTGAGCGTCGCGCGCCAGGCGCGCCACGCAGTGGGCGTTGTCCTCCATCACGATGGCGCCCGCAGCGTGCGCCGCGTTGCGCACGGCCTCGTCGTGTGCCACGTCCTGGATGCCGAAGGTGTGCTGCAGCATGACGCAGGCGGCACCGTCCAGGGGCAGCCCCTGGGCACCGCACGAGAGATTCCGGGGATCAATGTCGGCATATACGGGCTGGAGCCCCGCAGAGACGATGGGGTCCACCGCGGTGCAGCAGGTGAACAGCTGCGTCACCACGCGCGCGCGGTCGGGCAGCTCCTGGCGCAGGGCGTCGAAGGCCGCCCTCATGCCGTAGCGGGCCTTGAATGCCAGGTGCCAGTCCTGTGCTCGCGTGCCGCTGCGACGCGCCAGCTCCTCCCTCAGGCGCCACTCGGCGCCGGTCTGGTCGTTGCTCATGCGCTCTTCTCCTCCCCTATGCCGCGCGACGGCTGCCCGGCTTCAGGCGAGCCAGCATGACGCGGACCATGGACGACTCGGGCACCTTCAGAAGCACCGCCAAGCCGAAGGTCACCACCAGGGCGGGGATGCCCGCCGCCACAACGTACACGAGCGCGTGCATGGCAGAGCCCGATGGGGCCCCGCCGAACGCGCACAGCGCACGGTAGATGCCGTAGCCCACGACGGAGCCGGCGGCGCCCAACGCCAGCGAGCGGACGCAGCTGACGACGACCGCGCGCAGGCCCAGGTGGCCAAACTTGTGCCTGATATGCGCGAAGGCTACCACGTCCACGGTCAGGAAGACCAGCACGGACGACAGGGGAACCACCATGAGTCCGAACACCGGCGTCAGGAACAGGCAGGCCAGCACCTGGAGGGCGCCGCCCACCACGTTGGCGGCGGCGTACACGTACATGTGGCGCAGCGCCGAGCAGGCCTTCTGCAGATACGTGCAAACGCCATAGATGGGCAGCGAGATTGCCAGCGCGCGCAGGTAGTCGGCGGTCAGGGCAATCTCGTCGGACGAGAACTTGCCCACGGCCATCAAGGTGATCAGCGGTGTGGCAAACACGATGAGGTACAGTGCGCACGGATTCAGGAAGAAGAATATCTGCGAGGTGCCACGCGAGACGCCGTTCACGAAGCCCTCGTTGTCCTTTTTTGACATCATGTCAGACAGCTCGGTGAACATGGCCGTCGTGATGGGGATGGCCAGGATGGCGTAGGGCAGCGTGTACCACAGGCGCGAGTAGTACGCGATCGAGGAGCCGGCGGGCGTCACCGAAAGGGCGCTTGACGTCTGGACCGACGTGGTGACGAAGGAGACCACGGTGGTGATGAGCGTGGGCGCGCCGATGGCCAGCGTCTCCATGAGCGCGTGGTCGTGCAGGTCGATGTGGAAACGCAGCTTGATGCCGTGCTTCTTGAGCGAGGGCACCTGCAGGACCACCTGTACCAGGACGCCCAGCGGGTTGCCAATGGCCAGCGCCAGGACGCCCAGTGCGGGATTCGTGTCTGCCACCAGGACATAGATGAAGAACGACGCAGTGCAAATGACGTTGTTGAAGATCGGGGCGGCGTTGCTCCAGAAGTAGTCGCGCTCGGCGTTCAGGACGCCCGAGAGGATAGACGACAGCGCGTAGAACATGATCTCGATGACAAAGAAGCGGAAGAAGTACACCGCCAGGTTGAAGTCGAAGTCGGAGTTCGCGCTGAACGACTGCGTCCACACGACCGGTCCGGCAAATATGAAGCCCATCACCGTGAGCACGCCCATGAGCAGCATCACGATGGACAGCAGGTTCGACACGTAGTCGTTGGCACCCTTGCGTCCCAGGCGCTGCTTTACCCCTAGGTATACGGGCAGGAACGCCGTCACCAGCAGGCCGCCCATGACAAGCTCGTACAGCTGGTTCGGCAGGTTGTTCGCCACGGTGTAGCAGCTGGACATGACCGTGACGCCCAGGGCGAACGCCTGGCCCCACGTGCGGAAGAAGCCCGTGATGCGGCTGACGATGACCAGCACGCTCATGAGGGCGGCTGAGCGGCCGACGTTCTGCTGGGTGGCGGCGTCCTTGGTCGCGTCATCCGCAGGCTCGGCACTGGTCTTTTGGACGACGACGGGGCCGTCCTCACCCTGCGGGCCATCGGACATCTGCATGGCCGTCGTGGCCTCCGCGGTGGTCAGTCCCTCGTCCACGGGCCGCTGGGGTTCAGCGGCCGGCGCCCCCGTGGTCCTGGGGTTGCGCTTCCGGCTGCCCCCCTCCTGGTCCGTGGAACCCCTGCGGCCTCGCAAATGACGCGGCTGATATTTGCTCAACGTCGCCCTCCCTCGTAGATTCAAGAACCGAACCATTATAAGTTCAGGCGGTAAGGCCCCGAAGAACCCCATACGGTCTGCGAATAAGCCGAACGCGAACTCCACGAACCCTACTGTGGCTCGCAGCCACAGTCCGCAGCCACAAAACTCCGCCATGAAAAAAGGTGGAGGAGACGAAGGTCTCCCCCACCATGTGAAGCGCGTTTGGACGCAGGCCCTTAGTAGAAGGTGCCGCCGCCCATGAAGCCGCTGCAGTAGTACATGTCGTGCACGGTGACGCCCAGGCCAGGCAGGGCGTCGACGACCTGGCCGCCACCGACGTAGATGGCTACATGGCCGGGATAGCGGCCGGCATAGGAGTAGTACACCAGGTCGCCGTAGGCCAGCTGGCTGGCGGACTTGCTGTTGCCGGTGATGGCCATGAAGCTCTCGGGCCAGTGGCTCTGGGGGGAGTAGCCCAGCGCGTAGTCCACCAGGCCGGAGCAGGTGAACGACGAGGTGCTGGTGCTGCCGGTCCAGGTGTAGCCGCTCCACACGTAGCCGGAGCCCACGACGCTGAGGGCCCTCGCCACCATGGCTGCACCACGGGCGGATCCGCTGGAGCTGCCCTTGGAGCTGCTGCTGGAGCTAGAAGAGCTGTTGCTCTTCGAGGAGCTGCTGCCGGAGCTGCTGTTGCTCTTCGACGAGTTACTGGAAGAGGAGCCGCTGTTGCTGCTGGAGCTGCCAGAGTTGGATGAACTGTTGCTGCTGGAGTTGGACGAGTTGCTGGAAGACGAGCCCCCGTCGTTGGCGCTGGAGCCGTTGTCGGAAGAGCTCGAGGAACTGGAGCCACCCTGGTCAGACGACTGTGCCGAGCTGTCGGACGCGCTGGAACCGTTGTCGGAGGAGTCCGTGGCTGCGGCAGAGCCATCGGAGCCGTCAGAGGAGCTCTCCTCAGCAGCCTTCTGCTGGGCCTCCTGCGCAGCCTGCTGGGCTGCCTGCTGTGCCGCGGCGGCCTCGGCGGCCTCCTGAGCGGCAATCTGGTCCTTCAGCTCCTGGGAGAGGCTGTTGTAGTAGTCCTCGGCGGACTGCTCGGCGGCCTTGGCGCTGGCCTCCCTGTCGGCCTTCTCCTGCAGTTCCTGCGCCTGCTGGGCCTGCTGGGTCTGCAGATCGCTCTGCTGGGTCTTCAGCGTGGACTGCAGGTCCTTCACCTGGTTCACGACGCCGGTCTGGTACTCGGAGACCTTGTTGGAGTACTCGATCTTCGAGACGAAGTCCTCGATGTCCTTCGAACCCAGCATCAGGGACACCAGGCTGGTGCCACCGGTCTTGTACTGGTCGGCAACAATGGCCTTCAGCTGCGGGGTCAGCTCGTCCAGCTGGCTCTGCGTGTCCTCGATCTGCGACTGCAGGTCGCTAATCTGCTGCGTGGTGTCATCGTAGCGTGCCTGGGCATCCTGGTACTCGTAGGTCGCCTGCTCGGCCTCAGAACCGCGCTGTGCATACTCCTGACGCGCGTTGTCGACGTCCTCCTGAGAAACCTCGGCGAATGCGGGCCGTGCGACACCTAGGCTCACCGTGATGGCGAGCGTTCCCGCTACGACAGCCATCATCGGCCTGCCAAAGTGCAATCTGCGCATGCATTCCTCCTTGGGTACGTAGTCCGACCGGAGCGCAACGAGCACGCCCCTACCGAATATCACTCATAGGTTCATCGGACTACGTTAACATGCATCCCACCGCAAAAGTCAAGTTTGCGCAATGTCGTCAAAACTCTGACGGTCTGCGATGGGATGGGTCATCGTCCGTTCCAAACTCTCCCCTGCAGTGGAGCCAGTGGGCGACTTGCGCTCTCGCCAGCTGTAAAACCGCAGGTAAACCGCATAATATCCGCTAGTGCATACGGGCGTTCAGCTCACCGGCCAGCTCGGGCAGCGTGACGCCGTAGCGCTCCGCCGTCACCAGCAGGTGGTACAGGACGTCGCCCATCTCGTAGCGGATGTGGTCGTGGTCGCGGTCCTTGCAGGCCATGATGACCTCGCTGGACTCCTCGGCCAGCTTCTTTAGCAGCTCGTCCTCCTCGCCGTTCAGAAGCTTCGAGGTGTAGGACTGCGCGGGGTCGTGGTCCCAGCGCCCATGTATGGTGGCCGCCAGCGACTCCAGTGTCTGTCCGATGTCCCCGTCCTTAACGTTTGCGGTACGCACGCCCATGCGGGCCTCCTTCTGCTAGATGTTCTGTCTGATGTCCTGTGCACGACACGGTTCGGGCGCCAAAGGCCCCAAGCGGCGCGTCCCCTACCTGCTGCCGTCCTCCAGAATGCGGTAGAAGCAGCTACGGTGCCCCGTGTGACAGGCCGGGCCCGGAGAGTCGACCTCGTACACCAGGGTGTCCGCGTCGCAGTCCACCAGGACGCGCCTGACCTGCTGCATGTTTCCGCTGGTAGCTCCCTTGTTCCACAGCTCCTGGCGAGAGCGGGACCAAAACCAGCTCGTCCGGGTGCTAAACGTCAGCCTGATGGCGTCAGCGTTGGCCCAGGCCACCATGAGCACCTCGCCGGTGTCTTGCTGCTGCACCACCACGGGAATCAGCCCGCGATCGTCGAAGCGCAGCTTTGCCTGGTTCACATCGACCGCCGTCAGGGGCTCTCCCGCATACGTATGGGTCATGCCACACCACCTGCCCGGGCCGCCTTGGCCCCATCGGATACTGCGGGCACCGCCCGCCTAAAAGTTCATTACAGGGTAACCCAGCTTTCACTCGCAAGACCAGCCATGCCGGTCGGCCGATACAGGCTTGTCACATGCGGATAAAACCGCCTTGAATGGGAACACGCATGCTATTGAAGCTATACAAATGAGGCATGGCAAGGAGCGCATTTCGATGGCTAAGCTGAGTGGTGTTTTGCAGGAGGACGTAGTGCCGCAGCGTGATGCCGCCACGGTCGATCTCGACGGGCCGCAGAAGGTGGACCGGCACGGACGCACGCGCCAGGCCTTTGAGGACGAGCTGTGTCCGGGGGCAGGCTATGGCTGCATCGACCGCGAGCTCCTGGACGACTACCGCGCCCACGTGGGTGCCGAGCCCGCAGGCGCCAGCCTGCTGACCCAGCACCAGTTCATGCGAGAAGGGCAGCTGACGAACGCCGGGGTGCTCCTCTTTGCCGAAAACCCCACCGACTACCTGCCGAACGCTTGCGTGCATCTGGCGAAGTTCAAGGAGTTCCAGATGCACGGCCAGCGTGAGGCAGTCTGCGTGAAGGACCTCATCCTGGACGGGCCCCTCCCCCGCCTGGTGACCAAGGTCGAGGACAGCATACTTCAGCTGTCCGATGACATGACCATACGCGACACCGACGGCAGCATCCACTGCGTGGAGGACTACCCACGCCCCGCATGGCTGGACGGCCTCCTGGGCGCGCTCATGCACCGCTCGTACCGCTCCGAGAGCTACATCCACATCACCATCGACGAGGACCGGATGCAGATCCTCTCGCCCGGAACGCCGTCGGCGCTGGAGGAGGGTGGCCGTCGCGGCGCCCAGAACGGCACCAGGAACCCCCGCATCACGCAGGCGCTGGTCAGCATGGGGCTCTCGCTGGAGGGCATGCAGAGCGGCACCAGCCAGGTTGAGCGCGTGACCACCTTGGAGGAGCCCTGCTACGAGCCCATGGACGTGTTGGACGGCAACTCCGTGCGCCTGACGCTGCGCAGCAACCTCGACGCCTGGAACCAGCTGCTGGAGGACAACGAGGTCGACGGGCGCATGCTCCTCTCGCCCATCTACTCGCTGTAGGGGGCAGCTACCAGCAGCCGACGACGCCCACTGGTCGGCAGCGTGCGCACGCTTGCCAAAACAGCCCAACTACGACGGCGGGGCCGCCCGAAGCATCCGGGCGGCCCCGCCGTTCATCTGTGCGACCTCTGCCATGTAGCTCGGCCCCACCTTTGTTGTAGCGACACGTGTCTCAGAATAAATACGTCCAAGGACAACGACCAACTGATGCGCCCCTTCGGGCGTGCTGCCGTTGATCTAGCCGCGGCGGATGACCTTGCGGGCCTTCTGCAGCACCGTGTACTCCAGCTTGTGCAGCGGCAGGTCGCGATCGGGCGCTATCTGTACGGTCTGCTTCGAGAACTTGCACTTGAACTCGTTCAGGCCCTTCAGCGTGGGCGCGAAGTCATTGCCGATGCCCATCATGTCGTAGTCGACCATGCCCTTGTGCTTTGCCAGGTCACAGCACTCGAAGTACACGAGGGCGTCCGTCACGTGCGCGCGCTTGGTCTCGGTGCGCGATGCGCCGTAGTAGCGCACGGCACGCGTGCCGTTCATGGTGACGATGGACCAGGTGACCACGCGACCGTCCACGCGACCTGCGTACACGCGGCAGTGCTGGGGCCCCAGGATGCGAATCATATCCTCGTAGTCGGACTTGGGCGCGGGCACGAAGCCGTCGCGCTGGCCCGTCTCGACGATGACGTCGTAGAAGTCCGAGAAATCCTTCGTGGCGAGGTCGGTCTCGTCGGCGTAGGTGGCAGGGCTCTCGCGCAAGGCCTTGCGCACGTCACGACGGCCACGGGGCTTGAAGCGCGCCAGGATGTCCTCGTCGGAGCCCGAGAGGTCAATGATGACGGTCTCGCTGTAGGGAATCGTCGAAAGGACGGGGCGCGTCTGCTCCAGCTCGGCCTTGACGGCCAGGCGGCAGAACACCTGCTTGTGGTCCTTTTGGCTGACGAAGCTGGCGATGGCATCCAGTCCGTCGGACTCCTCCTGGGGCGTGGGCTCGCTGACCCATACGGGGGCATGGTTGGCTCGCAGGTAGTGGTAGCCGTGCGTCTCGTAGTCGTAGAAGCGGATGAACGCGCGCACGTCGTCGCCGTCCACGAGCTCGTAGGTGCCCCAGTCGGATCGGCCGGGAATGGTGTTCTCGTAGGTGGCCCACTCCTGCGTCTGCTCGATGGGCAGGTTTATTCCTAGCTCCGTCGCCTTCTGCTGGAACTCCTGGGGCTGGACCTCAATCAGGTTCATCTGCAATCCTTCCCAAACGAATCGTCTGTAGCGAATCTGTGCTCCAAACCATCCTACGAGAAGAACACCCACGCGCCCGATGCCATCTGACAGATACCATCAAGGCGGCACGTAACCGGCAGACTCAGAAGTCCAGCCTGACGGGGATGCCCTGGGAAGCCATGTACTCCTTTACCTGGCGGACCGAGAAGGTGCCAAAGTGGAAGACGCTGGCTGCCAGCACCGCGTCAGCCTCGCCCTCGATGATGCCCTCGGCAAAGTGCTCCAGGGTGCCGACGCCACCCGACGCGATGACGGGAATGGGCACCGCACGGGCAACGGCGCGAGTCAGAGCCAGGTCGAAGCCCTCCTTCGTGCCGTCGCGGTCCATGCTGGTCAGCAGAATCTCGCCCGCTCCCCTGCGCGCGGCCTCCTCGGCCCACTGCACGGCGTCGATGCCGGTGGGGTGGCGGCCGCCGGCCGTATAGACCTCCCACTTGTCCGCATGCCCCACGCGCTTCGCGTCGATGGCGCACACCACCGCCTGGCTGCCGAAGGCGTTCGCGGCAGAGGTGATGAGACTGGGGTCCTTCACGGCTGCGGAGTTCAGGGACACCTTGTCGGCGCCAGCCGAGACCATGCGCACCATGTCGGCAATAGTCCTGAAGCCGCCGCCCACCGTGTAGGGAATGCGCAGCTGCGCGGATGCACGGCTGGCCAGATCCACGGTGGTCTTCCTGCGGTCGGACGTTGCGGTGATGTCCAGGAACACCACCTCGTCTGCTCCCTCGTGGTCGTAGGCACGAGCCAACTCAACGGGGTCGCCCGCGTCTCGCAGGTCGACGAAGTTCACGCCCTTCACCACACGCCCGTCCTTCACGTCCAGGCATGGTATGACTCGTTTCGTAAGCATGGCAATCCTTCCATAGGTAGGGCTGGCACTTCGTGCGCGCAAGCCTAAGTCTAAGGCTCAACTTGAGGCTTAGACTGTCTGGGTCCCGCCGTGCGCCACCCTCAAGGCATCCGACAGCTGGAAGTTCCCCTCGTACAGGGCACGTCCCGTGATGGCCCCCTCGATTGCATCGGAACCCAGCGCAGCCAAGGCACGCAGGTCATCCAAAGAGGCGATGCCTCCCGATGCGACCACGGGGAACCCCGCCAGCTGCGCCACACGGGCATATGCCTGGGCGTCGATGCCCGTTTGCATGCCGTCGCGCGCGATGTCGGTAAAGACCAGGTGACGATAGCCCAGCGACGCCAGCTGAGGCACCAGTTGGTCGGCCCTCAAGCCCTCGCCCTCGCGCCATCCGTTCACCTTCACGACGCCGTCCTTCGCGGCGACGTCGGCCACCACAAGGTCCGCGTAGCGCTTGGCCGCCTCGTGGGCAAAGGCGGGGTCGCGCACCAGGGCAGTCCCGATGGCGATGCGGCTGGTGCCCGCACGGCGCAGGCGCTCGATGGCACCCAGGCTCCTGACGCCTCCGCCGGCGTCGACCCGTATGCCCGGCACCTGGCAGATGGCCCTGATGGCAAGCTCGTTCTGGCGCAGCGCGTCCTCGTCCTCCTCGAATGTGGCCGAGAGATCCACCACATGCACCCAATGTGCGCCGGCGGCCGCAAAATCGCGGGCAACGGATGCGGGGTCGTCCGAGTAGACCTTCATGCGGCTGCGGTCTCCGCGCTCGAGGCGCACCACCTTGCCCGCCACCAGGTCAATCGCGGGAAAGAGGATCATGCGCTCTCACCGCCCGTCTCCGTACGAAGCGGGCTGACGTCTCCCGTCTGGACCATGCGCACATAGTTGCGCAGAATGCCCAGGCCCGTGCGCGAGGACTTCTCGGGGTGGAACTGCACGCCAAAGACGTTGTCCTGCCACACGCCCGACGGGAAGCTGCGCGCGTAGTGGGTGCGCGTTGCCACGATGCCAGGATCGACGTCGTCCGCCACGGCATATGAGTGCGTGAAGTACACGTTCGCGCCCTCAGACACCCCCGCCAGAAGCGGGCACTCCCTGCCATGCGGGGTCAGGTGAATCTGGTCCCAGCCCACATGCGGAACCTTCAGGCGAGATGACTCCAGGCGTGTGACGCTGCCCTTCAGGATGCCCAGGCCACGAGCCCACTCGTCGTCCCCCACATGGTTCGACCCCAGCTCGTCGCCACGCTCGAACAGTAGGTGCAGACCCAGGCAGATGCCCAGGAAGGGCACCCCCCTGCCCACGGCATCCCGAATGGCATCGCCCTCTCTGGACGACTCCACGTATGCCATGGCATCCTCGAAGGCCCCCACGCCCGGCACGATGACGCCATCGGCCGCTCTAATGTCCGCAGGATCATCAGAGATGACGGCATCTCCGCCTGCCTCGGTCACGCTGCGAGCAACGCTCAGAAGGTTTCCCTTGTGGTAATCCACCACGACGATGCGCTTGGACATCTACAGCACCCCCTTCGTCGAGGGAACGCCCTCGACACGCGGGTCGGACTCGACCGCCTGGCGCAGTGCGCGTGCGCAGGCCTTGAAGGTGGCCTCGATGATGTGATGTGCGTTCGTACCGCACTCCTTGCGCAGGTGCAGCGTAATGCCGGCATTGCGCGCAAAGCCGATGAAGAACTCCTGTGCCAGCTCGGTGTCGAACGAGCCGACCTTCGCAGGCTCTATGTCCACGTTCCAGTACAGCTCTCCCCGGCCCGAGATGTCCACTGCCGCCAGCACCAGCGCCTCGTCCAGCGGAACCGCGACGCTGCCAAAGCGGCGTATGCCACGCTTTGACCCCAGGGCTTCACGCAGCGCGTCGCCCAGGGCGATGCCCGTGTCCTCCACGGTGTGGTGGTCATCCACCCATGTGTCGCCCTTCACCTGGACGTCCATGTCAATGAGCGAGTGGCGAGAGAGGGCGGTCAGCATGTGGTCAAAGAAGCCGACGCCCGTGTGGATGTTCGACGTCCCCGTCCCATCGAGGTTCACCGACAGCGTGATGTCCGTCTCGCCGGTCTTCCTGGAAACCTGTGCGGTTCTTGGCATGCTAGTCCTCCTGAAGTATGGTCCGCAGAGCAGCCAGCACGCGGTCGTTCTCTGCCGGCGTACCCACGGTAATCCTGAGGCAATTGTGCAGCCCCGGTGTTGCGGAGAAGTTGCGAACAAGAATCGAGTGGTCGTCGCGGAGACTGGTCCATACGTGCGGTGCGTCGGGCACGCGCACACACACGAAGTTGGAGCAGCTGGGCCAGGCCTTCACGCCCAGATCCGAAAGCCGGCCCAACCCCTCTAGCAAGCGCTCCCTCTCGGACTTGATCTGGCCGATGGTCGGGAGGAAGTCATGACGGTGGTCCACGATGACCTCTGCGGCAGCCTGTACCAGCACGTCGACGGTGTAGGGCTGGCGGACCGCCGCCAGCGCGCCCACGACCGAGGGGTCAGCCAGCACGTAGCCCAGCCTGCCTCCCGCGAAGGCGAACGCCTTCGACAGGGTATGCAGTACCACCAGGTTGGGGTGGCTCGCCAGCAGCGGCTCGCAGGTAGAGCCGGTGGGGGCAAACTCGCCGTACGCCTCGTCCAGAAGCACGATACCGGGGCACGCGCGGCACAGCCGGTCGACAAAGTCTTTGTCGACGATGTCACCGGTGGGATTGTTCGGCGAGGTCAGCACGACGATGTTCGACTGTGGGGCCAGGCGCAGCAGCTCGTCCTGGTTTGGCGCGAAGGTCTCGGGGTCGCGCTCCACGTTAACGATGGGAGTGTCCACCAGCCCCGCGTAGATCGAGTAGACCGAGAAGGTCGGCGTGCTGTTCAGCAGCGTTCGCCCGGGCCCGCCGAATGCCAGGAACAGGTTGAACAGCAGCTCGTCGCCACCGTTTCCCACGCACACCTGTGACGGGTCCACCCCGTGCCAGTCAGCCAGCTTCTGGCGCAGCTTGTCGGCCAGGGGAACCGGATAGCGGTTCAGCGCCGTCTGGCTCAGCGCATCGTTTATCGCCCAGCGCACCGCCTCGGGCATACCGTACGTGTTCTCGTTTGCCGAGAGGTTCACCTCTACCGGAGAGAATCCCGGGTCATAGGGCTCCAGCTCTGCCGCGCTCCGGCGCATGATGGCCCTCACCTCGGGGGATATCTGCAATGCCATATGGTCCCCCTATGCGCGCTTGAAAGACAGGTTCGGCTTTCCGGGCTGGTCCAGCTGGCGGGGCCATGCGCACGTCATGGCGTCGTCGGTCGCGGTGACGGGGTCGTCGAAGCGCTCCCCGCCCTGCTGCAGCAGCTTGCGGCGCATGCCCACCGAGAGGGCGTGCGCCCACAGCCCTTCGGCCTGGGCCAGCGCCTGTACGGCTGGGCCGTCCTTCTGCAAGCCCTCCGGCGAGTAGGCGATGACGCTGGAACGCTTTGTGAAGTCGTACACGCCAAGCGGGTTCGAGAACACTGCGGTGCCGCCGGTGGGCAGCGTGTGGTTGGGGCCAGCGACATAGTCACCCAGCGGCTCGGAGCTCCAGGGGCCGACGAAGATGGCGCCGGCGTTCTGGACCTTGCCCAGAAGGTGGAAGGCATCCTGGCAGTGCAGCTCCAGGTGCTCGGGAGCTATGGTGTTCACCGCGTCGATGGCTGCGTCCAGGGAGTCCGTAGAGACGATGACGCCGCGGTTGTCCAACGACGCGCGCGTGATGTCCTGGCGCGGGCTCTGGCTGACCAGGCGCTCGATGGCACCCAGCACCTGCTCGGGCAGCTGCGGGGCGTCCGTCACCAGGTAGCAGGCGGCCATGGGGTCGTGCTCCGCCTGCGCCATGAGGTCGGCCGCTACGACGACCGGGTCGGCCGATGCGTCGGCCAGCACGCACACCTCAGAGGGGCCGGCAACCATGTCGATGCCCACGTCGCCCGAGACGTAGCGCTTTGCGGCAGCCACGTAGGCGTTTCCGGGGCCCACGATCTTCGCGACCTTGGGAATGCTCTGCGTGCCGTAGGCGACGGCACCGATGGCCTGGGCCCCTCCGACCGCATAGACCTCGTCCACGCCGGCGATGGCGGCAGCTGCCAGGGTATAGGCGGAAAGCGACCCATCGCGCTGCGGAGGCGTCACCATGATGACCTTCGGAACGCCGGCGACCTTTGCGGGAATGGTGTCCATGAGGACCGTGGAGGGGTACTGCGCACGGCCGCCGGGCACGTACACCGCCACGCTGGGAACGGGAGTCACCTTGACGCCCAGGACCGTTCCGTCGGGCTTCGTGGTGAACCAGCTCTGCTCGACCTCGCGCTCGTGGAAGTCACGGATCTGGCGATACGCCAGGCGAAGCGAGCTCAGGAACTCGGCGTCCACCATGTCCAGCGACGACTTCACGACCTCGTCGGGAACGCGGAAGTCCTCCGGGCAGGCGCCGTCGAACTTCATGCAGTAGCTGCGGACCGCCTCGTCGCCACCCTCGCGCACGCTGTCCACGATTGCCTGAGCGGACTCCATAACGTCACGCGGCAGCGCACCCGCCCGCTTGAGGTCCGCCGTCGTAAGCCTCTGTGCTCCGGTAAGCCTAATGGTCCTCATGAGACACCTCTTCCATGGAATGCTAGCGATTCAGTTTGGCGGACGCCTCCGCGAGGCGCGACGACAGGTCGCGGATGCGCGCGTCGCAGCGGTAAGCCGCGGGACCGGCAAAGAAGCGCGCAGTGCACTCGAGGACGTCGTCCACCACCACGAGGTCGTTCTCCCTCAGGGTGGTCCCCGTGGCGGTGATGTCCACGATGCGGTCGGTCATGCCCACGATGGGTCCAAGCTCGATATTTCCATGCAGCTGCACGATGTCGTCCTGCTGGCCCAAAGAGTCGTAGTAGTTCTGCGTGATGCGCGGGTACTTCGTGGCCACGCGCACCGTGCCCCTCCACAGGTAGTCGCGCTCCGCCTTGCCCGCCTTCGAGCGCGGCTCGGCGACCACGAACCTGCAGGCGCCGTACGAGAGGTCCACCAGCTGCAGCAGGTCGATGCCCGCCTCGATCAAGGAGTCGCGACCGCAGATGCCGCAGTCGGCACCGCCATACCCCACGAAAGCCGGGGCGTCCTGCGCGCGCACGATGATGTAGTCGACACCATCCTCGTGCACGATGAGCTTCCTTCCGGGGTCGCGCAGCCCCTCCACGGGCAGCCCTGCCGCCTCCAGCAGGGCAACCGTGTCCTTGAACAGGGATCCCTTGGGAACTGCTATGCGTACGGGGCGCTCGTCTACCGTGGACTCGGACGTGACGACTCCAGCAGCGCCCTGCGCCCCCAGCACCTCCTGCAGCCGCTCGAGCGAGAGGGCAAAGCCGCAAGCGGCGACACCCGGGAGCCCCAGGTTCGCCAAGACCGCGTCGTAGCGTCCACCGGACGCAAGGGCGGCCGTGATTCCGTCGGAGTACGCCTTGAACACGATGCCCGTGTAGTAGTCGAAGGAGTTGATGATGGAGAAGTCGAACCGCAGCCTGCCCTGGCGCACCAGGGGCGCGCAGCTGTTGACCAGCGAGCGCAGCTCGTCGGTGCCACGCTTCTGCCGGGGCACGCCCGCAGCGGCCAAAAGCTCGTCTATCTGGTCGACCACGCGCGCGTCGCCGGAAATCCTGGCCACGCCGTGCAGCGCACTCGCCGCCTCCGGCGTGAGACCCTCCTGCTTGTCGACCAGTTCGTCCAGGCTCACGAGGTCGGACTCGTGCACCAGCTCCAGCACCTTGCGCGAGAACTCCTCGCTGGGCGAGCACTCCTTCAGAAGGGCGGTCAGCGGCATGACCGAGCCGCACACGATGCGCCATCCCGGCACGCCCAGGCGCGCCAGCGCGTCCGCCAGCAGCTTCACGACCTCCGCCTCGGAGGCAGTGCCGTCATCGCCCACCAGCTCGACGCCCAGCTGCGTGAACTGCCGAGGCTGTCCCATGAGGGAGGCCTCCTCACGCACCACCGGAGCCTCGTAGCGCAGACGGCAGGGCAGCTTTCCTGCGCCCAGCCTGCCCGCCACCATGCGCGCGATGGGCAGGGTCAGGTCGGGCCTCATCACCAAGAGGCCGCCATCGGAGTCGAACAGCTGGAACGGGGTGTCCTGGATGGTGCCTCCCCGCTCGAGCACCGACCGGTTCTCCAGAAGCGGCGTCTCCACGGGAAGGTAGCCATGGGCGGAGAAGCACTCTCGCACGGTGCTGGTGATGCGCTCTCTGGCGAGGGCCTCCTCAGGTAGGATGTCTCTGAAGCCCCTGGGCGTTCCTGCTATCACGACGATTCCCCCTCTAACGAAGGTCGGGTATTGCTGCTTGTCTTGCGCGCTACTTTAGCATACTAAAGTGCCAAGGCGTCCAACCCCTCGCCTTCCAGGCGTCCCTCGTAATAAGAAAGAAACCCAGCCGCAATGGCCGGGTTTCCCGCTCCTAAATCTGGGTGATGTCCGCAAACTTGGCGCCGATGAAGTTCGCCAGCGCCTCGGGGTTCACGCGCAGGGCAAGCCCCCTGCGCCCGCCCGAGATTCCAATCTCGTCGAACAGCTGCGCGGTCTCGTCTATGAGCGTAGGGAACTGCTTCTTCATGCCGACGGGCGTCGTGCCTCCCCGGACGTATCCCGTCAGGGGCTCCAGCTCCTTCGTCGGCAGCATGGACAGGCTCTTCTGGCCTGCCGCCGCGGCGGCCTTCTTGAAGTCGAGCTCCTCCCCCACGGGCAGGCAGCACACCACGTGCTCACCCGACGGCGACACGGTCACCAGCGTCTTGAACGAGGAGGCGGGGTCCACTCCGTCCTCCTGCGCCATTCTGAGGCCAAGTCCCCTTGACAGGTCCTCCTCGCCCTCGTGCACGTGGTACGTGTACGAGACACCGCCGCGCTCCAGCTCTCGCATGGCGTTCGTCTTTTTGAACTTCTCCTTGTGGGCCACGCTACCTTCCTCCCTTTGCATCCGCGTCTGCGGCCTCGGCCATCCTGCGACGGTCACGCTCCAGAATGGGCTTCAGGTACTTGCCCGTGTAGCTGGCCTCTACCTGCGCGACCTGCTCGGGCGTGCCATACGCCACCAGCGTGCCGCCACCGACGCCGCCCTCGGGTCCCAGGTCGATGATGCGGTCCGCAACCTTGATAACATCCAGGTTGTGCTCGATCACCAGGACCGTATTCCCGGCGTCCACCAGCTTCTGCAGCACCACGATGAGCTGGCGCACGTCCTCGAAGTGAAGGCCAGTCGTGGGCTCGTCCAGGATGTAGAAGGTCTTTCCCGTCTGCTGGCGGTGCAGCTCCTTTGCCAGCTTGACGCGCTGTGCCTCGCCACCCGACAGCGTGGTGGCAGGCTGCCCCAGGTGCACGTAGCCCAAGCCCACGTCGTACAGTGTCTGGAGCTTCCGCTTTATGCGGGGAATATTCGAGAAGAACGCCAGCGCCTCGGTCACGGTCATGTCCAGGACGTCGCTGATGGACTTGCCGTTGTACTCGACCTCCAGCGTCTCGCGGTTGTAGCGCTTGCCGTGGCAGGCCTCACACGGGACATACACGTCAGGCAGGAAGTTCATCTCGATCTTTATCTGGCCGTCGCCCTTGCAGGCCTCGCAACGACCTCCCGGGACGTTGAACGAGAAGCGTCCGGCCGAGTAGCCACGCGCACGGCTCTCGGGAAGTGAGGCAAAGAGGTTGCGCAGGTCATCCCACAGGCCAATGTAGGTGGCGGGGTTCGAGCGCGGCGTGCGTCCGATGGGGCTCTGGTCGATGTCTATGACCTTGTCGATGGTCTTTCGGCCTTCGGAGTCCACGAGGCCTTCCAGCTTTCGATACGGCCCCACGGGACGCTGCGAGTGGTGCACGGCATTCGTGAGGGCTGGCGCCAGGGTGTTCGTGACAAGCGACGACTTGCCCGAGCCCGAAACGCCCGTGACCACGGTGAAGGTACCCAGCTCGACCTTTACCGTGATGTTCTTTAGGTTGTTCGCGCGAGCTCCGTACAGCTTGATGGATCCGCGACGGGGGTTGCGACGCTTTTGCGGCAGCTCGATCATGCGCCTGCCCGTAAGATAGGCGCCGGTGAGGGAGTTCTTGTCGGCCATGATCTCGGCCGGGGTGCCGGCGGCTACGACCCTACCGCCCAGCTCGCCTGCGCCGGGCCCCATGTCGACCACGTAGTCGGCGGCACGGATGGTGTCCTCGTCGTGCTCCACGACCACGACGGTGTTCCCCTGGTCGCGCAGGCGCTTCAGTGTGGCAATCAGGCGGTCGTTGTCACGCTGATGAAGTCCGATTGAGGGCTCGTCCAGAATGTAGAGGACGCCCATGAGGCCGGCACCAATCTGGGTGGCCAGCCTGATGCGCTGCGCCTCGCCGCCCGACAGCGTGGTCGCCGCACGCGAGAGGGTCAGGTAGTCCAGGCCCACGTTCACCATGAACTGCAGGCGGGCGACGACCTCCTTTACGATTCGGGCGCCGATGAGATGCTGCCGCTCGGTCAGCTGGAGGCCCTGGAAGAACTCGAGCGCCTCGCGGCACGACATCTGGCAGACCTCCCAGATGTTCTTTCCTCCCACGGTGACCGCCAGGTACTCGGGCTTCAGCCTCGCTCCGTGACACGTGGGACAGGGCACCTCGCGGATGAACTGCTCGTAGTGCTTCTTCATCGTCTCGGACGTGGTCTCCTGGTACTTCTCGAACAGGATTTTTCGCACGCCGGAGAAGGTGGTGAACCAGTAGGTGTCCCTGCCGTCGCGGGTGTGGTAGTCCACACGGACCTTCTGGTCGCCCAGGCCGTTCAGGAGCGCGTCCTGGGTCTTTTTTGACAGGTCGCACCAGGGCGTGGAGGGGTCCTCCCCCAGCGAGCGCACGACGGCGGCCAGCACCTGTGGGTAGTAGTTGGAGCGCGTCCCAAATATGCCACCGAACACCCCCGACTCGACCGAGAGCTCGGGGTCCTCTATGAGGGCCGCGGCGTCCACGATGCGCTGTGAGCCGAGGCCATCGCAGTCGGGGCACGCACCGTACGGCGCGTTGAACGAGAAGTCGCGGGGCTGCAGGTCGTCGATGGAGTGACCGTGCTCAGGGCACGCCAGCGCCAGCGAGTACTGCAGGAGCTGGCCCGGTATGCCCTCCGGGTCCTTGCGGTCGGGCAGCAGGTAGACGCCCACGCGACCGGAGGCTAGCTTTGTGGCCTGCTCGATGGCCTCGGCGATGCGGCCTAGGGAGCTCTCGCGCACGACGATACGGTCCACGACCACCTCGATGGAGTGCTTGAGCTTTTTGTTCAGATGGATCTCCTCGTCGAGCTGGTGCACCTCCCCATCCACACGCACGCGAGAGTAGCCCTCAGCCCGCAGCTCGTCAAAGAGCTTTGCGTACTCGCCCTTGCGGCCCAGCACCACGGGGGCCAGTACGAGGGCGCGGCGGCCCTGGGCGGCGGCCAGCACCTTGTCCGCCACCTGATCGGTCGTCTGGCGCTCGATGACGCGACCGCACTCGGGGCAGTGCGGCGTGCCAATCCTGGCATACAGCAGCCTGAGGTAGTCGTATATCTCGGTGACGGTGCCCACGGTGGACCGTGGGTTCCTGGACGTGGTCTTCTGGTCTATGGAGACGGCAGGCGAAAGGCCGTCGATGGAGTCTACATCGGGCTTGTCCATCTGTCCCAGGAACATGCGCGCGTAGCTGCTGAGCGACTCGACGTAGCGCCTTTGCCCCTCGGCGTAGATGGTGTCGAAGGCCAGGCTGGACTTGCCGGAACCGGAAAGCCCCGTGATGACAACCAGCTTGTTGCGCGGAAGGGTGACGTCCACGTTCTGAAGGTTGTGCTCGCGTGCGCCGCGGATGACGATGGACTCCGAAGCCATATGCTAAACCCCACTCTGTATAAATGGAAGGCGCACGGGCGCGGGCCCGCATACCATCTGTACCCTCTACTTCTCTTTAGGCGAGTCTAACGCTCAAGAAGGACCACTTCCATCGTTCAGGTCACCTTCACAGGGAACACACGTTCGCAGTTTTTCGTTCGGCTGACTTCGCTGATGCGGGTAGAATGGCCCTCAAGAACACATACGACACGCGGGCGTCGTCCGGCACGAACACGTCGTGCCCCGCAGTCGCCCCCTCGCGAAGGGCAATGCTATGGACCAGCAAGAGCAAGACCAGATTCGTCAGGAGATGGAGGGCAGCATGCACCCCCAGCAGCCTTCCTTCGACCTGGCGAAGGGCACCACCGTCAAGCACGTCATAGGCGTGGTCTCGGGCAAGGGCGGCGTAGGAAAGTCCCTCGTCACGGGCATCCTGGCCACCGAGCTTCACCGCTCGGGCGCAAAGGTGGGCATCCTGGACGCCGACATCACCGGCCCCTCCATCCCAAAGATGTTTGGCCTCTCGCACACCCGCGCCATGGCGCAGGACAACCTCATCATCCCCGCGCAGAGCTCCACCGGAATCAAGGTCATGAGCACGAACCTGGTCCTCGAGCACGACGATGACCCCGTCCTGTGGCGCGGCCCCCTGCTCTCTGGCGTGCTTCGCCAGTTCTGGGCCGAGACCAACTGGGGCCAGATTGACTTCATGCTGGTGGACATGCCTCCTGGAACGGGCGATGTGGCCCTGACCGTGTTCCAGTCGCTACCCATCGAGGGCGTGGTCATCGTGACCTCTCCGCAGGACCTCGTGCAGGTCATCGTGGGCAAGGCGGTCAACATGGCCTCCATGATGAAGATCCCCGTGCTTGGCCTGGTAGAAAACATGAGCTATGTCGAGTGCCCCCACTGCGGCCAGAAGATATATCCCTACGGCCCCAGCCACCTCGACGAGACGGCAAAGAACTACGACTTGGACGTGCTTGGCCGCCTTCCCATAGACCCTGCCCTGGCCGCATGCTGCGACAAGGGCACCGTGGACACCGAGCTGCCCTCGGGCCTGATTCCCGACGCGGTGCGCACCGTCCAGGAGGTCGCCGCCATCGACGAGGCAAAGGGGCGCTAGTGTCCAGGCAGAGGGCCACAAAGTCCAGGACGTCCGCTAGGCACCAGCAGCTGGCGCAGGCCGCTCAGGTACACCTGCCGCACACCTGCGACGTGGCCGTCGCAGGTGGCGGAGCCGCCGGATTGGCTGCGGCCATCTGCGCCGCCGAGGACGGCGCGTCCGTGGTGGTCCTTGAGAGGGCACCCGAGTGCGGACGCACCATCCTTGCCACCGGCAACGGCAGGTGCAACTTCTGCAACGCCGACCTGGCGCCCTCTCACTACAACGACCCGTCGTACGTGAGGCGCGTTTGCGGCGCCACCCACCTAGACGACGTGCTGGGCTTCTTTACGCAGTGCGGCATGGCCTGGACGCAGGAGGATGGGCGGCTGTACCCCATCAGCAGGCAGGCATCCTCCGTACGCGACGTCCTTCTGGCCAGAGCGCACCGTGCGGGCGTCATCCTAGCTCCAGCGCGGCAGGTCAGGCATGTCGCCCGCACATCACACGGCATCCGGGTGGACGTGCTCGGACTCTACTCTGAGGCCCAGCCCCATGAGTCACTGTACGCGGGCGCGGTCATCCTGGCCTGCGGCGGCGGAGAGTTCCCGGGGGCGCAGGAGCTCGGCCTTCGGCTCTCTGCCTGCAGGCCGGTCCTTTGCTCGCTGGCCTGCGAGGACGGTCCACTGCACGTGCTTGACGGCCGCCGCGCCCACGCCGAGCTCACCCTGTGGAGAAATGGCAACCCACTTCTGCATCAGCGTGGCGAGGTACTCTTTCGCGACTATGGTCTGTCCGGCATCGTCGTGTTCGACCTGTCCAGAACCGCCCAGCCTGGCGACGAGATCACGGTGGACCTCCTGCCCGGCATGGCACAGCCAAAGGCCGAGCGCTTGGCGGATGCCGCAAGGTCCCTGGCCGGCCTGGTGGACCCCGCCATCGCACAGGTCATCACGCCGTTGGCTCACAAGGGCTGGTGGCCCCAGCACATGCAGGCGAAGGCCCCCTACGACGGCACAGGACAGCTTCGGCATTCCCTCCAGCTGGCCCGCAGGCTCCCCTTCCGCGTAACGGGCCTGGCCGACCCAAAGCGGGCACAGGTCACACGCGGAGGTCTGGTGACCTCTCAGTTCGACCCCTCCACCCTGGAATGCACGTCCGTCACGGGGGTATTTGCCTGCGGCGAATCCCTGGACGTGGACGGAGCCTGCGGAGGCTACAACCTGGCGTGGGCGTGGAAGAGCGGCATGGTAGCAGGCCGCGCCGCCGCACGCCGATCCAGGGGAAAGGACCCACACTCATGCTAGAGGTATCAAACCTGCGGGTGCCGCTTGACCGTCTGGACGGCACGGAGCAGTCAGACCTGGCAGCCTGCCGGCACGAGCTGTCCCGCCGCTTGGGCATAAAGCCAACCGCGCTGGGCAAGGTCGAGCTTCGCCGCCGGTCCATCGACGCGCGCAAGAAGAGCGCCATCGTCCTCATGTACACCGTGCGCGTGGACCTGACACAGGAACGCGAGGCCGAGGACCGCGTCCTTGCCCGTGCGAAGAAGCACCACGACAAGCATGTCGCACGCGTTCGCGACATCCCGTACACCCTTCCCGCACAGACGACGTCCACTCTGGAGCGTCGTCCGGTGGTAGTCGGAGCGGGTTGCGCCGGCCTCTTCTGCGCGCTGGCGCTGGCCAGCGCAGGCTTGGAGCCCCTCCTGATCGAGCAGGGAGACGACGCCACCAGACGCTCTGAGGCAATTCAGACGTTCAACCAGACGGGCGTCCTCGACCCGCTCAGCAACATCCAGTTCGGGCTGGGTGGTGCCGGCACCTTCTCGGACGGCAAGCTCTCCACCGGCACAAAGAGCCCTGCGCACCGCCTGATCCTCCAGACGTTCGTGGACGCCGGAGCGCCCAGAAACATCCTCTGGGACGCAAAGCCGCACGTGGGCTCTGACATCCTGTCGACGGTAGTCACAAACGTCTGCCAGCGGATTCGTCAGCTGGGCGGCGAGGTGTGGATGCGCTCGCGCCTGGTAGACATAGCTCTGTCCGACGCGCGCGTTCAATCCGTCACGATAGAGCGCACCAGCCATGACGGCAGCCTCGACACATTGGAGGTCGCCACCTCGGACGTCGTTCTGGCCTGCGGACACTCGGCCCGCGACGTGTTCGCGCTCCTGAAGCGCCTGGGCGTGCATCTGGACAGGAAGACCTTTGCCATGGGCGTCCGTATAGAGCACCTGCAGGCGACCATAGACCGGGCGCAGTACGGTCCCAGCGCAGGCAACCCCGCCCTGGGTGCCGCCCCGTACAAGCTGGTCGCGCACTTGCCCCAGGGCAGAAACGCCTTCTCGTTTTGCATGTGCCCGGGAGGCTACGTGGTAGCTGCCGCTAGCGAGGCCGGTGGCGTCGTCACCAACGGCATGAGTCTCAGCGACCGCGCTGGCACCAACGCAAACGCAGGTCTCCTTGCAAACGTGTTTCCCACCGACTTGCCCGGCGACGACGTTCTGGCTGGAGTTGACCTGCAACGCAGCTGCGAGCACCGCGCGTTCCAGCTGGGTGGCGGCCAGTACAGGGCGCCGACACAGCTGGTGGGCGACTTTCTCCAGGACGTGCCGTCATCTGCTCCGGGAGAGGTGCTGCCCACCTACCCACGTGGGGTCAGCTGGGGAAAGCTCGACGAGTGCCTGCCACCCTACATCGTCGACACGCTCCGAGCGGCGATTCCCGTGTTGGGAAGGCATCTTAGGGGCTTCGACGAAGCGGACGCCGTGCTGACCGCACCCGAGACACGCTCCAGCTCCCCCGTCAGGGTGACGCGCGGATCGGATGGCCAGTCCGTCAGCACGCAGGGCCTGTGGCCCTGCGGCGAGGGCGCCGGTTATGCCGGCGGCATCATGAGCGCGGCCACCGACGGCCTCGACATCGCCCAGGCCATCCTACGCAAGGCAGAGTCGGGCGCATAGGTCTTTCTCGGACACAATGCTTGAGCCGAATAAGGGACGGCCTCAGAGGAGGCCGTCCCTTTGTCATGACTCAACTGGAAAATTCTGCGCACTGCCGCTAAGAAGAACCGCGCCACCGCGGCGTGCCACGCGACTCGAATGATAGCCGCGCGACGGGCAAGATGTTTTCCTACTTGTCCTTGATGCAGGCGATGAGCTTCTCGAGCTCCTCTTCCTCGCCCATGCCAGTGAGGAACGCGACGCCGTTGAACGTCGGAATGTCGAAGTCCTCTTCGGTCTTTACGACGGCGACGTAGGCGTCGGCGGTCTTTACCTTCTGGGGCAGGGACTTCACGTCCACAGCCTCGACGTCCGCGTCGACGGCACGCTGCGACAGCAGCTTGGCAATCTTCGTAGCGACCATCTGCGAGGTTGCCACACCCGAACCACACGCAACGATAACCTTTGCTGACATGAGCTCCTCCTAGTAAGCCTTCGCCCACAACAACACGCGAATCTCGCGTGGGGGCACTACCATATTAGCTGAAGTACTTCAGTACGGTCGACACCATTCCCTGAGGCGTGTTCTGCCGCATGATGTCTGCCACCGCATCGTCGTCCATAAACACGTTCATGAGATTCTGCAGCGCCTCGACCTGGCCGCCGGCGCGCACGATGCCCAAGTTCACAATCAGGCTGGCGTCCACGGGACCACCCACCCCAGCCATGGCGTCGAAGCGCACGGGGTGGACGGGCTTCACGATGGCGATGTACGGCTTCGTGACGCACCCGTCGGCATGCGGGATGGCAATGCCAATGGTGGGCGTCTGAAGACCCGTGGCGTAGCGGTCCTCCCTGTCCGAAATCTTCTGCAGCCAGTCGGGGGTAATGACTCCCAGCGGCTGCAGCCTCTGCTCCAGCTGTCGAAACAGATCGTGCCGGTCACTGGCGTCGATGTCAAAGAACACGAAATCTGGACTGAACAGCTGGCTGTCCGCACCTGTCATGCGCTCTCCATCCTCGGGAACCTGGCCGCATCAACACATGCAGCCGCAACTATCTATATTACCCTGCATCTGCGCTGGAACCAGGCGCAATCTGTTGTCCCCTAGTGCTTGTGAGGCCTGTAACGCCTGCGCGTGGCATGTGCGCTGCCCTTTCGCGCACCTTTCTTTAGGTTGTCTATGACGTCCTGCGCGCTCATGCCGTCAAGTGTGCCGCGCAGCTCGACTATCTGGTCGCGCAGCTGCGCCGCCTTCTCGTAGTCCATCTGCGCCGAGGCGTCTGCCATCTGCTGCTGCATCGACTGCAGGATGCGCTCGACCTCCTCCTTCGGCAGCGAAGACAGCTCGTCGGCCACCGACTCGGCAGTGCTGCGCTGTGGCTGCCCATCCTTCGACGTACCCTCCGTGCCCGCACCGGTATAGAAGACGCCATCCTTGCGCTGGCGCTTGCCAAGGTTCTCGTCGGCTTCCTGGATGAAGCTGGAGATGTCGTTTATGGACTTGTGCACGGTCTTTGGCACGATGCCATGCTCCTTGTTGTACTCCTCCTGGATCTTTCGACGGCGACGCGTCTCGTCGATGGCCTCGCGCATGGAGTCGGTCACGGTATCGGCATACATAATGACCTTTCCCTGGGCATTTCGCGCGGCACGTCCCATGGTCTGGATGAGCGAGCGACGGTTGCGCAGGAAGCCCTCCTTGTCGGCATCCAGGATGGCCACGAGCGAGACCTCGGGGATGTCCAGACCTTCGCGCAGCAGGTTGATGCCCACCAGCACGTCGATCTTTCCCTCGCGCAGGGTGCGGATGATCTCCACGCGGTCCAAGGTCGCGGTATCGGAGTGCATGTAGTTCACGCGGATGCCCTCGTCCAGCAGGTGGTCGGTCAGGTCCTCGGCCATGCGCTTCGTCAGGGTGGTCACCAGCACGCGCTCGTGGCGTGCGGCACGCTCCTTTATCTCGCCGATGAGATCGTCGATCTGGCCGCGTACGGGGCGCAGCTCAATCAGCGGGTCCAGCAGGCCCGTCGGTCGAATGATCTGCTCTACCGTCTGCTGGGACACCGTCTCCTCGTAGTCGCCCGGGGTCGCCGAGACATAGATGAACTGCGGGATGCGCGCCTCGAACTCGTCGAAGCGCAGCGGTCGGTTGTCCAGCGCCGACGGCAGGCGAAAACCGTGCTCGACCAGCGTGACCTTGCGCGAGCGGTCACCCTCGTGCATGCCACGGATCTGCGGCACGGTGACGTGGCTCTCGTCGATGATGCACAGCATGTCGCTGGGGAAATAGTCGATCAGCGTGTATGGCGGCTCGCCAGGCTTGCGCCCGTCAAGGTGCCTGGAGTAGTTCTCGATGCCGTTGCAGTAGCCCATGGTCTCCAGCATTTCGAGGTCGTAGCTGGTGCGCTGGGCCAGGCGCTGCGCCTCCAGCAGCATGTTGTTGGCCTTCAGTTCGGCCACGCGCTGCTCGAGCTCCTCGTTTATGGTCTGGATGGCGTGCGTAACCTTCGGGCGCTCCGTCACGTAGTGCGAGGCAGGCCAGATGGGTATGGCGTCGTACTCGCGAATGACCTCGCCGCTGACGATGTCTATCTCGCCTATGAACTCGACCTCGTCGCCAAAGAACGAGATGCGCAGCGGGTTCTCGGCGTACGGCGGAAACACGTCCACGGTGTCGCCGCGAACGCGAAACGTACCGCGTGACAGGTCGTAGTCGTTGCGGTCGTACTGAATGTCTATAAGATTCTTTATGAGGTCGTCGCGCTCCAGCGGGACCTCCTTGTCCACGTTGGGCGCCAGGCCGGCGTAGTCCTGCGGGCTGCCGATGCCGTAGATGCAGCTGACCGAGGCCACCACGATGACGTCGCGGCGGGACAGCAGGCTGGAGGTGGCCTGGTGACGCAGCTTCTCGACCTCCTCGTTTATGGAGGAGTCCTTCTCGATGTAGGTGTCGGTCTGGGGGACGTAGGCCTCGGGCTGGTAGTAGTCGTAGTACGAGACGAAGTAGACGACGGCGTTGTTCGGGAAGAACTCCTTCATCTCGCTGGCAACCTGGGCCGCAAGGGTCTTGTTTGGCTCCATGATGAGCGTGGGGCGGTTCAGGGCCTCGATGGTCTTTGCCATGGTGAAGGTCTTTCCCGAGCCGGTGACGCCCATGAGCGTCTGGTAGCGCAGCCCCTTGCGAACGCCATCTGCCAGCTTTTGGATGGCCTTCGGCTGGTCTCCGGCGGGCTCGTAGGGCGCCACGACCTTCAGGTGCGCGTCCCCCTTTGAGAGGCCAAAGCGCTTGAGCTCTGCGCCCACGCGCTGCCGCGCCTCCGGCGTGCCCGCCAAAGGCTCGTAGGAGATGCCGTCCACCTGGCGGCCTGCAGAATCAGCCATGCGCAATCCCTCCTACCGGGTGCAGCTGTAGAGAAGAACATTATACGTACAGATGTTCCCAATTTCCAGTGCGGCCATTCATGGCGCTTCTTGCACACGCAAGCTACAGACTGCGTCCAAGACGCAAGAAGGGCATCCGGAATAGGCTCCGGATGCCCTGCAGAATACACTGGTCCAACTTCTGTAGCCCCACGCTATATGTCGCTGAGCCCCTCCGGGTACAGCTGCTGGTAGTGCAGGTAGGCGTCGTTCACACGCTGCACGTACAGCTTCGTCTCGGGGTACTTGATAAGGCTCGAGAAGTTCGCCTGCACGCTTTGGGTGGACTGGCCAGAGCTCCACGACTGCACGGCGCCCAGCCCCGCGTTGTAGGCGGCTATGACCTCGTCCGTGGTGGAGAGCTGGGATTGCAGATATCCCAGGTAGGCCGTGCCGTACTCGATGTTGTTCGTAGGGTCGGTCAGGTCGTTGGCATCGTAGGTGGAGGTATCCACCAGCCCCATCCGAGCCACCTCCTGGGCGGTCTGCGGCATCAGCTGCATGAGGCCCACCGCACCAGCTGCCGACTCCGCCGACGCATCCCAGTTCGACTCGGACCTGATGACGGCCGCCACCAGGTAAGGATCGACCCCATGGCGTGCGGCGGCGCCGTTTATCTGCACGGAGTGTGACACCGGGAACAGTATCCTGCGCACCACCTTCGAGGGGACGAGGGAGAGCCCCAAAGACAGCACGAGCATCGCCGCCATGCAGAAAATGGGCAGGCTGCGATACCAGCGCCAGAAACGTACCGGCTTGTCCATCAGGCCTGCCTCCGCGACCAGGACCAGCCTGTCTCCGACCTGGTGTCCCACCACTGGCGAACCTTCTGGACCAGCTCCTGAGGCGTCCCGTCGTTCTCCAGAACGGTGTCCGCATGGCTGCGCAGGTAGTCATCCGTCGGCTGGTTTGCCACGCGGGCATCGAAGTCCTCGGGGTCCATGCCACGGCGCACGGCGCGCATGCGGCGCACACCCATGGGACACGTCACGCAGATGACCTCACTGACCAGGGGGATCAGCTCCTCGATGCGGTCAAGCAGCTGCACCTCCACCACCAATACGCGCGCGGACCCGTCGGTGCAGTCGTCATCCGTCAGCAGGCGAACCAGCACCTCCCTTATGGCGGGAAGCTCGATGCGCTCCAGCTGCCGGGCACCCTCGGCCGTGGCGAACGCGCGACTGGCCAAGAGCCTGCGGCGCAGCTCCCCGGTGTCGGGGTCCACAACGTCGGCACCGAACTCCTGCGCCAGCTGCGCCAGCACAGGGGAGCCGGGGCGCGTGACCTGCCGGGACACCTGGTCCAAGTCGACGAGGAACGCCCCCAGCCGCGAAAGCTCGGCGGCAACGCTGGACTTGCCCGATGCGATGCCGCCGCAAAGAAACACCGTGTACATGCGCCTCGACCTAAGCCTTGGCGTCGAACTTCGTGTGGCACTTCGGGCACGTAACGCGTACGTTGCCCTTGCCGCGGGGAACGCGGACCTTCTGTCCGCAGGTGGGGCACTGGAAGTGCTTGTAGGTGCGTGCCTCGGTCCATGCGCCCTTCGGGTCGCGCAGCCACCCACCCAGCGGACCCACGATGCTGAGGAAGTGCTGGTTCTCGTCAGCGCGGTCGGAGAGCTTCTTCGACGACATCCTGAACCAGGCATATGCCAGGAACGCGATGGCCACCAGCGACACGACCATGTTCCTGGCAAAGATGTTGATTACGATGAAGATAAGCGCCAGCCACAGCGAGCAGGTAGTCAGCTCGTCCACGCCGTTGCGGCCGCGCATCCAGTCGGACATCTTTCGGTTGAAGTCGCCCTGTGCCACGTCAAAACCTCCGTTCGCAGGACTTCAGATCCTGCCGTAGTCCTTCTTGTCTATAGAAGGCTACCCCAAACGGGTCGTGGCAGAAGCGTCGCCCGGCATAGCCCACGGGCGTTTCACACCCCTTGCCCCTACCTTCCGCTGGGGCTCCTCGTCGATGCCCCATATCTCGTTCACAAGTTCCGACAAATGCTGCCGTGTGAGTAGCTTTCGAACGAAAAGCGTGTAATATCTACCATACTGGTAGGATTACTACGACTCACGCACGGCTCCAGGGGGATCCGCGCGAAGTCAACACAGAAGGGGAACCCATGAGCCTACTGAGCAACAACCTCTCGCGCCGTTCGTTCGTGCGCGGGAGCCTGGGAGCAGCCATCGCGGCAGCCAGCGCAGCCGGTCTGACCGCCTGCGGCAGCACCGGTGACGACTCCTCGTCCAAGAAGGTCCTGCGCTTTGGCACCACGAACCCGAAGGTGTCCTTCGACACGCAGCTGACCTCCGGCAGCGTGGGCGTGTCCGAGGCCGTCGCCGAGAGCCTCGTGGCCCTGGACCCCGACACAAAGGAAATCTACCCCGTCCTGCTGACCGAGCTGCCCACCGTGTCGGACGACGGCCTGACCTACACCTTCACGTTGAAGGACGGCGTCAAGTTCCACGACGGCACCACGCTGAAGGCATCCGACGTGAAGTACACCTTCACCCGCATGTTCCTGCCCGACACCAAGGCCACGTCCATCGACTCCTACATCTACATCCAGGGAGCCCAGGACATCGTGGACGGCAAGACCACCGAGCTCACGGGCCTCACCGTGCAGGATGACACCCACTTCACCATCCAACTGACGCAGCCCTACTCCACGTTCCTGGCCATGCTGGCGCAGTTCTACGCCGTCATCTACCCCGAGCAGGCGTGCAGCGCCGCCGGGACCAGCTGGGGTTCCGGCACCACGTTCGTGGGCACCGGCCCCTTCAAGCTGACGAGCAACGACGACTCCACCGAGGTCGTGCTGGAGGCCTTCGACGACTACCACGAGGGCAGGCCCGACCTGGACGAGGTCGACTTCGTCTATGTGGACGACGCCAACACCCGCATGATGAACTACAAGAACGACGACATCGACCTGGCGTTCATCGACCGCACCCTGATGAACCAGTACAGCAACGACGGCCAGGTGAAGGACCAGATCGTCAACTACACGCCCGGCTCCTGCCAGTTCGTGAACCTGAACCTGAAGACCAACCAGTACCTGGCCGACGTCCGCGTGCGTCAGGCGCTCTCGCTTGCCATCAACCGTGACGAGATCTGCTCCACCATCCTGTCGGGTGCGGCCGAGCCCGCCTCCGCCTTCCTGCCGCCCTCCTGCACGGGCTACAAGCAGCGCGACGTCCTGGAGTACGACCCCGACAAGGCCCAGCAGCTGCTGGCCGAGGCCGGCGCCTCCAACATCACGCTGAACGCCCAGGTGCGCTCGCAGGACCAGAACCTCATGGTGGCCCTGCAGGACGCCTGGAGCAAGATCGGCGTCACCACCAACGTCACGGTGATCGACTCGGGCGTGTGGTCCGACTCCAGGAAGAACGGCGACCTGGAGGTCACGCTGGTCACCTGGTCCACCCTCTCGTTCCAGGGCATCGAGCACATGGCGTCCTACTTCCGCC
>JAQXQO010000066.1 GCA_029101205.1 Coriobacteriales bacterium | reverse complement strand
CTCGTCGAAGATCGGCGTCCTTGACCACCTGATCGACTCCGCCGACACCCTGATTATCGGCGGCGGCATGGCCTACACCTTCTTCCTGGCACAGGGCCACTCCGTGGGTACCTCTCTGAAGGAGGAGGACTGGGTCGAGCGCGCTGGCGAGATGCTAAAGAAGGCAGAGGCCAAGGGCGTCAAGATTCTGCTTCCCGTGGACAACGTCGTTGCCGACCACTTCGGCGAGGACGCAAAGGGCGAGGTTGTCGACTCCGACAACATCCCCGACGACCGCATGGGCATGGACATCGGCCCCAAGACCCGCGAGCTCTACGCCGAGGCCATCAAGGGCGCCAAGACCGTGTTCTGGAACGGCCCCATGGGCGTCTTCGAGATGGATCAGTTCGCTGAGGGCACCAAGGCCGTCGCCGAGGCCGTCGCTCAGGTCAAGGCCAATGGTGGCACCTCCATCATCGGCGGTGGCGACTCCGTTGCCGCTATCAACAAGTTCGATCTTGCCGACAAGATGAGCTGGATCTCCACCGGCGGTGGCGCTTCCATGGAGCTCGTCGAGGGCAAGGCTCTTCCTGGAGTGGAGGCGCTTCTCGATGCGTAACCGTATGATTGCTGGCAACTGGAAGATGAACAAGACCTACAGCGAGGCCGTTGAGCTCGCCAAGGGTCTGGCTGACGAGCTGAAGGACGGCACCGGCAACGTCGACGTCGTCGTCGCTCCTCCCGCGGTTGACCTGAAGGGTGTTGCCGAGGTCATCGAGCAGGAGAACGCTCCCTTCGCTCTGTCCGCTCAGAACGTGTACTGGGAGGAGTCCGGTGCCTACACCGGCGAGACCGCTCCCGACATGCTGACCGCCATTGGTGCTACCTACTGCATCATCGGCCACTCCGAGCGCCGTGGCTACTTCCACGAGACCGACGAGGAGATCAACAAGAAGGCCAAGGCTCTGATGGCTCACAACATTGTGCCCATCAGCTGCTGCGGCGAGCCCCTCGAGGTTCGCGAGGCCGGCAAGCACGTTGAGTTCGTCGTCGACCAGATCAAGAAGGACACCGAGGGCCTCGAGATTACCGATCCCTCGAAGTACGTTGTCGCCTACGAGCCCATCTGGGCCATCGGCACCGGCAAGACCGCCACTGCCGACGACGCCCAGGAGGTCATCGGCGCCATCCGCAAGACCCTGGCTGAGATCTTTGGCCAGGAGACGGCTGACGGCATCCGCATCCTCTACGGCGGCTCCGCAAAGCCCAACAACATCGCTGGCTTCCTGGAGAAGGAGGACGTCGACGGTGCGCTCGTCGGTGGCGCTTCTCTGAAGGCTGACTCCTTCGCCGCTATGGTGAAGGCTGCGATGTAGCTTTGCACTTCTCGGTGGGCTGACTTGCAGGTGCAAGGCAGATTTGCAGAGTAGAGTCGCAGGCAACGTTGCTGCAAGCAGGGCAGGGTCCGGGTTCAACCGGGCCCTGCTTTTTTGTGTGCAGAGTCAATAGCCTGTGCAGAACTTCTACTCTGTACAGAACACACGATCTATACAGAGCGCACACTCTGTAAAGAACCCATGCTCTGTACAGAACCCATACTCTGCATTTTTATTGTGGGTAGGAGACGCGACGGGCTTTGTGGTAACGTAATACTCTGTGAATATGGGGCATCGATTGGGTGCCCTCCGCAACGTACAAGGAGTTCGTAAGTGAGCGCACTCAACACCGTCCTTTTGGTGATTATGGCCCTTTCCGCCATCTTTACCGTCATACTGATTCTGATGCATTCCGGCAAGGGCACGGGCGTCTCTGACCTCATCGCGTCCTCCATGTACAATGCCAGCGCTGGTTCTGGCGTGTGGGAGAAGAACCTCGATCGTCTGACGGTCATCTTTGCGGTCATCTTTATCGTGTGCATCATGATTATGACCATCACGTTCCCCACCGGTACCATCGCTGGAGCGTAGGGGCATCGCCGCATCGGGTTCCGAAACCATTTTTCAAGGTGCATTGAAACAGCGGGCGTCTGGGATAACCAGGCGCCCGCTTTCGCGTTCGCATGATTCCCTTCCGCGGGCACCGGCGGTCGTATCTCTGTGAGTCTTTCGGTGCGGAGTATCCTTCTGTGGGTACCCGGACCTGCCTAGTCTGCACCTTTAGGTGCGCAGTCGCCCGGTGTGGGTGCCCAGACCTGCCTGGTCTGCACCGACCACAATTGCCAACTATATAAAAGGCCAGGTAAAATAGGGTGTATCGCATACACTTAGCAGTGTAGAGGTGCACAGTCGTTAGGTTTGGGTACCCAGAAGTGGCAAGTCTGCACCAGATGGTGCACAGTCCCCGGGTGCACACATCTGGTTGCTTCGCATCCATATGTGTGCCGAGAATGTTTCAGGTATACAGGTGATGTGCCAACGTTTCTAACGTCCAAGATGTTGCGATGCGGACTGCTAGAGCGAGGAGGCTGCGAGGCAGTCTGTGTGGCGTCCTATGACTCGAAACGTGCTGCGGCCCGCGATTCGAACCGCGTTGCATCCCGTGGTCCGAACCGTGCTACGGCCCGCGAGGCGCTCCGTTAGAGAAAGCATCGTGGCGAGCCTGTGTGCGAAAAATTCTCGAAGACCAATTGTAGTTTCGATTCTATGGTCGAAATCGACTTAACCATTGCAACTGCCCTGATAAACGCTCTGAATGGTACATAAAATGATGTGAGTTGCCAGTTTCGTGCCAGCTACCTACAAGTTTGATGCCACTGGCATCTGGCACTCTTATCCCATGGCATACTACGTCTCACATACAATGGCTCTTCAGACACTTGGCGCGCTGGCGGCACGACAAGGTCGGCCGAGCATGGGGAGAATCGTTTCGGCTGATGGTGTGGCATTGCAACCTTCCGATGCCGAGTTCTCGTGGCTGAAGTATTCGCGTACGGACTCGCTACTGGATGCCTCCATTTCCTCGAGCGACCTCGATACCAACGTCATGCCAGTGCTCAGCGCCATCATTGGATGCGACGCACATGAGCTAAGCATTGATGTCCTGACGTCGCCAGACTCGCAAAGACATAGGGCTTCTGGTCTGGTGCCGCATCAGTGGAGTGCCCCTTTGCCTCCGGGCTCTTTCATATGGCTTTCAGAACATCTGCGTGTGTGCTCCCCGGAGTACTGCTTCCTGCTCATGGCCCGGGCGCTGCCCTTTATCGACTTGGTGATTCTGGGGTACTCGATGTGCGGCATGTATCACCCTGCAAACATCGAGAGGGGGTTTGTAAGTCGATGTGCCCTGACCAGCACGGATAGGCTGCGCAGATATCTTGGTAACGTCGCGCCGGGGACCCCTGGCATAGGGAAAGCGCTGGCGGCCCTAGACTGCATCATGAATGACTCGAACTCGCCGCTCGAGACGATTGGCGCCCTTCGACTGACGCTGCCGGCCATGTTGGGAGGGCTTCAACTGCCGCACCCGATTCTTAACGCGCGCATCGACCTTAGCCCGAAGGCTCAAGAGCTTTCCCATCGGCAATATTGCGTGGTCGATGCGTATTGGCCAAAGGGGACTCTCGTCCTGGAGTTCTTGGGATCTGAATATCACCAGGACATCAGTAGGGATACGAAGCGGTTGCTGGGCCTGGAGCACGACGGCCTTACGGTGCGTGAGCTGACTGCGGAGCAGGTAAAGAGCACAAGCCACATATCCGAAGTAGGTGCCCAGGTCAAGCAGAAGCTAGGTCTGCACGTCAGCCATAGGCCGACCTCGGAGGCGGCTCTTTGCAAGCGTGACAATCTGGGGAAGAAGCTCTTTCCGTCCGCAACGCTAGGGCCTGGCGGGGCGCTCGTTTACCCCAAGCCCTCGTGGGCGTTGCCGGCCAATTTTGCGGCTTGCGCTGCCGAGGAGCGCAGATATTCACAGCTAAAGCGGATGGCGAATTCGCAGCAAAACCGCTACCGGTGAGGTTGCCGTTTGCCGTTACCAGATGGAGGACTTAAAACGGCGGTAACCCAAACGGCGGTAACCCAGAAGGAATTCTCTGCCAATTTGGAGCAGACCCGAGGGGAGAAGACCTGTCGGTTCGGAGCATTCTGGAAGAGAGAAGCCCTGTCATTCCGGAACAGCTCGGAGGAGAGACCCTACTGGCTCTGAGCAGCCCGGGTCGGCTGAGCGGGGACAACCAACTAGACGTATAGCATGTCCCTAGCCTAGACATAGATGCATTTTGGGCAGGAGCATACCCTAGACAGGTTCCAAAACATAGGCAAACTTCTAGACATGGGCACAGTCCTCAACAGGACCGCGCGCGGCTGTTGTAACAGCGGACAATTCAGCGGAGGAGTGCACGGTCGCCCGCTGTGGGTACCCAGACCTGCCTGGTCTGCACCAATCGGTGCGCAGTCGCCAGGTGTGGGTGCCCAGACCTGCCTGGTCTGCACCCTGCAAAATCGGCATCATCACAAAAGGCCAGGTAAATGGGGTGATGACTCCAAACTTGGCGACGACGAGGTGCACAGCCGGCAGCTGCGGGTACCCAGACCTGCCTAGTCTGCACCAATCGGTGCACAGCCGGCAGCTGCGGGTACCCAGACCTGCCTGGTCTGCACCAATCGGTGCGCAGTCGCCCGGTGTGGGTACCCAGAAGTGGCTAGTCTGCACGTGGTCCGATTGATATCATCACAAAAGGCCAGGTAAATGGGGTGATGACTCCATACTTGGCGACGACGAGGTGCACAGTCGCCCGCTGTGGGTGTCCGAGCGCGGCATAGTGAGCTTCCCGCAAGCTTCCAGCCGCGCATTCGCTACGGCGCGCCCAAGGACCAGGCCTAGTAGGGGGTGCAAGTCATGCAAGAGATGCAGAACGAGCAGCAGCCCGGCGCCGCCGAGGAGGAGGCCGTCGAGGAGGACATCCAGCAGAGCGGTGCACCCTCCCGGACCCTGTGGAGCGACGCGTGGAAGCGGCTCAAGAAGAACAAGCTGGCCATGATAGCCATCATCTGGATCGCCTTCTCATGGTGGTCGTGGCCGTCACCGCAGACCTGTGGGCTCCCCAGTGGCTGGGCTCGCCCACGCAGACCGACACGACGCAGTCCGCCACCATGTCAAAGCTGCCCCCCTCGCCGGAGCACCCCTTTGGCACTGACGCGCTGGGCCGCGACGTCCTGGTGCGCGTGATCTACGGCGCGCGCGTGTCCTTGACCGTCGGTCTCCTGGCTACGGCCATCTCAACGGTCATCGGACTGATCATGGGAGCCCTTGCGGCCTACTACGACGGCATATGGGACACCATAATCATGAGATTGGCCGACATATTCCTGGCGTTCCCGTACACGCTCTTCGTCATCGTCATGCTGACCGTCATAGGCCAGGGCATCCAGAACGTCTTTATCGCCATCGGCATCCTGGGCTGGCCCTCCATCGCGCGCGTGTTCCGCTCGGCAATCCTTTCGGTAAAGGAGAACGACTACGTGGACGCGGCACGATCCATGGGCGCGTCTGACCTGCGCATCATCGCCAGGCACATCTTCCCCAACTCCGTTGCGTCCATAGTGGTGTACGCCACCATGAACATCGGCGGCGCCATCCTGACCGAGGCGGCCCTTTCGTACTTGGGCATGGGCGTCACGCCGCCCAACCCCTCGTGGGGCATCATGATTCAGGACGGCCAGCAGTACCTGGCCACGCAGCCCTGGCTCATGCTGATGCCCGGCCTGGCCATCCTGACCACGGTCCTGGCCTTCACCCTGCTGGGTGACGGCCTGCGCGCCGCTCTGGACGTAAAGATGAAGGACGCATAACCATGGCAAAGAAGAACCAGACCGAGCTGGTGGACCTGAAGGACACCCCGGTGCCTGAGGGCTCGCACCTGCTGGAGGTCGACAACCTAAAGATGTACTTCCACACCCAGGACGGCGTGGTGAAGGCAGTCAACGGCGTCAGCTACACGCTGGACCGCGGCGAGACGCTGGGCGTCGTGGGCGAGTCCGGCTCGGGCAAGTCCGTGACCTCGCTCACCATCATGGGCCTCATCGACATGCCCCCGGGACGCATCGAGGGCGGAGACGTGCGCTACCACGGCAAGTCCCTGCTAAAGATGAGCGAGCGCCAGATGGAGCAGATTCGTGGCAACGACATCGCCATGATCTTCCAGGACCCCATGACGTCGCTGAACCCCGTGTACACCATCGGCAGGCAGCTGGGCGAGGGGCTGCGGCTGCACCGCGGCTACTCGAAGCAGCAGGCGCTGGAGCGCGCCGTCGAGCTTCTGCGCATGGTGGGCATCCCCAACCCCGAGCAGCGCGTGAAGGACTATCCGCACGAGTTCTCGGGCGGCATGCGTCAGCGCGTCATGATTGCCATGGCGCTTGCCTGCGACCCCGACATCCTCATAGCCGACGAGCCCACCACCGCCCTGGACGTCACCATCCAGGCGCAGATCATTGAGCTCATGCAGGAGATGCAGCAGAAGAACGGCAACGCCATCATCATGATCACCCACGACCTGGGCGTCGTGGCCGACGTGGCCGACAAGATCCTGGTCATGTACGCGGGCAGCCCCGTGGAGTTCGGCACGGCCGAGGAGATCTTCTACCACCCCGTGCACCCCTACACCTGGGGACTCACGCGCTCGATTCCCGACCCCGTCATGGACCAGAAGAAGCCGCTGACCCCCATCAAGGGCAACCCGCCCTCACTGGTGAACGAGCCCAAGGGCTGCGCTTTCTCTCCGCGCTGCCCCATCGCCAAGCCCGAGTGCGCCCAGAAGGTGTCGGAGGTCCGCGAGGTGGCGCCGGGCCACTACTGTGCGTGCCACTATGCGGCGCCCCATTCCATCAAGGGAAGCTCCATCAACCTGTAGCATCGAGTGCTGCGCAATAGCGAGGCCTCGAGTCCGCTGCCCTTCTTGCCCATGATGGCAAGAAGGGCATTATTTTGGACTGATGGCCTATGGGACGGGGGAGGGGTGGAGTGTCGAGGAGAAGGGCCATGCCGCGGTTGACTTTGCGTTCGCAACCTACCGAAGTTACTGTATGGAAGAAATTGATTTAGGTACGATGGCCTGGTGCCGCTGCATGGGCATGCGCAACTACATGGAGAATCTCTAGAGATTGTTTCGACGCATGTAATCTCAGCTGTTCGATAGCGCTTACTTCGCACGGGGCGTCGCGCGGCGTCCTCATGGGTGAAACAATACAGAAACAATAGGGATTGCACTTCCTAGCTGCGCAAACGATGCGCAGATTGGCCGAAACGGCAAAATTTTTTCGTTTCAATGTTCATATGGGGCCCAAAGCGGGCGCGGATGAAATATTGAGGAAATCTAGGTGCTAAGATATCGATTATTGCGTGCGCATTACTGATGCGTTGCTTTTCATAGGACATCTTCCAGCGACCGCGCCGCTGGTCCATGCGGCTCTGCCGACGTCTGCTCCAACGGCAGCTCCACGTGGACTTGAGCCGTATGCGTACGGCTGGTGATTGATGGCCGAACGCGCAAGGTCGCCAGAGCCTGTGCCGGGTTTTGGCGACGTTCGTGGTGGAGGGCGGACGTCGGTGCGCATGTGCCCTATTGGCTACGCCTTGCCTACCTCAATTGTATTGGACGACAAACGGGCAGGGCGGTAAAGGAGAGTCCATGGCACGGTTCGTCTGGTACATCACCAAGAGGGTGCTGAGCTACATAGTGATGATCTTCGTCGCTACGTCGCTCACGTTCTTCCTCGCCTCCGCGTTTATGAGTCCTCGCTCGAACTTCGAGTCGAAGACGCCCCGTCCCCCTCAGGAGTCCATTGAGGCCTCGCTCGACAAGGTGAACCTCAACGACAAGACCCCCATCCTCCAGCGCTACCAGAAGTGGCTCGGGGACATCCTCACGAAGTGGGACTGGGGCCAGAGCCCCAGCGGCGACTCCGTCAACCGCGAGATCGCCTCTAGGATTGGTGCATCGGTCGAGCTCATGGCGCTGGCCACCATCCTCTCCATCGTCATAGGCGTCAGCCTGGGCGTCTACACAGCGCAACGGCAGTACCAGTGGCAGGACCGCTTCTGGAGCGGCCTGGCCTCGGTGTTCATGGTCATACCCACCGTCGTCCTGGCAATCCTGGTGGTCTTCTTTGCCATCGAGATCAACCAGGCCACGGGCCTGCACATCTTCTACGTCACGGGACTGTCCAGCTACGACGGGTCGAACGTGTTCGCGCAGCTGATCGACTTCCTGCAGCACATCTTCCTGCCCACCGTGGTGCTTACCATCATCAGCGCCGTGGGCTACCACCTGAGCCAGCGCACCTACCTGCTGGACGAGATGCACGCCGACTACGTGCGCACCGCCCGCGCGAAGGGACTCACACGCAGGCAGGCCATCCGCAAGCACGCCCTGCGCGCCTCGCTCATCCCCACGTCCGTCAGCGTGGCGTTCTCCATCGCATCCATCTTTACCGGCGCCGTCATGACCGAGAAGGTCTTTGCCATCCACGGCCTGGGCGAGTACTTCATTAACTGCATCAACACGAACGACATCCATGGTGCCGTCGCCGTCGCCGCGTTCAGTGGCGCCTGCACCCTGGTCGGCGCGCTGCTGGCCGACCTGTTTGCGGCCGCCCTCGACCCGCGCATAAAGATGAGCTAAGGAGATGGCCATGCAGAAGAACACCCAGGGCGCCAAGGACGCCCAGTCCCAGAACAACGCAAAGGCCTCGCAGAACGGCCAGCTCACGAACGCCCAGCTGGAGCTGCAGGCCGACGCCGCCGGCCCCTCCGAGGTCAAGCGCATCAGCTACGCCGGCCTGATCGCCCGCCGCTTCATGCGCCAGAAGAGCGCGGTCACCGGCCTGGTCATCCTGATCATCATGATTCTGATCTCGATCTTCGGGCCGCTCATCTGCCGCTACAGCTACACCGAGCCCGACTTCACCGCGCTCAACGTGGCCCCGAACGCCCGCCACTGGTTCGGCACCGACGGCGGCGGCTTCGACCTGTTTGCCTGCGTGGTGCACGGCCTGGGCCGCTCGCTGGTCATCGGCATCTCGTACGCCGTCCTGACCACGGTCATCGCATCCATCGTGGGCACGGCCATCGCCTACGCCCGCGGCTGGGGCGAGAAGATCGGCATGTGGTTCCTGGACATGCTGCTGGTCATCCCTAGCTTTCTGCTGGTGGCCATGATCGTGCGTGCCGCGTCGGGCACCCAGGGCTGGGTAATGCTGATCATCGGCCTGACGGCGTTCGGATGGATTGGATACGCCAGGACCCTGCGCACCATGGCGCTCTCGCTGCGCGAGCGTGACTACGTTCGTGCCGCTAAGTACATGGGCGTCCCCTCGTTCAAGATCATCGTGCGCCACCTGATCCCGAACCTGGGCTCCATCCTGATCATCGACACCGTGCTGGGCGTCATCTCGGGCATCAACTCCGAGACGGCATACAGCTTCCTGGGCCTGGGCATCAAGGCGCCCGACACCTCGCTGGGCTACCTGCTGAGCCAGGGCTCCTCGGCCATGATCTCGTCCCCGTGGATCATCCTGATTCCGTCCGCCGTGCTGATCGTGCTGTGCGTCAGCATGCAGCTGATCGGTGACGGCCTGCGTGACGCCTTCGACCCGTACTCCCGTGCCGCCGGCTCCGTCGAGGACGAGGCTGACGCCGACAGCGTGAAGGCCAAGGACGCCGAGGCCGCGGCCGAAGTGCAAGTGAAGAACAACTAGCAACGGAGAGATCTCATGTCTGATATCCAAACGAACGCCAACGCGGCGGTCAGCGCAGACGAGACTCTGCGCTACGAGATGCTGGAGGGCAACGGCCCCAAGGGGGCGCCGAAGGGAGAGCCCGTGCTCTCCGTGCGTGACCTCAGGGTCTCCTTCGCCACCGAGGCCGGCCGCGTGGACGCCGTCCGCGGCGTGAACTTCGACCTGTGGGGCGGTCGCACCCTGGGCATCGTGGGCGAGTCCGGCTCGGGCAAGTCCGTCACGGCCCTCTCGCTCATCGGCCTGCTGGACGACAACGCGCACGTGACCGGCTCGGTCAAGCTGCACGGCGAGGAGCTCCTGGGAAAGACCGACGAGGAGATGTCGAAGCTGCGTGGCTCCAGCATCTCGATGATCTTCCAGGACCCGCTGTCCGCGCTGACCCCCATGTTCTCCATCGGCGACCAGCTGGCCGAGGCGCTGCTGGTTCATAACCCCGGCATGCCGAAGGACCAGGTGCGCAAGCGCTGCATCGAGCTCCTGACCCTGGTTGGCATCACCGACCCCGAGGACAGGCTGGACGCCTACCCGCACGAGTTCTCGGGCGGCATGCGCCAGCGCGTGGTCATCGCCATCGCCATCGCGAACAACCCCGACATCATCATTGCCGACGAGCCCACCACGGCCCTGGACGTCACCATTCAGGCCCAGATCCTGGACGTCCTGAAGGTCGCCCAGAAGGAGACGGGCGCGGCCGTCGTGCTGATCACCCACGATCTGGGCGTCGTCGCCGGCATCGCGGACGACATCATGGTCATGTACGCCGGTGCCGCCGTCGAGCGCGCCAGCGTGGACACGCTGTTCGACAAGCCCTCGCAGCCCTACACCATGGGCCTGCTGGGCGCCGTGCCCAAGCCCCACGTGGCCGCGACCCACCGCCTGGTCCCCATCAAGGGCAACCCGCCCTCGCTGGCCGCCATCCCCAGCGGCTGCCCGTTCCACCCCCGCTGCCCCATGGCCACCGAGGCCTGCGCCAAGACCGAGCCCAAGCTGCTGCCTATCGACGCCTCCGAGGGACACCTGGTGGCATGCCACATGCTGCAGAAGATCCGAGACGAGCACCTGACGTACTCCGAGGTGTATCCCGACATCGAGCCGCTCATGCCCAAGTGGGCCGACGTGCCCCGCGACCAGCGCCCCATCGTGCTGGAGGTCAAGGACCTCATGAAGACGTTCCCCATCCAGGGCAAGGGCCTCATCCGTAGGAACAAGGGCACCATGACTGCCGTGGACCACGTGTCGTTCAAGATCCACGAGGGAGAGACGCTGGCACTGGTGGGCGAGTCCGGCTCGGGCAAGTCCACCACGCTGACGCAGATCATGGAGCTGGCCAAGCCTGAGTCCGGCACCATCACGGTCATGGGGAAGGACATCTCCACGCTGAGGAACGCCCGCGAGCGTCGCGAGCTTCGTCGCAACCTGCAGATCATCTTCCAGGACCCCATGAGCTCCCTCGACCCGCGCATGCCCATCTACGACGTACTGGCCGAGCCCCTGAAGGCGCAGCACTGGGACAACGCAAAGATAAACAAGCGCATCGGCGAGCTCATGTACCTGGTCGGCATCAACCCCGACTACGTGGACCGCTTCCCGTCCCAGTTCTCGGGCGGACAGCGCCAGCGCATCGCCATCGCGCGCGCCCTGGCCACCGAGCCCAAGATCCTGCTGCTGGACGAGCCCATCGCCTCGCTGGACGTGTCCATCCAGGCCGGCATCATCAACCTGCTGGAGGACCTGCAGATCCAGCTGAAGATCTCGTACCTCTTCGTCGCGCACGACCTGGCGGTCATACGTCACATCTCTGACTCCGTCGCCGTCATGCACCTGGGAAAGATCGTCGAGCAGGGAGACACCGAGGAGGTCTTCACGCACCCGAAGGACCCCTACACCAAGGCGCTCCTCTCGGCCATCCCCATCCCGGACCCGAAGGTCGAGCGCACGCGCGAGCGCTTGGTCTACAAGGACGGCAAGCTGGTGCCCGCCTCGTCGCTGCTGAGCATCAAACTGTAGCGTCGGGCATGAACCTGGCTCCCCTCCCTTCGCAAGGAAGGGGAGGGCCCCTCTTGTCCGATAACTGAAACACGGCACCGCGCAATGGCAAAGCGGTGCCGTGTTTTATGCCCATCTGCATAAGTGTCAAACAATGTGAACATTTCGTGTGCGGCTATTTGTGCAATATATCGAAGCATTATTAATGAGCACTCGCCTGTTTAAACAGGCAATGTGTCTTGCAAACGCTGCCACTCACAGGATAAAAAATCACATAAAGAAGAAATGGTGGGTTCATTCATCATTTCGTTATCTATACTTTAATGCGGCTACGCGTTTGTAACCAGTTTTTGCAGTTCCTGTAATCATTCGGTACGGGAGGATCTACACATGAACAACGTTTCGCGTCGCTCGTTCCTGAAGCTCGCGGGCGGCACCGCTGCGGCCGTGGCCGGCCTTGGCCTCGTGGGCTGCGGTGGCGACTCCGACACCAGCAGCAGCTCCGCAAAGGGCAACGACGTCACGGGTGCCGAGCCCCAGAACGGCTCGCCCGCGACCACTGCTCTGGACCAGCTGCCCCTGCCCGAGAAGGGCAAGGCCTACAACAACCCGCAGGATCGCGACAACATCCAGGACGGCGGCACCCTGGTGGTCCCCGTGGACGAGATTGGTCCCGACTGGAACGTGTACTCCGTCTCCGGCAACACCGTCGACATGCAGACGTTCTGGGGCTACTACATGCCGATGAACGCCGTGACCACCGACGTCACCCTGTCGAAGTTCGAGCCCAACCCGGACTACATCACGAACCTCACTAGCTCCGAGGACTCGGGCAAGCAGGTCATCACCGTCGACATCAACCCGCAGGCGAAGTTCAACGACGGTACGCCCATCGACTACCGTGCGTACCAGGCCATCTGGACCGTCCTCAACGGCAAGGACGAGAACTACACCCCCGCGGCCACCGATGGCTACGACAAGATCGAGTCCGTCGAGCGCGGCACCAGCGACACCCAGGCTGTCATCACCATGTCCGAGCCCGTCTACCCGTACGAGCCCCTGGTCGCCAACTTCCTGCACCCCTCCGCGGCCAACGTCGACACGTTCAACAACGGCTGGAACAACACGCCGCACCAGGAGTGGGGCGCCGGCCCGTTCACCATCGACTCAGTCAGCGACTCGCAGGTCGTCTTTGTGCCCAACCCCAACTGGTGGGGCAACAAGCCCAAGCTGGACTCCATCACCTACAAGGCTATGGACTCCCAGGCCACGTTCAACGCGTTCAAGAACGGCGAGGTCGACAACACCGGCGCCTCCGCGGCCGGCTCGTCTGAGATGCTTTCGCAGTTCAACTCCATGGACAACGCCGAGATCCGTCGCGCCTACAGCCTGTCCATCGGCTGCATCGAGCTGAACTCCACGCGTGACTCCCTGAGCGACATCGCCGTGCGCAAGGCCTTCACGCAGTGCATCGACCCCGCCACCGTGCGTTCCGTCGTGTTCCAGGGCGTCAACTGGAGCGAGGACAACCCCGGCTCGCTGCTCGTCCCCGCCTGGGCTGACGGCTACGAGTACAACATGCCCGACGACGTGAAGAACCTCAGCTCCGCCGACGACCGCACGGCCGCCGCAAAGAAGACGCTCGAGGACGCCGGCTACAGCATGGGCGACGACGGCTACTACGCCAAGGACGGCAACTCCGTCAAGTTCAGTTTCACCACCTTCGGTGATTCCAACACGGTGAAGAACCGCGCCGCGGCCATCCAGAAGATGGCGAAGGACGCCGGCATGGACGTCGAGATCGACGCCAAGCCCTCTTCCGAGTTCTCCAAGACCCTGTCCAGTGGCGAGTGGGACGCTGCCCTGTTTGCCTGGAGCTCCTCTACCACCTACATGTGGAACGGCGTCCAGATCTACGGCAGCGACTCCGCTTCCAACTTCACGCACCTGGGCAGCGCCGACGTCGACCAGAAGTTGGCTGCCGTCGTCTCCGTGTCCGATCCCGACCAGCAGAAGCAGCAGCTAAACGAGGCAGAGAAGGAGGCCATGGAGACCTATGGCTTCATCCCCCTGTACACCGGCCCCGACTGTGTCGTGACCAAGAAGGGCCTGGCCAACTTTGGTCCCTGCTGCTTCCAGACCGTGCTCCCCGAGAACATCGGCTGGCAGAAGGACGCGCAGTAGGCTTGTCGGCCCTCCGGACCCCCGGACCCCTGGAAGTTCTTCTAGCACAGCCGGAAAAACCCAAAATGGGACTTGCGCGGGTGGGGGAGGGCCGTTAGAATATCCCTTGTTGCACGCGAGATTGGCTTTAGTATCGCTGCAAACGCAAGTCGGAATGGCGGAATTGGCAGACGCGCTAGCTTGAGGTGCTAGTGACTGACTAAAAGGTCGTGCGGGTTCAAGTCCCGCTTCCGACACCACGAACTTTTGGCTCCCTTGCTTCGGCGAGGGAGCTTTTTTTCTGATTAACTTGTGAACGCTGCATACGGGTACTGGCCGGGTACTGGCGACGGATGTTGAGTGCTGACCTGACTACCATGACTGCTTTCGTGCCATCGGACAGATCACTTCGAATGCTCGTTTGCCGGGGGTACTCTTGGGCTTGTTACCAACAACTGAAGGACCAAAACGAAGGTCCAACCGAAAGCCCGACGCCTTAGATGCGATTTCATCATCCACAACCGAAATCCGATTGCTGAATCGGGGGCTTCGTCTCCATTTTCGATGATTCTGGGCTGTCCAGGTGCAGAGCCGGCAGGTCCGGGTACCCACAACTGGGCAGTGTGCACCATTTGGTGCAGAGTAGACGGGTGTGGGTACGCACACCTGGAGAGTGTGCACTAGCCCGAGGTGCCCTTCTCGTAAAAGCCCTGGTAAACGTGCTGGCGAGATTGGCAGTCCCTTCAAAGAGGTGCAGAGACGGTAGTTCTGGGTACCCACACCTGGAGAGTGTGCACCGTTTGGTGCAGAGTCGGCGGGTCTGGGTACCCACACCTACGGAGTCTGCACTGGCTCATTCGAACCTCTCACAAAATGCCTGGTAGAAAGACCGCCGACACTCGAGCGTGCAGGTGGGTGGTGCAGAGTCGGCGGGTCTGGGCGCCCACAACTGGGCAGTGTGCACCGTTTGGTGCAGAGTCGGCGGGTCCGGGCGCCCACAACTGGAGGGTGTGCACCATCCGGTGCATGCCAGCCAGGCGGGAGGCGCCCTCACCTGGGATTGCTGCCCGGGAACGGAGCCGGGTGCGTGCACTTGGCCTCGGCGGTGGGGCAGCGCCGGCACCCATGGCACGCGAAATCGAAAGTCGCTTCATCGAAGGTTTGCGCGTGGGAAAACTTCCGGACACGCGCCTGTAGCATGGCAATGCCATTCTGCATATATCTGGTAGAGCAGCATAATCTGGTAGAGCAGCATATGTGGTGGCTGGCCTTGGCGGGTGACGGCACATGTGGTGTATCCAGCGGCTGCACGCCGCATATGCTGCGGCCGAAGTTGAGGGAGGGGTTCGAATGATTGACCAGCTTACCGTTTTCCTGCCCGACGAGATGGGTTCCCTCGCAAAGATGACCCACGTCCTCAGTGGCAGCGACATCCAGATCCATGGCCTCATGGTGGCGGACGCCTCGGACTTCTCGCTGGTGCGCGTCATCTGCGACAAGCCGTTCCAGGCTTACGAGGCGCTCTCGGACCGCAGCTACAACGTGGCAATCACCCAGGTGGTGGCGGTCGTGGTGGACAACGTCCCCGGCGGCCTCGCGCGCGTCCTGGACCAGCTGGCGGGCGTGGGCTGCTCGGTTCAGTACGCCTACTGCTGCTCCATCGAGGGCAAGACGGTCGACATCATCAAGGTCGAGGGAGACCTCGTGCAGGAGCAGCTGCGTCAGGCGGACTTCCGCCAGCTGACGACCGAGGAGCTGAACGCCAGCGCTCCGACGGAGGAGTAGGCAAGAAGCGCAGCCCTCGCTGCGACTGGACCAAGCCGGCGAAGGCGGCTCCAGCCCTACCAGGCTCAGCTTGTGTCGATGAGCCATTCGGTTGGTGGCTTCATCCAGACAGCCTCCCCATAGTGCCAGGCACGGCAGACGCCACAACGCCGCGTGCCTGGCATCTTTCTGCCTTGCCGGTGCGGTTGCGCTAACCTGTTCCTTGTACAAGCCGGCAGGTGGCTGGCACGTGGCGTTCCCAAGGAGCAGGTCATGGCAAAGGGCGAGCTTGGTTCCTACGTTGGCGGCACCGACGTCGGCGGCATCGGCGAGCGCAGCGTCGAGGGCGCGCTCCTGACGCTGCTCCGCCTGACGGGCGACGCTGTCATCACGTTCGACGGCTCGGGCACCATCCTCTATGCCAACGAGCAGGCCGCCAGGCTGTTCTGGCACTCGAAGGCGGGTCTGGTGGGCCAGGACGTGCGCCTGCTGTTCCCGCCCTCAGAGACCGAGGGCATGAGCTCCAGGAACGTCTCGGGCCCCCTTTACGGCGCAGGAACGCAGACTGTGGATGCGCAGACTGTGGGCGCGCAGGCCGTGGGCGCGGCAGCCGTGGGAACGCAGCCCGTGAGCCGGCAGACCACCGTGGGCCCCTTCGGCCCCGTGAGCCCTTCTTCCTCCGAGGCTGTCCCTGGCTATGCGGATGCCCGGTCGGCGCAGATCGTCCCCGGCGGTGCGGGGTCGGACGCTCGCAAGAGCGCCCCATTCTCCGGGAATGACTTCGACCCCGCGGCACTTCCCTTTGCCGTTGACGGCAGCGCGACGGTGCTGACCTGCGCCGGCACCCAGGGGCTTGCCGTCCAGGTGCGCGTGCGCTGCGACCGCGTTCACGCGCCCGGCCAGACCTTCCTCCTGGTGGCCCGCCAAAAGGAGGACGCCGACGTGGCGCAGGGCGAGAAGGACCGTCTGGTCGAGGAGCTCTCCCGCGCAAACAAGCGCCTGGAGGGCACGCTGGACATCGTCCTGGGAACCATAGACTCCGCGGACGTGGGCACGCTCTTCTCGCGCGCGCTGAACGAGGTCACCCGGACCATGGAGGCCGACGGGACCATCATGTACCTGGCCGAGAGCGACGGCTTCCACCTGCGGGGCAAAAGCGACGGCATGAGCTCTGCCAGGGTGCCGCGGTTCATGCCCTATGGCAGGTCCATCGAGACCCTGGCCACCCAGGAGGGCCACACCCTGCGCATGCGCGTGCTGCCTCCCGAGCGAGACGAGCTGCGCCAGGGCAGGCTCCATGCCAGGCGCGTCCTGGACGAGCAGACCCGCCACGTGCACAAGGTCGCCGGCGGCATGCTGCCGCCCTTTACCAGCTTCCTGGCTGTGCCCGTGTGGTTCGGAGGCCACGTCATAGCCCTCATGGAATGCGGCTGGGCCAGCACGCACCCCACTCGCATGGACGACGCACAGCTGCTGGACGCCGTGGCGCAGTACCTCTCGGTGCAGCTGATGGGCGCCTTCTCGGCCATGACGGCGCAGCGGCGCGACCAGCTGGCTGCCACCTCGTCCGAGCTGCGCGAGAAGCTCATGGCGGCCGACAGCATAGACGCGGCCCTCCTGACGCGCACCATGGCGCGGGCGGCCCAACAGATGGGCGCCACGCTGGTGGTGCTGGTGCCCATGGAGGACGGCTACCTGCTGCAGGTGCTGACGGACCAGTCGCTGCGCGCTCTGCCGGGGCCCTCGACGCAGACGGAGACGGCGGCGGACCTGGAAGTGGCGTCGGGGTCGTCAGGACAGATGGACGGGCGGCCTGAGGGCTCTGCTGTCCCCCAGACGGTGGACTACGGTACGGCGGGCACCGGGACAACGGGTCGTGACGCGACGAGCTTCGATTCCGCGGGCCGTGGGGCGACGGCCTCCGGTGCCACGCCCCAACCTGCCCAGTCGGCGAGCGAGCCCCTGCTGCTGCCCCTGGAGCTGGTGCGGGACCTCCTGTCCGGGAAGCCCCAACCCCGCGCCGGCGCTACCGCCATCCGCGGCAGTGAGCCCTTCTCGGACTGGCTGCGCGACCATGGCCTGAGTCCCGTGGGCGCGCTGGTGGACCTGGGCGAGGTGGATGGCCAGCGCTACCGCGCGCTGGTGCTGCGCGGCTCGGCCGATCCCGTGCCGGGCGAGCCGGAGCCCCTCAGCGACCTGGAGTTCGGCTTCCTGGACTCGTTTGCCCAGGACGTGTCCGAGCTCGTGGCGGGAGGCAAGGCGCACGACCAGGACAAGCGCATAGCCCAGGCGCTCCAATCGGGCATGAGGAACGAGCTGCAGGACGTGAAGGGCATCTCGGCCCAGGGTCTGTACTCCTCGGCCACGGCGCAGGCGTTCGTCGGTGGCGACTTCTACGACCTGATCCGCCTGCCCGGCCGGCGCGCCTGCGTCATCATGGGCGACGTGTCGGGCAAGGGCGTCGAGGCCGCCTCGGTCAGCGCCGCCGTCCGCACGGCCCTGGGCGCATACGCCTGGGAGGGCCTCAGGCCCGCGCGCATGGTGCGTTCCCTGAACGACTTCCTGCTGGGCTTCTCGCGCATCGAGACGTTCGCCACGCTGTTCGTGGGCATCATCGACCTCGAGAGGGCCACGCTGACGTACTGCTCGGCAGGCCACCCGCCCGCGGTCCTCATGCACGCCAGCACGGGCGAGCTCACGCTGCTGGACGTGCAGTCGGGCGTGGTGGGCGCGTTCAAGGACATCCTGTACCAGGACGGCCGCGTGCGCATAGAGCCCGGCGACATGCTGCTGCTGTACACGGACGGCACGACCGAGGCGCGCTCGCCCGACGGCTCGTTCTTTGGCGAAGAGGGCCTGCGCGACGCGGTCATGGCCCAGTGGCAGAAGGGCTTCGACGGCATCGTCGACCGCCTGCTGGCCACGCTGGACCGCTTCACGGACAACAACCTGGACGACGATGTGGCCATGGTGGCCTTGCGCTTCGACGAGGTGGGCAAGAAGGACAGGGGCTAGCTGGCGGGCGCGTGTCCGAGCGCCGCATGACGGGCCCGAGTGCGTAGTGCCACGAGAACAATCTCTTCTGGTTCGCGATTGCGGATTACGCGTGGCCCTTCTCGGGAACAAAAGCGGTATGTCAGCGAATCCGAACATAGCATTGCTTCCCCTGGAGGGCGACCTGGACGTGCGGTCTGTGCCGCGCGTGAAGGCCAGCATCTCTCATCTCATCGACAGCGGGTGCCGCCGCATCGTGCTCAGCATGGAGCACGTCGGATACGTGGACTCCTCGGGGATGGGGCTTCTGCTGTGGTCCGTCCGCCGCATCCGCAGCGTGGGCGGGCTGCTGTCGCTGATGAACGTGTCGCCGGGCCTCATGCGCATCTTCAAACGCTACCGTCTGGTGGACTACGCTCCCGTGTCTGCCGCGGGCGAGCGGCCAGTCGTCGAGGAGCTGGATCCCTCGGTGCGGCCAATTTCGTGCAACATCTTGCGCGTGGACCCCGACAACCTGGCGGGCGTGCGGGGCCGCGTGGCCGAGCTGCTGCGCAGGATGGACTTCACGGATGACGCGCTGTTCGACATGACCCTGGCGGTGGGGGAGGCGCTGGGCAATGCCATCGACCACACCTCGTGCGAGGGCGTGCTGGCCACGGTCACGCTGTATCCCGACCGCGCCGTGGTCGAGGTCAGCGACTGCGGAGACGGCTACCAGCTGGCGCCCGGGCAGGAGCCCGTGACCTCGCTGAATGCCATCGAGCGTGGGCGAGGCATCAAGCTGATGCGGCTTTTGGCCGACTCCGTCGACATCTCGCTGAAGCCGTCCAGCAAGGGCACCGTGGTGAAGCTGGTCAAGCTGGTGCATCCGCAGATTCGCATACGGGGTGCGAGCGATGCTGGCGATGCTGACAAGGTTCCCGCCGATGCGGATGCGGTTGCGACCTCAGACGTGGATGGCACCGGTCCGTTTGGCTCTGGCTCATATGGCACCGGCCCGGCGAACACCACCCTCAGCGGCACTATGGCTGGGTAGGTTGACCTGAGCTCCAACCCATGACCGGCATATCTGCGGGTTCTTCGACAGGGGTCGGACGCGTGGGCACTCGAATCTGCCACCCCTGCAGAAAAACCGACAGGGGTCCGACCTGTGGGTACCCACTCCT
>JAQXQO010000065.1 GCA_029101205.1 Coriobacteriales bacterium | reverse complement strand
CGCGCGGCGCTGAAGAGCTCGTTCTACGACAGCACCGAGTTCGACTCGCTGGTAGACCAGGCGCGCCAGACCGTGAACGACAACGACAAGGTCCTGGACCTGACCCAGCAGGCCGACGAGCAGCTGGTGCTGAAGGACTACGCCTGCATCCCCGTGGACTGGCCGCAGATGCCCTACGCCCTGAAGCCCAAGTTCACCGGCCTGAAGGTCCTCGTGAACCCGCTGTTCAAGGACGTGAAGGAGAACGCGTAGGCGCTTCTTGCCTTCGTTCTGGCGCGGAGCCTAGTCGGTGCTCCGCCGCTGATTCTGCTTTGCAAGAAGGACCCCCGGACCAGCATCTGGTACGGGGGTCCTCGCTTAGAGTCATGCCCTAGCAAGAAGGGCGCCGCTGCTCGCGACGCCCTTCTTGCCATTTGTCGGCTGGAAACTGCTGTATGACCGTGGCCAACCGGAGTCACGCCAGGCTGACCTGAAATCCGCTAGGCCTGCTGCGCCGAGATGCCCACCAGCTGGCGCTCGGCCTCGCTCAGGGCCTCGTCGTACAGGTGGCAGGCGCATAGGTGGCCGGGCTGCACCTCGCGCAGCTGCGGGGCCTTCTGCTGGCACACCTTCATGCACTTCGAGCAGCGCGTATGGAACACGCAGCCCGCAGGCGGGTTCGTGGGGCTGGGCACGTCTCCATGCAGGATTTTCTTGTCGCGGATACGCTCGTGGCGGATGCGCGGGATCACGTCCAGCAGCGCCTGCGTGTACGGGTGCAGCGGATGGTCGAACAGCAGGTCCGTGGGCGCCTGCTCCATCTGGTGGCCCAGGTACATGACCATGACCGTGTCCGAGATGTGCTTCACGACCGAGAGGTCGTGGCTGATGAAGAGGTACGACAGCCCCATGTTGCGCTGGAGCTCCTCCAGCAGGTTGATGACCTTCGCCTGCACGCTGACGTCCAGGGCAGACACCGGCTCGTCACACACCACGATCTCGGGCTCCAGCACGATGGCGCGGGCAATGCCGATGCGCTGACGCTGGCCGCCGCTGAACTCATGCGGGTAGCGGTACTTGTATGAGAGGTCCAGGCCCACCTTCTGCATGACCTCTTCCACGCGATGGTCGCGCTCGGCACGTGTGGCGTAGGTCTTTGCGATGTCTATGGGCTCGGCGATGATGTCCGCCACGGTCATGCGCGGGTTGAGTGAGCTGTACGGGTCCTGGAATATGAGCTTCATGCGCTGGCGTGCCTTCGTGAGGTCGTCGCCCTTCAGCGCCAGGAAGTCCTGTCCGTCCAGTGTAACGCTGCCCGATGTGGGCTCGGTCAGGCGCAGCACGCACTTGCCCGTGGTGGACTTGCCGCAGCCCGACTCGCCCACGATGGCGAAGGTCTCGCCGCGGTGCAGGTCGAAGGACACGCCCTCCAGGGCATGCACGCTGCCCTTCTGCCTGCCAAAGACGCCGGACTTCACGGGATAGTGCTTCGTCAGGTCACGCACGCTCAGCACGACGTCTGCGGTGTCGAAGTCTTTCTGCATGGGCTAGTCTCCCCACTCGTTCGTGTACTTCCAGCAGGCCACCAGATGGCTGGGATCGCCCTGCGCGGCAACCGACTGCGGCACGCGCTCGCGGCAGATGTCGCGCGCGAACGGGCAGCGCGGATGGAACGGACAGCCCTTGGGCATCTGCGACAGCATGGGCACGTTGCCGGGGATGGCATACAACTGGTCCACGCGCGAGTCCAGGGACGGGATGGAGTCGATGAGGCCACGAGAGTACGGGTGCAGCGGGTTCGTGAACAGCTCGGGCGCCAGCGTGTACTCCACCTTGTGGCCCGCGTACATCACCAGGACCCAGTCGGCCATCTCGGACACCACGCCCATGTCGTGCGTGATCAGCATGACGGCGGTGTGCAGCTCTTCTCGCATACGGTCGATCAGCTGCAGAATCTGGGCCTGGATGGTGACGTCCAGAGCAGTCGTGGGCTCGTCGCAGATCAAAAGCGCAGGCTGGCAGGCCAGCGCCATGGCAATCATGATGCGCTGGCGCATGCCGCCCGACAGCTCATGCGGATAGCTGCGGTACACTTTCTGCGGCGCGGGGATGCCCACCAGCTCGATCATGTGCAGCGCGCGCTGGGAGGCCTCCTCCTTCGACATGCCGGGGTTGTGCACCAGGATGCCCTCGCGAATCTGGTTGCCGGCCGTCATAACCGGGTTCAGCGAGGTCATGGGCTCCTGGAATATCATGCCGATCTTTGACCCTCGGTATTGGCGCATCTGCTCGGCGGACAGCTGGACGAGGTCGGTGCCCTCCAGCAGGATGGAGCCGCCTGTGATCTTTGCCGGCGGCTGGGGCAGAAGTCCCATGATGGAAAGCGCCGTCATGGACTTGCCGCAGCCGGACTCGCCCACCACGGCCAAGGTCTCGTCGCGGCGCATGTCGAAGCTGAGGTCGGTGATGGCGGGAAGCGCCCCGTCCTCGGTGAACAGCGTGACGTCCAGCCCCTGCACCTGCAGCAGCACCTCGTGGCCGGCTTCCTCGCGCTTCAGCTGGTCCGCCAGCTGCTTGCCCTCGCTGCGCTCCTGGCTGCTGAGGACCTGCGTCGTGCTTTGTGTGGTCTGCATTCGCATCTCCTCCTAGGCGCGCATCTTTGGGTCGAGGGCGTCGCGCAGGGCGTCGCCCAGCAGGTTGAACGCCATGACCGTGATGATGATGGCCACGCCGGGGATGATCGAGTAGTACGTGTTCGTCTGGATGTAGGGCTGCGAGGCCGAGATCATCTGGCCCCAGCTGGCCATGGGCGGCTGCACGCCCAGGCCCAGGAACGACAGGGAGGCCTCCGACAGGATGGCGTTGGGGATGCCCAGGGTCGAGACCACGATCAGCGTGGACACGCAGTTGGGCAGAAGGTGCCTCATGATGATGCGCCAGCTCTTGCCACCCGAAAGGATGCAGCTCTGGATGTACTCGGAACCCTTCAGGCGCATGACGTCACCACGCACCAGTCTGGCCGTCGAGCACCACATCAGAAGGCCCAACGCCACGTACAGGTTGATGAGGCCGGGTCCCAGCACGTACATGACCACGATGGCGAACAGCAGGAACGGGAAGGACGAGAAGACCTGGATCACGAACGAGATGACCGCGTCGACCTTGCCGCCGAAGTAGCCGGCGCACACGCCTGCCAGAAAGCCTATCACCAGCGCTATGAGCTGCGAGACCACGCCCACCGACAGCGACACGCGGCAGCCGTACAGCGTGCGCGAGAGGATGTCGCGTCCGAACTCGTCCGTGCCAAAGAGGTGCTGCGCGCTGGGCGCCTGCAGCATGTTCGTCAGAGACTGAGAGTCGGGGTCGTAAGGTGCCAGCACCGGTGCCAGGATGGCGATGACCACCAAGGCGCACACGACGATGAGGCACGTCATGCCCAGCCGGTTCTTGCGGAATATCTGCCAACTGACGGCCCAGTAGCTGGACGCGCGCTTCTTTCCCGACGACAGGTTCTGCTCGCGCTCGCTCTGAATGGCGGCGGAAGCGTCTGCCGCCACACGCTCGGCGCGCTTCGTGCGATTGTCGTGCTTGTCGGACTGAAGGAGTGCCATTACTCCTGCGCCTCCCCTCCCAGTCGAATGCGCGGATCCACGACGGCGTACAGGATGTCCACCACCAGGTAGACAACGACGCAGATCAGCGCTATGTACATGACGCCACCCTCAACCAGCGGCAGGTCTCGGGCATTGATGGCGTCCAGCAGGAGCTTGCCCATGCCCGGCATGGCGAACACCGACTCGATCAGGATGGAGCCGGTAAAGATGTCACCCAGCTGCGTGCCCACGATGGTGATGATGGGAATGAGGGCGTTGCGCAGGCCGTGCACCATGACGATGGTCCACTCCCTCAGGCCCTTGGCCTCTGCGGTGCGCATATAGTCTTGGTGCAGCACGTCAAGCATACTGGTGCGCGTGACGCGCGCGATGGACGCCGAGTAGCGCATTCCCAGGGCTATGACCGGCAGCACAAAGCTGACGGCCGTCTTCGTGCCCGAGACGGGAAACCACTTCAGGTTCAGCGCAAAGATGATCTGCAGGATGATGGCCACCCAGAACGCCGGCGCCGAGATACCGAATATCGCCAGAGACATCAGCGTTCGGTCGATCCATCTGCCGTGGAACACCGCCGACACGATGCCTATGATCAGGCCGGACACCAACGCCAGCAGGAACGCAAATCCTGCCAGTCTCACCGTGACGCCAAAGGCGTTGGCCATCAGCGTGGCCACGGGCTTGTTCTGCGTGTAAGAAGTGCCGAAGTTGCCCTGCAGCATGTTCGTGAACCAGTTCAGGTACTGCTCGGGCACCGGCTTATCCAAGCCCATGCTGTGCCGGACCTGCTGCACGGTGGTCTCGTCGGCCATGTCGCCCAACATCACGCGAACGGGATCGCCCGGGATGACGTTGAGGATGAAGAACGTAATCGCAGAGATGCAGATGACCACGCCTATGGCCTGAAGCACTCGCTTGATGAGGTAGTCCCTCATGCGGCTTCCTCTCCCCTAGTATTCTGGTGGGGTTTATTCTAGCCTGCAATGGTTGCCTGGCCGTTACCAATGCACACCTTGTGACAACTATGCGCAGGTCTGAAGCCCAGCGGCACTACGCCTCCGTCCCCCGTACACATAAAAAACGAGGCCGTCCGAAGACGGCCTCGCCACGACGTGCTATGAGCTCATGGAGCCAGGTGCGCTACTCGGCAGCCTTCTCGGCGGCGGCAGCGGCAGCCTTCTTTGCGGCTGCGGGGTCGACCTCCTCCAGAGGCTTCACGACGACGTCGACGCCCAGCGTCTCGGCCGCGGCCTTCATGGACAGGGAGATACGACGACGGTCGAGGTCGATCTCCATGACCTTGACCTGCACCTTGTCGCCCACGGAGCAAACCTGCGCGGGGGCGTCAACGTGGCTCTTTGCCATCTCGGAGATGTGGACCAGGCCCTCAACGCCGTCGCCCAGGTCGACAAAGGCGCCGAAGGAGACAAGCTTCGTGACGGTGCCCTCGACGATGGCGCCCACGGGGTACTTCTTGACCAAGGTGCGCCAAGGATCCTCGGTGGTCTGCTTCAGGCCCAGCGAGATGCGCTCGCGATTGAGGTCGACGTCCAGGACCTGCACCTCGACCTCCTGGCCGACCTTGACGACCTCGGAGGGGTGGTTGACGTGGTTCCAGGACAGCTCGGAGATGTGAACCAGGCCGTCGATGCCGCCCAGGTCAACGAAGGCGCCGAAGTCCACGATGGACGAGACGGTGCCCTTGAGGCGCATGCCGACCTTGAGCTTGGACAGGATCTCCTGGCGCTCGGCCTTGCGGGCCTCCTCCAGGACCACACGACGAGACAGGACGACGTTGTTGCGGTTGCGGTCCATCTCGATGACGCGGGCCTCGATGCGGGTGCCCAGGTAGGCGTTGAGGTCCTTGACACGACGGAGGTCAACCAGCGAAGCGGGCAGGAAGCCGCGCAGGCCGATGTCCAGGATGAGGCCACCCTTGACGACCTCGATGACCTCGCCCTCGACGTTCTCACCCTTCTGGAACTTCTCCTCGACGCGGTTCCAGGCACGCTCGTACTCGGCGCGCTTCTTGGACAGGATCAGACGGCCCTCCTTGTCCTCCTTCTGGAGAACCAGAGCCTCGATGGTGTCGCCCAGGTGCACGACCTCGGAGGGATCCACGTCCTTGCGGATGGAGAGCTCGCGGGCGGGAATGACACCCTCGGACTTGTAGCCCATGTCAAGCAGGACCTCGTCATGCTCAATCTTGACGACCGTACCGGTAACAAGATCGCCCTCGTCGAAGTCGGTGATCGTGCCATCGATAAGGTTGTTCATCTCCTCGTCGGACACGTCATCCAGGGAGAAAATGGACGAGTTTTGAATCTCACTCAAAGGTGGACCCCTTTCGAAAACGGGGCCCCGGTCGTCATGGTCGCTGCCGTCGGCGAATCGTGCGTTCCCGCCGCTTGGAAACTACATGTCTCGGGGGCCGATAGATACGTTTGCATGACCGTCCCAGTCATGCACGATACAGAATACCTTTGGCGCGTACCCTATTTCAAGCATCGGTTCGAGCAATTACAAAAATCTCTTTCCCGAGCAGGCATCCGAAAAGTGCACGCCTCGCGACTTTGGCCTACGCAAGCAGGCGATAGCCCGCCTGGTCAACCGCACGCTCGTACGCCGCACGGTCCAGGGGCTTCTTGCTCAGCACGTGCGCCGTGCGGGAGTCCAGGTCCACACAGGCCCAGGTGCCGTCCACCGAATCCAGGGCGTTCGTGACGTTGCGGGCGCAGTTCTCGCAGTGCATGCCCGCGATCTTGTAGTCGGCGCTGTAGGGGTAGTCTGCCTCGTTCGTGTCCTCTATCTTCCGAGCGCGAAACGACTTGCCACCCTTTGCCGCTCCCGAGCAGCAGTCCCTCTTTCCCGTGGCGGAACCCCATGCACGGCGGGCACCAAAGAACACTCCCAGTGCCACAACGGCAATGATGATGACGTTCGCTAGCATGTCGAGCCTCCTTGCGACGAATCTGTTCTTCTTGGCTCACTGTATACCCCAGAAGGGTATTAGTAAACCATATCTAACTAAGTAGAGCAGAAGGCTCGAAACCGCGTGGCACCAGCGTCCGCACAGCCTTGAGGCTTGAGCTCTGGGCTCTGGGCTCTTGTGTCCGGACGCGCGCTTCGCCCCGTGCGGGACCCTGGCGTTAAGCTTCGCTATCCGCGCATGAACCCCTCGTCCACCAGCTGGTGGGCGCGGTCGTCGGCAGCCGCCGTGGCCAGCTGGTCACAGCGCTCGTTGTACTGGTGGCCTGCGTGGCCCTTCACCCACACGAACTGCACCCGGTGGGGCTGCGTCGCCGCCACCAGGCGCTTCCACAAATCCGGGTTCTTCACGGGCTTCTTTGCCGAGGTCTTCCAGCCGTGGCTCTGCCAGCCATCGATCCAGTGCTTGTTCATGGCGTTCACCAGGTACTGAGAGTCGCTGTGCAGCTCGACCTCACAGGGGCGCTTCAGCGCCTCCAGCGCCGCGATGGCGCCCATAATCTCCATCCGGTTGTTCGTGGTCTTGTGAAAGCCGCCGCTGAGCTCCTTCGTGTGGAGCACGCCGGAGGGGTCGGTGTACAGAAGCACGGCCCCATAGCCGCCGGGTCCCGGGTTTCCCCTGGAGGACCCGTCGGTGTATGCCACTACGCGCATGTGTCTCCTTACTTTGCCTGTGCCCAATCGTCGCCGTAGGACACCTCGGCAATGAGGGGCACGCGCAGCTGCGCCACCCCCTGCATGGCGTCCTTCACCAGCTGCGTGAGGGGCTCGATCTCGTCCTTCGGCACCTCGAAGTCCAGTTCGTCGTGAATCTGCAGCACCAGCTTTGAGCGCAGGCCCTCCTTGCGCAAAAGGCCCGGCACTTGAACCATGGCCATCTTTATGATGTCGGCGGCGGTGCCCTGCACCGGGTGGTTCATGGCCGTGCGCTCGGCAAAGGAGCGCAGCTGGTAGTTGCGCGAGTCTATGTCCTTCGTGTGGCGCTTCCTGCCGTACATGGTCTGCACGTACCTGTTCTTGTGCGCGAAGGCGATCTGCGCGTCCAGGAACTTGCGCACGCCAGGGTAGGCCTCGAAGTAGCGGTCAATCATCTGCTGCGCCTCGGCGCGCGGAATCTTCAGCGACGTGGCCAGGCCGTAGGCCTGCTGGCCGTACACGATGCCGAAGTTCACCGCCTTGGCGCGGCTGCGCATCTGCGGCGTCACCTCGTCGAAGGGCACGCCGAACACGCGCGCGGCCGTCGAGCGGTGGAAGTCCTCGCCCTTGCAGAATGCCTCGATGAGGTGCTCGTCGCCCGACAGGTGCGCCAGAAGGCGCAGCTCTATCTGCGAGTAGTCGCACGCCAGGAAGACCGAGCCCTCGGGCACCGTGAACGCCGTGCGCACGCGGTGGCCCAGCTGGGAGCGGGTCGGTATGTTCTGCAGGTTGGGGTCGGAGCTCGAGAGGCGCCCCGTGGCGGCGACCGTCTGGTTGAACGTGGTGTGGATGCGCCCGTCCTTGCGGATCAGCTCGGGCAGCGCGTCCAGGTACGTGCTCTTTATCTTTGCGCGCTCGCGATAGTCCAGCACTTCTTGCACGCGCTGGTCTGCGGCAGCCAGGTCGCCCAGGGTCTTCGCGTTGGTGGAATAGAAGCCCTTGCGGGTCTTCTTCAGGCCGGCAGTCGGCAGCTTCCACACGTCAAAGAGCACGTGGGACAGCTGCTGCGGGGAGTCCAGGTTGAACTCCTCCCCCGCCTCCTCGTGGATGTGGGCCACCATCTGGTCGATCTCGGCCCCCAGCTCGGCGGACTGCTGCCCCAGCTTTGCGGGGTCGGCGTACAGGCCCGTGCGCTCCATCTGCAGAAGCACCGGTAGAAGGCCCATCTCGAGCTTGTGGAACAGGTCCAGCGTGCCGTCGGTCTTCAGCAGGTCCTCCAAGGTGGGCATCAGCACAAGCGCCGCGACTGCGTCCAGCGCCGCCTGTGGCACGTCGTCGGTGGGCTCGGGCAGCACCGTGTGCGGGCAGCGCGTGGCCATAAGGTCTACCGGCTCGAAGCCCGAGCGGTCCGACTCCAGCAGGTAGTCGGCCACGGCCACGTCGTAGATGCGCGCCGGGTCCACGTCCTTCTCGTCGAAGGCGGCGGGGTCGGCCGAGTCCATAGGGTAGGCCACGTGCAGAACAAGCTTCACGTCGCCGGATGCGACCTTGCCCTGGCGCACGAGCGCGGCCACGGCGGCGACGGCGTCGTCGCCCTCAACGCGCAGCAGCTCCTCGCCGGTGTACAGCCACACCGTCTGCTTTGGCCCCTCGTCGAACAGCGACTGCTGTCCCTTGTGCTGCTGGGGGTCCTGGAAGGCGGCGCCCACCCACTTGCCGGCGGCGATGGCGGCGTCAAGCGCGTCCATGGCCTCGGTGCCTGTCAGCGGGTCGGGAAGCTTCATGGCGCCCACCGCGGGGGTGGATACGGGCTCCTCGCCCGACAGCGCCACCAGACGGCCGACCACCGTGGTGAAGCCCAGGTCGCTGAAGGCCTTCGTCACGGTGACGGGGTCGAAGGTCGGGAACTTGGCGTCTGCCAGGTTCACGTCAATGGGGGCGTCGGTGCGGATGGTGGCCACCTTGCGGCTCAGCAGCGCATCGTCCACGTGGGCGCGCAGGTTCTCACCCATCTTGCCCTTGACCTCGTCGGCGTGGGCTATGACCTGGTCCAGGTTGCCGTACTTCACTATGAGGGCGGC
>JAQXQO010000064.1 GCA_029101205.1 Coriobacteriales bacterium | reverse complement strand
TGTGCACCGTTTGGTGCAAAGTCGACGGGTCTGGGTACCCACAACCGCAGAGTGTGCACCGGCCTGATTCACACTCCTCGCAAAAGGGCAGGTAGATGGGCTGTCATCTCTTAGGGGTGGAGCCAGTGGGTGCAGAGTCGTCAGGTCTGGGCGCCCACAACTGGGCAGTGTGCACCGAAAAGTGCAGAGTCGACGGTTCTGGGTACCCAGACCTGTGTAGTTTGCACTTCTCGAGGGGGGGTAAGTGGGGCAACCGGGGTGGCTGCCGGTTTACCGGAAGGAGACAACCAACCAGTAAGAAAAAAGGCCAGCAAATGCTGGCCTACAAGACTTTCATGGAGCGGGCTACGGGATTCGAACCCGCGACCTCCACCTTGGCAAGGTGGCGCGCTACCAACTGCGCCAAGCCCGCGACGCAAGAAAACACTTTACCCCAGGTTTAGCTCTTGTGCAAGTGAAAAATCGAAAGTCATAGCGTCGATTTGTGCGAATCGGCTGGATGGGTAAGAAAAAAGGCCGGCAATGCCGGCCAACAATTCGAATGGAGCGGGCTACGGGATTCGAACCCGCGACCTCCACCTTGGCAAGGTGGCGCGCTACCAACTGCGCCAAGCCCGCGACGCGAAGAGACACTTTACGCCTTTGATGCTCTGAGCGCAAGAAATAATTCCTCTTGGTCGGGAAAAATTGAAGGTCGGTTCCTTTCTGTTGGATGGCTCTGGGAGACTGGCTTCGTCTTATTGGGAGATAGGCTTCATCTTTTGGGAGGTTGGCATCAACCGGGGATTAGCCTTATGCGGTGGCACAACGCACATATATTCACGTGGGGCACAATTCACGTGGGGGACGAATTCATAAGGGGCCATATATAAAAGAAGGCCATATACAAAAGAAGGGCACCCCGTGGGGTGCCCTTTGCTTGCTTGGAGGCGAGACCCGGATTCGAACCGGGGATAAAGGCTTTGCAGGCCTCTGCCTTACCACTTGGCCATCTCGCCATCAATAAAAAGGCCGACGGAATCGGCCGGAGAAATCATGGAGCGGGCTACGGGATTCGAACCCGCGACCTCCACCTTGGCAAGGTGGCGCGCTACCAACTGCGCCAAGCCCGCGACGCAGGGAATAATATACGGGAAGCCATTCGCCGATGCAAGAACTTTTTTCGAGAAATTCTGGCTCATGGTATCCTTCTGCGTGCGCAACGTGCGCCCATCGCGGATGTCCCGCGGTCGGATGGCAAAGGATGCCCAGGTAGCATGGCACTTCTTACTGACGAGAACAACGGAACGTCCCAGGTCGATGGCGCGTACCTGGACTACGCCGCGGCGACGCCCATGGCGCCCGAGGTTGTGCAGGCGATGTTGCCGTACTTCACCCAGAGGTTCTACAACCCGTCGGCCCCATACGCGCTGGCACGCGAGGCACGTACCGACCTGGAGGGTGCCCGTGCGCGCCTGGCCCACCTGATCGGCGCGCGACCCGACTGCGTCACGCTGACCGCAGGCGCCACCGAGGCGAACAACCTGGCCTTCGCTGCCACCACCGGCCACGTGGTCACCGACGCAATCGAGCACGAAAGCGTGCTGGCCTGCGCCGAGGCGCGGCCCCACACCATAGTCCCCGTGTCCACCGACGGCAGGGTGGACCCTGCAGTGGTGGCCAAGGCCCTGACCCCACGGACCCAGCTGGTCAGCATCGAGCTGGCAAACGGAGAGATCGGCACCATCCAGCCCATCCGCCAGATTGCCGCAGTCGTGCGCTCCGAGCGTGAACGGCGGCTGGAGGCGAGTGAGGACACCCCCATCTACCTGCATGTGGATGCATCGCAGGCAGCCGGCTGGCTCTCGGTCGACGTGACCTCGCTTGGTGCCGACCTGCTGACCCTATCGGCCGCAAAGGTGTATGGGCCCAAGCAGGTGGGCCTTCTGTGGTCCGCCGAGGGCATCCCGCTGCGCCCCTTGGTGTTGGGCGGCGGACAGGAGAACGGCGTGCGCTCGGGCACCGAGAACGTGGCCGGCGTCGTGGGCTTTTCCGTGGCGCTGGAGCTGGCTCAACGGGAAAGAAGGGCGGAGGCCGCTCGCGTGTCCGCCCTGCGCGACCGGCTGCAGGCTAGCCTGCTGCAGAGGTTTCCCTGGGCGCGCGTGTCGGGCCCTCAGCGCCAGAAGCTGCGGCTGCCCAACTTGCTGCATGTCTCGTTTCCGTGCGTGGAGGCGCGCAGACTCGTGATACTGCTGGAGCGCCAGGGTGTCAGCGTGGGTACGGGCAGCGCATGTGCCGCCAGCCGGATGCAAGTCTCGCACGTGCTCGACGCCATCGGGCTGCCGCGCGAGGTGTCTCGAGGCAGCCTGCGCATGACCTTGGGCAGGCAGACCACGCGGCGGCAGGTGGACTTCGCCGCCGACGCCATCGAGCGAGCGGTGACGAGCGAGCTGCAGCGCACGGGAGTCGACGAGGTGCAGCTGCTGGAGCGCTACGGCAGCTCGCGTGGGGCCGCAAGGTTGGGAGGTCGAGCATGAGCCAGACGGTCTACCTGGGCATGAGCGGGGGAGTGGACTCAGCCCTCTCGGCCGCCCTGCTGTGCGAGCAGGGCTACGACGTCCATGCCATATACATGCGAAACTGGTCGCGCGACCTGCCTGGGTTCAAGTGCACTTGGGCGGCCGACCTGGCCGATGCCGAGCGCGTGGCGGTCACCCTGGGCATAGACCTGGACGTGTGGGACTGCGAGGCCGAGTACAAGACCACCGTGGTGGACTATCTGGTGGACTCGTATGCCCGTGGCTACACTCCCAACCCTGACGTCATGTGCAACCAGGCGGTGAAGTTTGGCACCTTCGCCCAGCGCGCCTTCGCCGATGGTGCGGACCTCATAGCTACGGGTCATTACGCCAGGACGCAGCATGCGACGGACCCCGCGCAGCCTGCGCGGCTCCTGCGTGCTGCCGACGAGCACAAGGATCAGACCTATTTCCTGTGGCGCGTTCCGGGCCAGACCTTCAACCGCGTGCTGTTTCCGGTGGGCGACATCCCCTCGAAGGCCGTCGTGCGCCAGATGTGTGCGGAGCGTGGGCTGGGTATCGAGCGGAAGCCCGACTCGGACGGCATCTGCTTTGTGGGCGAGGTGGGCATCCGCACGTTCCTGCTGGACGTGCTTGACCGCAAGGCCGGCGACATCGTGGAGTGGGAGACGGGCCGCGTTTTGGGCCGTCACGACGGGGCATTCCTCTTTACCATCGGCCAGCGCAAGGGACTGAACCTGGGTGGGGGCCCGGCGCGCTACGTCGTGCGCACCGACACGCAGGACAACGTGGTGTACGTCTCGGCGAACCACGACTGCCCCGCGCTGCTGACGACGGAGCTCGTGCTGGAGGACTGCCACTGGCTGGCGGGACATGCACCTGTGGCGAGGAATACCCTTGCGGGTCAAGCTCCTGCGGATCGAGCTCCCGCATCCGGGCAAACCCCAGTGGCAGGCGATTACGTGGTTCGCACGCGCCACACGGGTGCGCTCGTGCCCGCGCGGGTGGAGCCCCTGCCAAACGGCCAGGCCCGCGTGAGCTTCGACACACCGCAACGCCTCGTGGCGCCCGGCCAGAGCTGCGTCGTCTACGATGGTCTGGAGTGCGTGGGCGGTGGCATCGTATGCCCTGACACTCGCCCGCATCCGCGCTGGTAGAGCCTGGCTTTCGATGGTGGGGGGAGAGCCTTGCTGGCAGGATGGCATCGCTGACGGAAAGAGCGCTGCTGGAAAGAGCATCGCTTGCATGGAGAGCATCGCTGGTAGGTCCTCTGCACCGATGGCGCCCATGGTCAAGCAAGTATCCCCCCCCATCGCTCGCGCGGGTGGCCGTGGGAGCAGTAGGAAGCGCGCCAGGAGTCCGACTTCTGCGGGTCTTGCTGCAGAAAAGCCAGGTGTGAGCGCCCATACCTCTCACCCCTGCAGGACTTTCTGCAGAGGTCGCCGGTGTGGGCGCCCACGGGTCCGACCTTTGCAGGGAATCCTGCAGGACCCCGAGGTGCGTGTACCCACAAGTCCGACTTCTGCAGAAATCCCTGCAAGGGTCCGAGGTGCGTGCGCCCACAGGTCCGACCTTTGCATTCAGATATCTGTACTTTCAAGATGACAGGTCGTTTACCTGGGCTTTTGCAAGAAGGGCAAACCGGCCCCCTGCAAAGGTGGCAGGTGTGGGTGCGCACAGGTCCGACCCCTGCAGAAATCCCTGCAAAACCCGGAGGTATGAGCGCCCACGGGTCCGACCTTTGCAGAAAATCCTGCAGGACCCCGAGGTGTGGGCGCCCACAGGTCCGACCCCTGCAGAAGTCCCTGCAAGTGTGGCAGGTGCGGGTGCTTCGGCGGGCGTCAAATGCGGCGGACGTGTAAACTCGAAGGCGGATAAGTATGCTGCGGCGAGCTTCGCGCACGTCGCAGCTTGGCGCGCAATTCGAATGATTGCTTAGGCTGGGCTTGGCCAAGCTGAGACGATTGAGCCTGTGCCCAACGAACCGAGCCCGGCAACTTCCAGGTTCGGCCGAGCTGGGCCCAGCCTAGGAATTCTGACCAAAAGGGGAGGGGGAAGCGGTGCTTCTTTCCATCTTTTCGCTCGTCCTGCTGTTTCTGCTGGTGATGCTGATCGCGAAGGCGATCCGCGCCTTTTGGAAGTGGCTGGGACGTGGTCGCGAGCTGGAACGTGTAATCCAGGAGGAGCGCGTCGACCCGGACATCCGCGAGGCCTACGAGAAGGAGCAGGCATGGCGGCTGGCTCAGCGCACGCGCGACATGGTGACCCTGGAGGCCCCGCAGCACCTAACTCTGCGGCAGATTCACCGGGTCAACGTGGCAGTGGCGCAGGCGCGCGACGAGTACCTGCAGTCGTTTCGTCTGGGCGCGTTCCAGATCATCATGATCTTCTTCCTCGGCAGCATCGCGGGACTGGTGCTGGAGGAGGTCTGGATGCTCCTCTCGGCGGGCATCCTGCAGAGCCGCGTGGGCCTGGTGTGGGGGCCCTTCTCGCCCCTGTACGGATTCGGGGCGGTGCTCCTGAGTCTGATGGCCATTGCCCTGCGTCACTTCCACGCGAAGACGTGGCAGGTGTTCCTGGTGTCGGCGGGCGTGGGCGGACTTTTGGAGCAGATCACCGGCTGGTCCATGAACACGATCTTCCACGCGCAGAGCTGGACCTACATCGGCCTACCCGACGCCATCACGCAGTGGGTGGCATGGAGGTTCCTCTTCTTCTGGGGCATCATCGGGCTCATATGGTGCAAGGTAGTCCTGCCCGAGCTGCTGTATCGCATCGGGTTCTTCACTACGAAGCGGCAGGCCGTCTTCATCGTGCTGCTGAGCGTGTACCTGGCGGCCGACGTGTTCATGACCCTGGCGTGCTTCAACCGAAAGACCGCGCGCGACAAGGGCATTCCGCCCCAGAACGCCTTCCAGGAGTGGGTCGATACGCACTACACCGACGAGTTCATCGCCGACCGCTTCCAGAACTTGGCCGTGGGCTACGACCTGGCCCCCAACGGCTAGAACAAAGAACATCAGGCAAGAAGAAACAATGGCCCTCCACGCCTTCGCCGGCGTCGGAGGGCCTTGTCTTTACTCCTGCTGGCTCGCGTCGACTGGCTCCAGGTAGCGCTCGCACAGCCGCTGGCGCGCAGCCGCGTCGAGCCCGTACTCGGTCTGGAAGTAGGCGTCCATGGACCCGTAGCGCTGCTTCATGACGTTGATGGTCATCTCGCCGAACTCTCGGATGACCCCCTCGGCCGCCTGCGCCAGGAAGCGCAGCGCGGGGATGCGCGACATGATCTTCCTGTGGCCGTCTATGAGGGCGGTCAGCTTCTCGGCGCGGTACTCGTTCGAGAGGACGTACCCGTCGACGACCGACTCCTCGTCGTAGCCCAGGGCCAGCATGACCAGCATGGCCGCGACGCCGGTGCGGTCCTTTCCTTGGCTGCAGTGGAACAGCAGCGGCACGTTGCCTGCGTCCAGGCGGCGGAACAGCTCGCGGTAGGCGGGGTTGTCGAAGGCCATGGAGCGCGCGTACAGCGTGGCCATGGTGTCCATCAGGCTGGCGCCCTGGTACTCGCGGCTGCGACGGGCGCGCAGGAGCACGCGCGCCAGGCCAAAGGCGGTCAGGCTGAGCTCGCCTCCGTCAGGGTCCTTTGCGGCGCTGATGTGCTGCTGCGTGACGCCGGGCAGCTGGGGGTCGGGGTGCTTGCGCACCTCCTTGCGGCTGCGCAGGTCCAGCACATAGCGCAGGCCCAAGCCCCGGAGCCGCTGGAGCTCGTCGTCGTTCATGAGGTAGAGGGCGCCGGAGCGATACACCAGGCCGCGCTTCATCCGCCGACCGTCAGGACGGGGTCGACCGCCCAGGTCGCGCAGGTTCACTATGTCTCTGAACCCCGGAACGTAGTTAGGGTTCTGAGATAGCTTCATGCTGCTCCTCGTGGTCGTGGTCGTGGTCGTGGTCGTGCGTTACGCGCCGGTCCAATCGTCTGCGTGAAATACGCCCGGGTCCCAACGCATTCGCCTCAGGGCGAAGGCCTGGGCCTTTCAGGCATTCAGATTATAGGTTCACGCGTCCTAATAGATTCCCCTATGCGGGTGCGTTCATCCCATCACTAGAAAAAATCTTCCATTGTGCCTTGCGCGAAGAAGCCCGTTCACATAGAATAGCTACCGCGTTGTTCGACCCCACGTCAGCGCATGGTAAGAAGAACATTTTCTAGTTGTTCATCTTGCTCACATAGTTCGGGCGTTTAGCTCAGGGGGAGAGCGCTTCCCTGACACGGAAGAGGTCAGAAGTTCAAATCTTCTAACGCCCACCACAAAAGACGAGGTCAGAGGCTTGAGTCTCTGACCTCTTTTCTTTTGCCCACCATATACCCACCACGGTGCCCACCAAAACTACAATGGGGTGCCTATGCAGGTGCGTGCCCCTCCATGGCTTGGTGGGCGCGGAATTGGGGGAAATCACCTTCATAAACGGATGAGGCCGGAGAAGAATATGATTGTCCTCTTTCCGGCCCCTCATAAGGGACCTCCCGGGCTTCGGAAGGCTTTCCTTGGCTTTCAGGCTATGCCACCCGCCTGTCGCAGGGATACGCTTCACGAAGTCTTCTTGGTTTTCTCCTGCGACTCTATGCGGTGTTTTTTGTCCCATGTTCTCCACTACCCTGTTCTAAGGAAGAAGTCGTGGAACGGGATAACATATGAGGGTATTCGTAGACGGGAGCAGGTCGGAGAGGGTGCTGTCAGCAGACATGCAGGTCGAGCTCGCTGCTCTCGTTGCCGGCGGGAACGAATTGCTCGTTGGTGATGGCACGGGCGTCGATATGGTTGCTCAGAGGTATCTGGCAGAGACGAAGTATCGTCACGTCACCATCTATACGAGTCATCGATCTGTTCGCATGAACGAAGGCATGTGGGACGTGCATAGTCGCTGGGGTGAGGCGAGCGCATGCTGCACGAGGCTCGCCGGTTACCGCTTCGAAGCCGTCAAGAGCGAGGCAATGGCGCTCGATGTGGACTATGGCCTCATGGCATGGGACGGCAGAAGCCGTGGTACCTTCCTCGCAATCCTCATGCTTGTTGCGCTCGGCAAGCCTGTCCGCGTTATGTGGCAGGACGGGGCTTCTGAGGTCAAATGTCTGGATGACGTATATACAATCATCCCTCCCTAAGGATTTCTCTATCAGGTTGGAAAAGATGGCCTCCCTCCAAAGGAGCAGGAACGGATTGCGGACGCCTTCGTCCCATCGAGGTCTATGGCTTTGTTCGCTGCCGGTGAGCCTCTCTCCAGTAGGGCTCTCATTGAGATCATCCTTGGGTTGCCGGCACCTCTGGTCGAGAAATACAAGGCATGCAAGAACTGCGTCCGCTACGATGACGTCTTTAGGAAGATGGTCGATCTGGTGGGAGCTGTTCTCGGGCGGATGCCCGAATTGGACCCTCGCAAGAGGCTTGGCGTAGTTCGGAGGTGCTGGGATGATGTCATGTCATCCTCGTTCACGACCTGCCGAGACGTCACCAGCAAGGCGCTCCAAGCGCTGCGGGTAGGGCCTGGTGAATTGCTCTACCGCAAGAGTCTGTGGGACGAGCAACCGGAACTCTACGAGGTGCACGAGGAGGGTGTAGCGCCGTTTGATTGCCTCGACGCCGCGCTTCATGACCTCCGTCGCGAAATGGCAGAGGATGAGTGGGATGCGGATGCCCCGTGCTGGACGGTGCTCGAGAAGTGGCGCCACAGCGACATGTACCGCATGTGGTGCAACCCCTACACCTACTACCTCATCCGCGACAAGGTCGTGTATTTCGAGAAGAACTACTGGGACGGCGGCGAGCGCGAATGGCGTCCCCTGTGGCGCCTCGACCCGAGGCTGCACCCCTACGCCGGGTTGGGTCGCCCGAGCCTGCCCACCCCGTTCGATGCGGGCGACATCATCACGCTCGACTGTCGGCCCTTCGCGCCACTGGCGCACGGCCTCGTCCTGCTGCCCCACAACCGCACCGACGGCTGCAAGCCCTACGTCCTGGCAAGAAACCACGGCGAGAGGCCGTCCTCAGGAAGGGGTCCCTGGCGCTCACTCTCGCTTGGGAACGGTGCCGGCCTGCACATCAGCATACCGGGCTACTCGACGCTCTACCGGGCGGAGACGTACGACAGCGAGCTTCCGGAGGAAGAGCGGGTCCTGAAGGACGTGCAGCGCTGGCTCGGCGGAGACAGGGCGAGGGCAAAGATGCTCGATGACGCCCCGATGGAGGCCGATGACGGCATGTCCGACGACGACCTCATAGCCTTCATGGGAAAGCGGGGGTGAAGGTGGGCATCTATCAGTGGTTCAACTCGAAGGACGTCGCGGCACATCTGCAGGAGGCAGGACGCAAGCTTGACGCCGCCGAGATGGCATACATCGTCTACCAGAACGAGGCTGCGCCGCTCAAGCAGAAGGTCACTGTCTGTGAAGAGATCGTCGGGACAGAGCCCGACTGTGAGCTCAGAAAGTACTCCAACACAGAAAGATGGGCCAGCACGCACGAGTTTCTCGGCAGGCTCGTCGAGGTGCAGCGAAAGAAGCTCTGCCTGTTCGAAGAACCGGGGGGATGCCTCTTCTACCCGAAGAACTCCCGCAGGGCGGGTGGAGCCGGAACCGCTGCCGGGGGCTGGCTGTGGACGGGCCCCGACCTCGCAGCGTTCTCATCCGTGGATTGTTGCGTGGGGTACTTGCGGCGGGAGTACGGTGCCGGCGATTCCGACGAGGACG
>JAQXQO010000063.1 GCA_029101205.1 Coriobacteriales bacterium | reverse complement strand
CATCGACCAGCTGGTGGCGGACCACCCCAAGCTGGGCGAGGCCCTGAAGGACTTCGGGCTGGAGAGTGTGGACCGCACGGTTCCTGTGACCGACGTGCTGGACCAGATGGGCGTGGACGTGGGTCTGGTGGCGACTGCCCTGGGGACCATGGGCTACGACTGCACGGGCTACACCGCCCAGGAGGACCCGTACGCTCCGCAGCTTGGTGCCATCCTGGACGCGCTGTTCAGCCAGGACGAGGCCCCCAGCGCCTCGGTCAGCTCCGTCGACCCCGTGGTGGCAAACATGGAGGCCGCCGTGCGCAAGGCCCAGAAGGAGGGGAAGCTCCCGCAGGTGGACTAGGGGAGTGCGGGTCGAGCGTGTCTGATGCCCGAGGCCGCAGATTATCAGCCATGGCTTTCAGTGCAGGTTGGGCATGCGAGCCTGCACTGCGCTTGGCCAGCTGGCCGGGGAGTTGGACTGGCTAGCCAGGGAGTTGGACTGGCTGGCCGGGAGTTGGCCTGACCGGCTGGGATGCGGAGCAGTGTGCTCTTCTTGCCATGATGGGCGGCAGCAAGTTCGGGCGGCGGCAACCATGCCAAGCGGGTGCAACCATACCGCGTAGCGGCAGAAAAGTGCAGGTTGGAAGACTTATACTGCGCCTACGGACTGAATGGGTCCAGAATGTACGGGACGTGGGGCGGTGCCGCCCCTCTGTACAGGACCGGGGGCGCGGATGCCCCTGCGGGTTCGGCTTGCGCTGGCCAAGCGTGGGCTTTCAGCGTGGGCGTCGAATGCGAATGCGGCGCTGACGCAGGACCGAGGCACGGGGCGATTTGGAGGATCCCATGGAGGTAGTTGACTACACCTTGCACAGCGAGGAACTGGACCGCGACTTCGATGTCACCGTGTACGGCGATGCGGGCTGGCCGGTCATTGCGTTCCCCGAGGGCGACTCCACCTGCACCAGCTGGGAGAACAACGGGATGACTGATGCCCTGTCGTCTGTGATAAACGGCGGCAAGGTGCAGCTGTTCTGCATCGACTCCATGGACGAGGAGGGCTGGTATGCCTCCAACGCCCTGCCGGAGTACCGGCTGGAGAACGTGCGCTCGTACTACGAGTTCGTTCACCAGGAGTTCGTGCCGTTCGTCTGTTCGCACACGCCTTCCGAGCGAAAGCCCATCCTCGCCGGTGCGGGCATTGGCGCGCTGAACGCCGTCGTCACGCTGCTGCAGGACCCGGCGCCGTTTGGCGGGCTGCTGGCCCTGTCGGGCACTTACGACGTGCGCCGCTTCGTCGAGGGCGACCTGGACGAGGGCTGGCTTGAGGTCTCGCCGGTGGATTTGGCGGAGAAGCTCACGAAGGGGCAGGTAGCCCAGCTGCGCGGCGAGGCGCTGGCCTTCGTGTGCGGGCAGCACCAAAGCGAGGACGGCATCGACACGCAGCGTGCGCTTGACACCGTGTTTGCGCAGCTACAGGTGGGTGCCACCTTTGAGTACTGGGGCTACGACGTCAGCCATGACTGGGCCTGGTGGCACGAGGAGGCCCGCCAGCTGCTGCCGTGCCTGATTCGCGCGAACGGTCTCGAGGAGCGCAAGCTGGTCGCCCAGCTGTCCGCCGCGCAGGCCGAGGTGGACCACGCCGTGGCCATCATGGACGACCAGAGCCGCCAGCTAGAGCAGGCGCAGCGCACTCTGGAAGATGCCAAGACGCGCCAGAAGGATACCCAGAAGCGCCTGGAGCACGAGTCCCAGCAGGTTAGCGACTGCGCCAAGCGCGAGGACGAGCTGTGTGAGGTTGCTCGACAGGCGTGGGCAAAGCGAGACGAGGCGGCTCGCGTGCTGGACGAGGCCACGAAGGCCGGCGAGGCCGCGCAGGCTCAGGCCGACCAGGCGACCGAAGCCAGGCAGAAGGCCGAGTGGATTGCCGGCGAGGCTCGCTCGGATGCCGAGCGGGCGAAGAACGACGCAGAGGCAGCCACCACAACGCTGCAGGAGCGCCAGGCCGCGACGGAGGCTGCCGAGGAGGCGGCCAACCGGGCCAAGGCCATGTTCCAGCGGGTGAAGGCCACGTTCGAGGTCGAGAAGCGCGAGGCACAGCAGAAGGCCGAGGCTGCGGCCGAGGAGGCTAAGGCCGAGCCCGCGGCCGGTGCGGACATAACGGCCGAAGCGGATGCGAAGGCCGATGCGGGCATTATGGCCGATGCGCAGGCGAAGGCCGACACGAATGCGAAGGTCGAAGCGGACACAGCGGGTTCGCTGGCTGATTCTGCTGCGAAAGCCGGGGTGGCGCCGAAGCCCAAGTCTGCCGCGTCGCGTTCGACCGGCGCAAAGAAGGCCAGCTCGGGGTCTCGCTCGACCGCGACGAGGAAGAGTGGCTCGCGGGGAGCCTCCGCGTCCAAGACGAAGCCCAAGCCCGCGCGCTCTTCTTCGACGCGCCGCTCCGGCTCGCGGAAGGGCTCGGCGGGGAGCACGAAGGCGAAGTAGCTTTGGCGGCTTGATTCGCCGTAGCAGTTCGCATCTGCCTAGGGCGCTAGCGTGTGCGTTGGCTGCTCGCATATACGGTGGCCGCTCGCGTGCGTCGCACCTACTCGCATATGCCGCAGCTGCCGATGCTAGGCTCATGCCGCGTTGGTGGCCAATGAACAGCCATGTGAGAAGCGCCATCGTCGAGGACGGTGGCGCTTCTTGTTTGCTATTTGTAGCGGTGCTGTTGGCGCGACAGTACTGCTGGCGCGGCGACGCTGTTGGTGAGTTGGCGCTGTTGGTATGGCGGTGCTCTTGTTCTGCGGCCACACCCCCCTGTATTGCGGCGGAACTTCTTGTCCAATTCAATGTGCTGCAATTGCCGCCATTTCGTGTGGAAGCTTGAAATGCAGATGTGGTTGCGCCATTGTGCAATACGTTATTGACGGTGGGCGAGGTGCAAGTACTAGCTGCGAATATGCAGGTAGCTGGCAGTTTAGACGGAGCGACCACTGGGGCTGCAGATTGCTGGCCCTCTGGCGTTTCGGCCTGCTGATTCGGCATCCGCGGCATCCAGAGGGGGAGAGCATGCCTGACAAGCGACGCAATGTCATTTCGTGGGACGAGTTCTTCATGAAGGTGGCGCTAGCTGCATCCGAGCGCAGCAAGGATCCAAACACGCAGGTCGGAGCATGCATCGCCGACACGAACCATCGCATCCTCTCGGTGGGCTACAACGGTACGCCCTCGGCGCTGAACGACGACGACTTCCCGTGGGGCGCCAGCTCCGATCCCCTGAACGACAAGCACAGCTATGTGGTGCACGCCGAGGCCAACGCCATCCTGAACTATCGCGGCTCGCTGAAGGACATGCAGAAGGCCACGGTGTACGTGACCCTGTTCCCCTGCCACGAATGTGCAAAGACGCTGGTACAGGCTGGTATCGGCGAGGTTGTCTACCTGGACAACAAGTACGAGGGCAGCATGGACAATCTCATCGCTTGCAGGATATTTGACACCTGCGGCGTCAGCTACCGCCAGGTGCACCTGAGCGAGTGATGGCTGGCGGGCTGGTTTGTGCCGCAGATGCGGTGACGCAGGTGCATTTGGGCGGAGGCTGGTGGGCGCGCTGGTGCCATGGGCGCGCCATGGGTGCGTCCTCGGTGTCTATGCGCATGGTCGTGCGGGTCGCTAAGCATAGAGCCACTCAACCACACGGTCGCCCAACCAAGCGGCCATTAGACATCCAGGCCATTGAAGTCGCCTCGACCGGAGAGGTCTCGCACGGCGACGTAGTTGGCCCCAGCTTACTTTGAACGGTGCGGTTTTGGTCGCCCTTCTTGGCCTCAAACGAGTAAAAAGGTACCGAGCGAAGTTGCCCTTTTTGAACTCTGAGAACCGTGACCGCATGATGGGCAAATGTCATTAGGTTGATAGCATAACTCGGCGGGCGTGCGACCTTTGATGACACTACAGTTAGCCAGTGGTCACTTCGAGCGGTACCTTTTTGGTTGCTGGGCCCAGCCCCGCGCAAACAAAATAGTACCGAGCGAAGTTGCTCGCATCGAACTAGTTGGGCCCGGCTGAGCAGAAGTCGATATGGCACTAAAAAGGTAGCAAATTGCGGGGACGTTGGACCCTTCGTTGGACCCCTTGGGACGTGGGGCCCTTCTCTTGTTTGAGTTGGATTCGGACAACTTCGAGCGGTGCGGATTTGGTCGGCTCATGGTGACGCGGCGAGCAAATTAGTACCGCTCGAAGTTAGTCGCCGTCAGTTGCCGCCGGTCATTCACGCCCATAGACTCACGCCCAGATAAAGAAAAGGCCAGGGACCTGAGTCCCTGGCCGGTATTTCGAACGATGGTAGCCTTCGGAGCGGATGCTAGCGATTGGCTGCTAGCGAGTGGCTGCTAGCGCCTGCCGCCGCGGTCGCCGGGGTGACGGCTGGAATGGCGCTTGCCACCCTTGGGACCATATGCGTCGCTCAGACGAACGACCCTGACGTTGTTGGCGCCACGCTTGCCGCCGTGGTTGCCGTCACGGCTGTCGCTGTGGCGGCTGTCACGTGACTTGCCATAGCGGTCGCGAGAGTCGCCGTAACGGTTGCTGCTGCGGTCGTCGCGCCAGTCGCTGCGACGGGAGCTGCGGTAGCCGCCCTTGCCGCCACGACGGTCATCGCGACGCTCGTCGCGCTCGTCGTCCTTGTGGCCGGGGTGCTTGGCACCGCGCTTCTTGTCGCGCAGGAAACCACCGTCGACGTCGATGTCGCGTGCGCGCTTGCGGCTGCCCCTCTGGAACTTGTTCCAGGTCTCGGAGACGGCCTCGCCATCCTGGACCCTGGCCCTGGAGCCCCTGCCGGGCTTGCTGTCCTTCGTGGCCCTCTGAGTGAACAGGTCGCGGTTGCGCTGCATGCCGGCGCGACGCTCGCTGCGGTTCATGGGCTTGGCCTCGGTAGTCTCGGCGTCGTGGCGACGCTCCTCGGCCTCGTGCTTGTGGTGCTCGTGCTTGGCCTTGGGACGCTTGTCGTCGCGGCGCTTGCCACCGCGCTTGCCGCCGCCCTTGCCGGCGCGCTTGGCCATGCGCTTGCGGACCTTCGCGCTGGGGAGCTTGTCGTCGGGGTTGCGGTTAGGGTCGGGCTGGAAGGGCTCCTCGCCCAGGTCCAGGCCCTCGGCGCGCGGGAAGTCGGGAATGACGCGGCCCATCAGCTGCTCGACGGCGCGCAGGTTGAGGTAGTCCTCCTTCGTGACGAAGGTGACGGCCCAGCCCTCCTCGCCGGCGCGGCCGGTGCGGCCGATGCGGTGGATGTAGTCCTCGGGGTCGTCGAACGGCACGTCGAAGTTGACGACGTACGAGACGTCGGGCACGTCGATGCCGCGCGCCAGGACGTCGGTGGCCACCAGCACGTCGACGTCACCCTGCGCAAAGCGGCGCAGAGCGGTCATGCGCTGGGCCTGCGAGCGGTCGCCGTGGATGGGGGCGCACTTGATGTCGCTCTTCTCCAGCTTGCGGCAGATGGTGTCGGCGCGGTGCTTGCTGTTCGTGAACACGATGACGCGCTTGGAGCCCTCCTGCTGCAGCAGCTGCACCAGCAGAGCGCCCTTGGCCAGGTGCTCGGTGCCCAGCACGTACTGCTCCACCGTCTCGGCGGTGGTACCCTTGTGAGCGATCTCGATGCTGACGGGGTCGTTCACCAGGTCGCGCGTGTGGTCCAGGACGCTGTGGTCCAGCGTGGCCGAGAACAGCAGGGTCTGACGGCCCTCGGGGGTCTCGGAGACGATGCGCTGCATGTCGGGCAAGAAGCCCATGTCCAGCATGCGGTCAGCCTCGTCCAGGACCAGCAGCTTCACCTGGCTCAGGCTGCAGGCGCCCTGGTTCATGAGGTCGATCAGGCGGCCGGGCGTGGCGACCAGGAGGTCGCAGCCGCGCTTCAGGGCGGCACGCTGCGGGTTGTAGCTGACGCCGCCCACCACGGTGGCCGCCTTGTGGCCGGTACGCGCGCACACGGAGTTGGCCACGGCCTCGATCTGCTGGGCCAGCTCGCGGGTGGGGGTGACGACCAGCATCAGCGGGCCTTCGCCCTTCTGGGTGTGGGGGAGGTTGTCGAGGCCGGGCAGCAGGAACGCTGCGGTCTTGCCGGTGCCGGTCTGTGCCGCGGCCATGACGTCGTGGCCGGCCAGCACCTCGGGAATGGCCTGCTTCTGTACGGGCGTGGGATCGGCGTAGCCCATGTCGATGGTCGACTTTACGACCGTGGGGCTGAGGCCCAGCATGCCAAACGGGGTGGCCTTCAGCTCTTCGTCGGTGAGGTTGATCTCCTTGAGTTTGGGGGCCTTCTCGCGGTCCTTCTTGATGAAGTCCTTCTTCTTGCCGTAGTTCTTTCTTCTGCCACGGCCTGCGTGATGATTGCGACGATCGTCGCGATGGTTGTGATGGCTGTCGGCCATGATTCTCCGTTTCATGATGGAATATCGTTCGCACTCGCGAACGCAACAAACTAACTTACCTTACGCGCTGGGCGTGCCCCAGCGGTTGATGTGCGGTTTTATGTGCGAAAACATCGCAATTGCAACACGAAGTCGCGATAAAACCAAGGGTTTGCGGAGATGCGTCAAAGCTGGAGGGCAAGAAGGGCAGGCGCGGTCGCGGGGCGATGCTTCCGCATGCGCCGTGCTACTTGCGCGAGCCGCCCTTCTTGCGAGGGGCGCCCTGCGCGATGCCGTCCCGCGCGTCGGCTGAGTCGAGGTCCTTCTCGACGGTGGCCTCGACCTCGGCGTCGATGTCGCGGGTGACGTGCTCGATCGTCTGCGGGCTGACCTCGTCGGCGTACTGCTCCTGCAGCTCGTTGGCCACGTCGTCCTCGATCTGCTGCTCCAGGTCGTGGCGCATCTCCTGCCTTATCTGGTCGCGGAACTCGTCGTTCGAGAGGTGCTCGCGCTCCTGGCGCTGGCGCAGGGTGGCGTAGCGCCTCTCGGCGATGTTGAAGTCGCGGCCCTCGCGGTCCATGCACATGAGCGCCAAGCCCGCCGCCAGCAGGACGGGACTCAGCCAGATGGCGCGTAGGCCGACGGCACCCACTAGGCGGCTGCCGATGACGGCGCCGATGACGAAGGTCACAATGGTGCCGTAGTACAGCAGGGCGTCCACCAGTCGGTCGCAGTTCTTCGTGTGGAAGTAGCTGACCAGGTGCTGCGTGCCGCTGCGCAGGTTTCCGATGCACATGGTGGTGGCGAAGGGATGGCCGTGCAGCTTTCGGAACGCCTGCACCTGGATGCCGCAGGCCAGCGAGGTCAGGCAGTTTGCCAGCAAGTTCATGTCGTCGGGGAGGAAGCCCACAAATATCAGCATGCAGAGCTCGATCACCAGGGCCACCTGACGCCAGTGCACGTGCCTCTCGTGCGAGAAGATCTTTATGCTGTGAGCGATGGCGATGCCGATGGCAAAGCTGAGCACGGGAAAGAAGTAGCGCAGAGCGCGCTCGGCGTCCTGGTCGGCAAGGGCCACGCCGAACAGCAGCATGTTGCCCGTCTGGGCGTTCGCGAAGACCTTGCCACGGCCCAGGTAGGAGTAGGCGTCCATGAGTCCGCCCGACAGCGCCAGCACCACGGCAAGCTCGATGGACTCCGACGTCTGCTTTGCTCTCTCTAGCTGCATTGCGATGGCTCCTGAGGTTGGGACGAACTGCTGCCTGCGGTGGCTTGCGGCGGGCGACTGGAGAGCGCGAGCCGGTGCGGGCGAGCGGGGGGTGCGAGCCGCCGGCGGCGTGTTTCGGGCGTCGGGGCTGTCGATTCCTTGAGCCGCGGGCCGCTTCACATCGAAGCGCTTCGTACCAAGGCCCTCGAACCGTAGGCCCTTCTTGTATAGCACGCATCCGGTTAGCGCGGGCGTACTTGACGGCATTGCACGCAGCATTTGCGAATCCCGGTCCGGGCAGTTGGGCTGCTGCTGAGCGGGTGCCGGTGGACACCTGCTCCATGCGAGGCCGTTAACAGGCAGTTTGTTGGAAATCGCCAGTGTGGATGGGGCGATGCGATGTTTGGGCATTGAAAAATGTACTTGTTGCCAGCCGAGCTGTTGGGGAGGCCGCTGCCGGGCTCTCTTCGGAAGCTGCTGCGGTGGGCTGCGGAAGCCGCCGCACCCATACCTCCCAGTTCTGCAGGATTCCCTGCAAGGGTTCGAGGTGCGAGTACCCACAGGTCCGACCTTTGCATTCAGGAATGGCCAGCCATAGGGGCGCAGGCTCTTGACCAGGCCTTTCTTGGGTGGGGCGCATCGGGCGCCTGCAAAGGTGGCAGGTGTGGGTACTCGCAGGTCCGACCCCTGCAGAAATCCCTGCAAAAGTCCCAGGGGTGGGCGCTCACAGGTCCGACTTCTGCAGAGAGGCCTGCGGAAAAGCCAGGTGTGGGTGCTCGCACCAGCGGCCTTGGCATTCAGCTGTTCGGGAGTGGTCGAATCGGGGGTGCATGCCTG
>JAQXQO010000062.1 GCA_029101205.1 Coriobacteriales bacterium | reverse complement strand
AGGAAGGAGGACATGCTCTCCGGCCAGCTCGCAGAGGGAAGGTATGTCCATACCAGGCGCGAGCTCATAGAGATGGAGCAGCCCTTCTGGAGCTACTGGAAGGACAGGGCCGCCAGGTCAATCAAGGTCTAACAGCGAGTTATTCTTATGGAAAAGGGCGGTAAACAGGCTACGAGCCGGTCTGCCGCCCTTTTCATTTTCGCCATCCAAGCAATGCTTCCAAGGATGCGCTTCAGGACGCTAAGCTGTTGCCGGTGTCGGACTAGGCCGTTGAGCCTAGCCGTACTATCTCGTCGCACGTAGCTAGGAGATCCTTGTCATGTGTCACTACCACGACGACGTGCTCGCGGCTGAACTCGTGCAGAATGCGGCCTAGCTCCTGGGCACTTGCCGCATCCAATGCACTAGTAGGCTCGTCCAGAAGCATCGCCTGGGGGCGCGCCATGAGTGCGCGTATTATGGCGACCTTCTGCTTTTCGCCTCCCGACAGCGCGGGGGCGTGGTCATCCAACACGGTATCCAGCCCCTGGGGGCAGCTGGTCACGTAGTGGCGTAGCCCCAAACGGTCGATGGCCCCTTGCAGCTCGTCTTCGTGTGGACTCTCCTGGCACAGGAGCGTCAGGTTTGCTCGGAGTGTGTCCTCGATCACCGGAGGCTCCTGCTCCACCATTACGATGTCATTTTGTCGCAGCAGGTAATGGTCAAGAGAAGCCTGCTCGACAGCGCCGTATCGAATATTGCCCTGGTACAAGCCCGCCCACTCTGCATCCAAAAGCTTGAGGAGCGTGGATTTGCCACAGCCGTTTGCGCCCGCGAGCCCCCAGAGCTTTCCTGGTGCAAAGGAGACGCTGAGACCTTGAATGATGGGCTGGCTTTTGCCGGGGTAGGTAAACGTTAGATCTTGGCAGGCGATTTGCGACACGCTCTGAAGCGCTTGTGTTCCGTTGGGCTCCAGAGGGGTGTCTTGGATTTTCTTCAGGCGCTCATAGCTGACCTTGGTGTTCTGGTACTCGACGCCAAATTCGTTGAAGTACTGCACGGCCGAGACAATCATCGTGAAGTAGCTATAGACCGTGGCCAGATACCCCACCTGCATGGCGCCGATTGCAACTTGCCAAGCTCCCGTTGCCAGAAGCGCGGCCTGGAACAGCGCCACTGCCAGGTCGTTCAGCGCTGTGGTCCTGGACGAGATCTCGTTGCTCTGGATTCCGGCTTGAGCGACCGACTTGAAGTTACTCGTTAGCATGTGGTGGAATCGGTCGAACAGCACGTGTCTGCGTATGAAGTCGACCTGGCTGAATTGGCTCAGTTCGCAGCGGGCATATCTTGCAAAGGACTCCTTATAGTCCAGGTCCTTCTGATATACCGCTCCGCGCAAACGTGCGTACACCAGGGCTGCCACCACCGTAAGGGCGGCGCACAAAAGGGCGATAGGCACGTTCACTAGCAGCACCAGTACGAAGATAGCAATCAACGAGGCGGCGCTTACGAGTGCGTTTGACCCGTTGTACAAAAAGAAGATAGAGATGGCGTTGGCGTCGTTGTTTACCTGCCGATGGTAGTAGGCGGGATCGTAGGACGAGAAGAAGTCCTGCGAGAAGTGCTGCACGCGATTGATGGCGAAGAGCTCCAGGTTCAGAGCTGAGTCTAGCTGTATGCGCGTGTAGAGCTGTGTGGCCACATATTGCAGCAAGGCCGCCGCCGCGCCCAGCGCTGCGGCCAGAAAGCACCATGGCAGGATGCTGCTGGTATCGAAGCCATCCACCAGGCTATTGATGACCCAGCCCACCAGCAACGGCACTGCAACGCCAGCGAGCGCTTTGCCCAGCTTTGCAAGCATGTAGCCTGTGTAGCGGTGGCGCTTCGTGATGGAACTCCAGCAAAAGCGGATGAAGTCGAGCAACCCTATCTCCTTAGGCTATACGCGCGTCATACATGATGGACGCGAGTCGTTCTGCGTTATAGAGGACTGAACTGCATCTATGTGGACGTCCATCCAGTATTTTTCAAATTACATAAATGCAATTTACTACAGTTTGATTTTTTTCAATACTTAAAAGTGGTTGAGATATCTGCAACGACCAGAACCCATGTGCGCAACCGCCCGGTTTACGAGGTCTTCTCTCAAAAAACGGCTATCCTAGGTTGGAGCCAAACTCCATAGATACAGCGAGGAGACGCCATGCTCGTCTACAACACGCGGACGCACCGCAAGCAGGAGCTCAAGCCCATCGAAGAGGGCAAGATCCGCATGTACGTGTGCGGCCCGACGGTCTACGACCAGATCCACATAGGCAATGCGCGCACGTTCCTCTCGTTCGATGTGATTCGTCGCTACCTCATCTACAAGGGATACCAGGTCACCTTTGCGCAGAACCTGACCGATGTGGACGACAAGATCATCAATCGCGCGAACGAGGAGGGCCGCACCGCCGCCGAGGTGGCCGAGGAGTTCTCGAACGCCTTCATCCAGCAGATGCACCGCTTTGGCATCATGGACCCCGACATCCGTCCGCGCGCCACGCGCGAGATCGAGGCCATGCAGCAGATGATCCAGATCCTGATTGACAAGGGCAACGCCTACGTGGCCGACAACGGCGACGTGTACTTCTCGGTGCGCTCCGACGACGCGTACGGCATCCTGTCGGGCCGCGACCTGGACCAGCTGCGCGCCGGCGAGCGCGTCGAGGTGAACGACCAGAAGCGCGACCCCTTCGACTTCGCCCTGTGGAAGGCTGCCAAGCCTGGCGAGCCCAGCTGGCCCAGCCCCTGGGGAGAAGGACGTCCCGGCTGGCACACCGAGTGCTGCGCAATGATTCACCGCTACCTGGGCACGCCCATCGACCTTCACGGCGGTGGCCAGGACCTGGTGTTCCCGCACCACGAGAACGAGACCGCGCAGGCCATGTGCGCCTGGGGCAAGCCCTTGGCCAACTATTGGATGCACACGGGTATGCTGCGCGTGAACGGCGAGAAGATGTCGAAGAGCCTGGGCAACTTCTACACGCTGAAGGAGGTTCTCGACAAGTACCCGGCGGACGCCGTGCGCCTGCTGATGCTGCAGACCCACTACCGCTCCGCCCTGGACTTCAACTTCCAGATGCTGGAGGGCGCCGTGGGCACGGTCGAGCGCCTGCGCACCTGCGTGAAGAACCTGCGCTGGGCCGCCAACAACGCCCAGGCCCAAAACGAGCTAGGCGAGGGCGAGCGCGCGCTGGGGCAGGCCATCGACCAGGCCCGCGCCGACTTTGTGGCCCAGATGGACGACGACTTCAACACCTCCGGTGCCCTTGCGGCCATATTTGCGCTGGTCACCGCCGCAAACAAGTACCTGGCGGATGCCGGCGGGAACGCCTCCACAGCGCTGACTCTGCGCGCGGCCGACACGCTGGCCGAGCTGGGCGACGTCTTGGGCATCAGCCTGTCGGCCGACGAGGACGAGCTGCCTCACGAGCTGGTGGACCTGGCGCGCCAGTACGCCTCCTACGAAGGGGACTCCGCCAGCGAGGCTGCCGACGCCCTGCTGACTGCACGCCAGGAGGCGCGCAAGCAGAAGAACTGGGGAGTCGCAGACAGCATCCGCGACGGCATCAACGCCTTGGGCCTCGTGTGCGAGGATACTGCCGCTGGCTCCAGGCTGCGCAAGGCAAACGACAACAAGTAGGCGGTAACCATGGCACAAAACGGCAGGGGCTCGTCCAGGGGCCGCTCGAACCAGAACTACTCCGCCCGTGGTCGGGGTGGATCACGTCCCGACGCGCGCGGCGGCTCGCGTCGTCCCGACTCCCGCGGTCGTGGCGCCCAGCAGGGCGCCGGCAGGCCGGGGAAGGGCTATGGACGTGGCTTCGACCAGGGCAAGCGCTCCGGCGCCAGCTCGCGGAGCCGTTATGCGGGCAGGACGTCTAGGCCCGGCCAGGGCGGCCGTGGACCGGCTCGCGCCGGGCGTCCGGGCGGACGTCCGTACGACCGTCAGTCCGCCACGCCGCAGCCCAGCTACATCGAGGGGCGCCGCGCCTGCGCCGAGGCGTTGGAGGCGGGGGTACCGCTGCGCCGAGCGTTGGTCAGCCGCGGTGAGCCCGACCCCACGCTTGCCAGCCTGATTCGTAGACTGCAGGACGCCGACGTGCCTGTGGAGCAGGTGTCGCACGCGCGTCTGGACCAGCTGTCCTCGCACGGCGCCCACCAGGGCATCGTGGTGCAGGCGGCGCCGTACGAGTACGCCACGCTGGAGGACATCATCGAGCGCGCGGGCAAGGGCCCGGCACTGGTGGTGCTACTGGACCACGTGACCGACGAGGGCAACTTCGGCGCCATCGTGCGCTCCGCTGAGGTAGTGGGCGCCGCCGGCGTCGTCATAGCCAAGGCCCGCGCCGCCAGCGTGGGCACCGCGGCATACAAGACCTCAGCCGGTGCCGTCATGCACGTGCCCATAGCCCAGGTGCCAAATCTGGGGAAGGCCATCGAGCAGCTGCAGGACGCCGGCTTCTGGGCCGGCGGCGCCACCGAGCATGCGCACGACGACGTGTGGCATGCGCCCATGGGCGGCAGGCTGTGCCTGGTCATGGGTTCCGAGGACGAGGGCATCTCTCACCTGGTGCGCCAGAAGTGCGACTTCGAGTGCAGGCTGCCCCAGCGCGGGCGCATCGAGTCGCTCAACGTGGCGCAGGCGGCCACGGTCATGTGCTACGAGTGGCTGCGTCGCGTCAGCCAGGAGGAGTCCGGCCAGGTGGACGGACAGGCCCCGGCAGAGTACGCGCCGGGGGCGGACCAGTAGTCATGGCTGTCCGTTCCCAACACGACCTTCTGGTGGTGGACGGCTACAACGTCATGGGTGCCACCCCACGCTACGAGGGCCTCATCGACGAGGACGGCAACGGCGGCCGCATGGGTTCGGACCCCTTCGTCCGGGCCCGAGAGGCGCTCATAACCGACGTGGCCGAGTTCGCGCAGGGGCGTTACGACGCGGTGGTCGTGTTCGACGGGGGAGGGAACCTGAACCCCGAACGGCCCAACTACGACCGTGCCGGAGTGCACGTGATCTTCTCGCCCACCGGCGAGACCGCCGACACCGTCATCGAGAAGATCGTGACAGATGCCAGGCTGCGTGGCCAAAACGTCTCGCTGGTGACCGAGGACAACACCATCCGTGCTACGGTGGGCACCGTGGTCACGCGCATCTCGTCCACCCTTTTGGTACACGAGGTCGAGCGCGTAGACGAGGAAGTCCACCAAGCGCAAGAAGAGCGCACGCATCAGCGCATGACCATTGAGGACAGACTGTCGCCCGAGCAGCGCCACAAGCTGTGGAAGCTCATGGGCAGGTAGCTGCTGCGTATAGCTGCTGCGGGTCTGGTGGCGGGGTTCCGAATGATCTAGGGGTTGCGAAGCGTCGCGCCGTCGGACTTCGCTACAATGAGAGTTCACGCCGGGTTAGCTCAGCTGGTAGAGCCCCTGTCTTGTAAACAGGTTGTCGCGGGTTCGAGTCCCGCATCCGGCTCCATGCATTTGCGCGGGTCGAGGGGTGTAACAGCTCCTCGGCCTGTTTTTTTGTGCGCCCCCGGCGTCCGGCGTGGCGCACCCGACCTAGCGCCCCCCCACCTGGCGTACCCCAACCTAACGCGCTGCAACCGGCGCGTTTCGGCTTAGTGCCGCGACTTAGTGCCTCGACCTGCTGCTCCCAATCGTTTTCGAGCGTGGAGGAAGCCCCGTGCGCAAACGTGGCTGCCGCGGGTACCCGCACCCGACAGCTTTGCGCAGATGGGCGCGTAGTTAACGACCCTGGGCGCCCACTCCCGCGCAGTTTGCACCGCAGCAGTTTGCACCTCAGAATCCAGAGTCACCACGTCTTGGTACTCATAGCTGGGTGGCCTGCACCGTTGAGTGCGCAAACGACAGCCTCGAGCCCCGCGTGGGTACGTCCGCTGCCTCGTGCAGGCAAGTCCCCGATACTCGGAAACGCCCATCGCCTGGAATAGTAGCCCCCGCATCGCGTGACATGCCCTCGATTCCAACCACGAAAGCCTCGCGGGGAGCCCGCCGGTGCGTTCGAAACCCCCTGCGCTAGGCAATGCGCGAAATTAGGTAGCAAGTGGCAAGAAAAAAATTTTCAAAGTCACAGGTGAAAAATGACGAAACAACGGGGAAATGAAGCGCAATACACCTGCTTTTACCTGGGGATATGCAGAAATAATGAGGGGATACGCCCGGTTGGGTGGTATACGTTGACACAAGGGGTTGCTCGACGTAATATTCTTTCCGCTCAAGGGGGCCGCGTGAGAAACGCGGAACTCCAGAGTGCTTGAAAACAGCATGGGGATGTGGCACAGCGGCAACTGCGGCGGACTGTAAATCCGCTCCCTCTGGGTTCCTTGGTTCGAGTCCAAGCATCCCCACCATGCGCCCGTGTAGCTCAGTCGGTAGAGCACTTCGTTGGTAACGAAGAGGTCACCAGTTCGAATCTGGTCGCGGGCTCCATTTCAAGCATATACACCATGCCGGTGTAGCTCAGCTGGTTAGAGCACGCGGCTCATACCCGCGATGTCATTGGTTCGAGTCCAATCACCGGTACCAGATTCTTACGGCAGAAATGCCGAAGATATATAGCATGTTGGTTTTGAAGCGGCCGGAGTGGCCGCTTCGTGTAAGGAGGACGGCAATGGCCAAGGAGAAGTTTGATCGTTCCAAGCCGCACGTAAACATCGGTACGATTGGTCACGTTGACCACGGCAAGACTACCCTTACCGCTGCAATCACCAAGGTTCTCTCCGAGACCGAGGGCTGCAAGGCTAAGTTCGAGGCCTTCGACCAGATTGACAAGGCTCCCGAGGAGCGCCAGCGCGGCATTACCATTTCCGTTGCTCACGTCGAGTACGAGACCTGGGAGCGTCACTACGCCCACGTTGACTGCCCCGGCCACGCCGACTACGTCAAGAACATGATTTCGGGCGCTGCTCAGATGGACGGCGCTATCCTGGTCATCGCTGCTACCGACGGCCCCATGGCTCAGACTCGTGAGCACATCCTGCTGGCCCGTCAGGTCGGCGTTAAGTACATCGTCGTCTTCCTGAACAAGTGCGACATGGTCGACGACGAGGAGCTCATCGACCTGGTCGAGATGGAGACCCGCGACCTGCTGAGCGAGTACGGTTACCCCGGAGACGACATCCCCATCATCCGTGGCTCCGCTCTGAAGGCTCTCGAGGGCGACCAGGGCAAGTGGCGCGACGCCATCCTGGAGCTCATGCATACTGTCGACTCCTACATCCCCACGCCTGCTCGTGACAACGAGAAGCCCTTCCTGATGGCCATCGAGGACGTCATGACCATCTCCGGCCGCGGCACCGTTGCTACTGGCCGTGTTGAGCGTGGTGAGCTGAAGCTGAACGACCCCGTCGAGATCGTGGGCATCAAGCCGACGCAGAAGTCCACCGCCACCGGCATCGAGATGTTCCGCAAGACCCTCGACTTCTGCGAGGCTGGCGACAACGTGGGCATCCTGCTCCGAGGCATCAAGCGTGAGGACATTCAGCGTGGTCAGGTCCTGTGCAAGCCCGGTTCGGTTACCCCTCACACCAAGTTCACCGGCGAGATTTACGTTCTGACCAAGGAGGAGGGCGGCCGTCACACCCCGTTCTTCTCTGGCTATCGTCCCCAGTTCTACTTCCGCACCACTGACGTGACTGGCGACATCACCGAGCTCACCGACAAGGACGGCAACAAGGTCGAGATGGCTATGCCCGGCGACCACGTGACCATCACCTGCGAGCTCATTCACCCCATCGCCATGGAGGAGGGTCTGCGCTTCGCAATCCGCGAGGGCGGCCACACCGTGGGCGACGGCCGTGTTTCCACCATCATCGAGTAGTCTCTACTAGAGGATGTGTAGGCCCGGCACCTTTGGGTGTCGGGCCTTTTTCTTGCGAACGAGTTTTGATGGTTTTGTCGAGGGAAAGTTTTCCGCGTCCGTAGGTTGACACAACCCGCCATTGCAGCGTAGAGTTATCCATCGCGCCACGTAATGACGGACTTGGACGTGGCAAGGTATTCAGGAGGATTCATGCGTACACTGGTTACTCTTGCATGCACCGAGTGCAAGCGTCGCAATTACACTATCACGAAGAACAAGAGCAACAATCCCGAGCGTCTCGAGATGAAGAAGTATTGCCCGTGGTGCCGTAAGCACACTCTTCACAAGGAAACGCGCTAAACTAGTTTCCATTACAGGCCAGTAGCTCCAATGGTAGAGCGGCGGTCTCCAAAACCGTTTGTTGAGGGTTCGAGTCCTTCCTGGCCTGCCAGCTAACACCACCGGCTATCCTTCACGGGGTAGCCGGTTTCTATGAAAAGGGGTTTTGCCCCAGGAGGTTTCAGGATGGCGAAGAGGGAACGGAACAAGAGGTCTGCCCGCAAGGCGCGCCAGAAGGAGCGTGCCGAGCTCGAGGCAAAGCATGCCGCATCCGGCATGACTACCGCCGCTGCTGATTCGGCGTCCCAAAAGAGCGTAAAGAAGGCCGAGGCCTCCAAGCCCTCAAAGAAGGCAAAGGACAAGAAGCCTGGTCTGGGTGCGCGCATCTCCAACTACTTCAAGCTGGTGCGCACTGAGATGCACAAGGTCGTCTGGCCCTCAAAGCTGGAGCTGCGCAACTGGTCCATCGCCGTCATCGTGATGCTGGTGGTCTTTGGCGTATGCGTCTGGGCCATCGACACCGGCTTCGTTGCCTTGCTCGTTGGCTACACGGGCCTGAGGGGGTAGTTCATGGCAAAGCGTTGGTTTGTCCTTCATACGTGGTCGGGTTACGAGAACAAGGTAAAGACCGACCTTGAGCACCGTATCGAGACCTACGGCCTCGAGAACGAGGTAGACGACATCCAGATCCCGACCGAGGAAGTCACCGAGATCAAGGACGGCGGAGAGCGTAAGACCAAGGAGGCAAAGGTCTTCCCGGGCTACGTTCTGGTGCACGTGCAGTGCGTCAACCGCAAGGTCGACGACAACACTTGGTCGGTCATCTCGAACACGCCCGGCGTCACCGGCTTCGTCGGCACCGACGGTCAGCCCGTGCCCCTGCGCCGCGAGGAGTACAACAAAATCATGCGCCGCACCACCGGCCACAAGCCCGGCAAGGTGCAGCAGCCCAAGCGCACGGCCACGAACCTGGAGGTCGGCCAGTCCGTCAAGGTCCTGTCCGGTCCTCTGGCGGACTTCGACGGCCAGATCTCCGAGGTCAACGCCGAGTCCGGCAAGGTCAAGGTCATGCTGACCATCTTTGGCCGCGAGACCCCGGTCGAGCTCACGATGGATCAGATTTCCGTCATAGACTAGCTAATCAATGTCAGCCCCTGATTCGGTGAGGAATGCTTCTCGGGGACTGATGAGGATATAGGAAGATATACACACGAGTGCTCAGGAGGCACGCATGCCCGCCAAGAAGGTTACCCACTTCATTAAGCTCCAGATTCCTGCCGGCCAGGCTAACCCGGCTCCTCCCGTTGGCCCTGCACTGGGTGCCGCGCAGGTCAACATCATGCAGTTCTGCAAGGCCTTCAACGACAAGACGAAGGACCAGGCAGGCGACATCATCCCCGTCGAGATCACGGTCTACGAGGACCGCACCTTCGACTTCATCACCAAGACCCCTCCCGCAGCTCAGCTGATCAAGAAGGAGCTCGGCCTGAAGAGCGGCTCTGCCGTTCCCCAGCGCGACAAGGTGGGCCAGCTGACTCAGGAGCAGCTGACCAAGATCGCCCAGATCAAGATGCCGGACCTCAACGCCAACGACATCGAGGCTGCCAAGAAGATCGTCGCCGGCACCGCCCGCTCCATGGGCGTCACCGTCGCCGAGGCTTAGTAGCAATTCTCGCCAAACTCGGGCCTCGCCAAGGGGCGGGGCCCGTTCTATGTGGGAGGGCACAAGCCCGTTGACCACAGGAGGAATCCCAATATGGCAAAGCACGGAAAGAACTACCGCGGCGCTTCCCAGAAGGTCGAGGCCAAGCTGTACACCCCCAAGGCCGCTCTGGCCCTGGTGAAGGAGCTGGCTACCGCCAAGTTCGACGAGACCGTCGAGGCTTCCATCCGTCTGGGCGTCGACACCCGCAAGGCCGACCAGAACATCCGCGGCTCCATCTCGCTGCCTAACGGTACCGGCAAGAAGGTCCGCGTCGCCGTCTTCGCCGAGGGCGCCAAGGCCGACGAGGCCAAGGCTGCCGGCGCAGACCTGGTGGGCTCCGACGACCTGGTCGCTCAGGTCCAGGCGGGCAACATCGACTTCGACGCCGCCATCGCTACGCCCAACATGATGAGCAAGGTTGGCCGTCTGGGCCGCGTCCTGGGCCCCCGCGGCCTGATGCCCAACCCCAAGCTGGGCACCGTGACCATGGATGTCGAGAAGATGGTCAAGGAGCTCAAGGCTGGTCGCGTCGAGTACCGCGCTGACCGCTACGGCATCTGCCACGTGCCCCTGGGCAAGGTCTCCTTCGAGCCCCAGGCTCTGCTGGAGAACTACGCTGCCCTGGTCACCGAGATCGTGCGCGTGAAGCCTTCCAGCGCAAAGGGCAAGTACATCAAGTCCATCACCGTGTCCTCCACCATGGGCCCTGGCGTCAAGGTGGATCCCACGATCGTGCGCGACTTCATGGAGGAGTAGCTCATACGCTGAGCTGACCGCCAAAGGTTGACCAACATGTGTGGGCGTCGTGGGGAAGCACCCTGCGGCGCCCGTTTTTCTTGACTCGAGCTTGTGGGGATGGCACAATAACCTACGCTCGAAAGGGCAACTACTGAACACAGCACGTCCGCTGCCAAAGACAGCCGGTGCCGAAAGGCTCAAAGGGGAGACCCGCCTGCCGAGGTGGTCCAAAGGTTTAAGACCTCTGACCCCGCTTTGGCTGCGCCAAGCGGGGTCTTGCTTTTACGGCTCGCCCGCGTTGGCGGCTCGTGCCCGAAAGCACTACAAGGAGGTGTACTACATGCCAGCACAGTCCAAGGTCGATATGCTCGCCAAGGTTACCGAGTCCGTCCAGGCGTCCAAGGGCGTCTTTGTGATCGACTACCGTGGCCTCTCCGTCAAGGAGACCCAGGAGCTCCGTCGCGCTCTCCGCGAGGCCAACTCCTTCATGAAGGTGTACAAGAACAACATCGCCAGGATCGCGTTCCAGCAGGCAGGCCTGCCCGACGTGGGCGATTCCCTCAAGGGAACCTGCGCCTATGTCTTCTTTGAGAACGATCCCGTCGACGCTGCCAAGGTCATCAAGAAGAAGGCCGAGGAGTTCAAGAAGATCACGTGGGTTGCCGGTATTGCCGATGGCAAGGCTCTCTCTGCGGAGGACGCCAAGGCTTACGCCGATCTGCCGACTCACGACGAGCTCATTGCTCAGCTCGTGTACGTCATGGCGAGCCCGCTTCGCGGTATCGCTTCGGTTTGCGCCGGTCCCGCCCGCGGCCTCGTTACCGCGCTCAAGGCCGTCGCCGACCAAAAGGAGGCTGCATAAGCAGCTTTCTGCTAGTCAGAAATTTCGCGTAAGGCATCGCAGGGCGATGCCCCACACAAAGGAGAATTACCATGGCTGTTACCAAGGATGAGATTGTTGAGGCTCTGAAGAGCATGTCCGCCCTCGAGCTCTCTGAGCTCGTTCACGAGCTGGAGGACGTCTTTGGCGTCTCCGCTGCTGCTCCCGTTGCTGTTGCTGCTGCTCCCGCTGCTGGCGCTGCTGCTCCCGCCGAGGAGGAGAAGACCAACTTCGACGTCGTCCTCGACGACTTCGGCGGCCAGAAGATCGCCGTCATCAAGGTTGTCCGCAAGCTCACCAGCCTGGGCCTGAAGGAGGCCAAGGACCTCGTCGAGAAGAAGGGCACCATCCTCGAGGGCGCAAAGAAGGAGGACGCCGAGGCCGCCAAGAAGGAGCTCGAGGAGGCCGGCGCCACCGTCACCCTGAAGTAACTTCGCGTTACACAGGATCGACCATTGCCGAGGGGCCAGACGTTTGTCTGGCCCCTTTTTTGCCCAAAACGTGCCGGATGAACAGGCTCGGGGGCAAGAGCGCGGCAGGGTCTTCGAAGATTCGCACATTTAGGTACGAACGTGTGGGTAGCGTGACGCGGGCAATCGGCTGTGGGCGAATTCCAAGCTGACGCGCCCACGGGACCTCCACAAATCAACAAAGCATTTCCCCAGGTAGAAGGCCTGAACAAAAGAGCTACTTTATTGGCCCCCTCATGTCAAGGGTTTACATTGACGAGGGGATGCACTTTCGGTAACTTATTAGATTGCGACAAATGCCGCTTTTTCATTTTTTGAAGGAGGAAATGCCTGGTGACTACCGCAAAGTATTCCCTTGACGCACGGCAGGAGAAGCGCGAGCGCGTAAGCTTTAGCAAGATACCCCCCGCGATGGAGCTTCCAAACCTCATCTCTGTGCAGAAGGAGTCATTCGAGCGTTTTATGACCGAGGGGCTCGCTGAGTCCTTCTCGGAGTTCTCTCCCATCGAGAACTCAGCAGGCACCATGGAGGTCACCTTTGGTGACCACCAGTTTGGCGACCCGGCCCACACCATCGCCGAGTGCCGTGCCAAGGACATCTCGTACCAGGCGCCTCTTTTCGTTGATGTGCGGTTCATCAACAAAGAAACCGGCGAGATCAAGGAGCAGCTGGTGTTCATGGGCGACTTCCCGCTCATGACGCAGCGCGGCACCTTCATCATCAACGGCACTGAGCGTGTGGTCGTCTCCCAGCTGGTCCGCTCTCCTGGCGTGTACTTCTCGAAGGAGATGGACAACGGCGTCGAGGTCCAGCACGTCCAGTTCATTCCTGCGCGTGGTGCGTGGCTGGAGTTCGAGGTCGACAAGCGTGGCCACCTGGTGGTCTCCATCGACCGCAAGCGTCGCCAGAGCGCCACGGTGCTGCTGCGCGCCCTGGGCATCGCCGAGTCCGACGACGACATCCTGAACCTGCTGGGCGACTCTGACGTGGTCCGTTCCACGCTGGAGCGCGACGTTGCCACCACGCGTGACGACGCCCTGCTGGAGATCTACCGTCGCCAGCGCCCGGGCGAGCCTCCCACCGTGGACGCCGCTCGTTCGCTGCTGGACGGCCTGTACTTCAACAACCAGCGCTACGACCTGGCTCGCGTTGGTCGCTACAAGATCAATAAGAAGCTGGGCTTCGAGGGCGAGGGCGGCGAGCGCGTCCTGACCGCCGACGACATCATCGCAGCGCTGCGCTACCTGCTGGCCCTGCACGAGGGCGACGACACAAAGAGCTACGACGACATCGACCACTTTGGCAACCGCCGCGTGCGCACCGTGGGCGAGCTGGTGCAGAACCAGTTCCGCATCGGCATGAGCCGCATGGAGCGCGTCGTGCGCGAGCGCATGGCCTCCCAGGACGCCGATGACA
>JAQXQO010000061.1 GCA_029101205.1 Coriobacteriales bacterium | reverse complement strand
GTCGCAGAAGGCGTGGATGCCTTGGACGTCACCGTCCTGGGCCTGATGGGCGAACTGCTCCACATCGGCGAAGTTGCCGAAGTGCGTCTGCGCCATGGCGCCCAGGCCGTCGACGGAGCGCACCAGGGCGTCCCACACGTTGTCGTGGTCGCCCACGTTTATGAAGACAACGGCCTCCTTCCTTTGGACATAGGGCATCAGGTGCCGCACGATGGCGGCAAAGAGGTCCTGCTGCGCACCCGCTCCGCCAACGGACAGCAGGTAGCGCACGGGGCCTCCGCCCAGCACGCGGTCGCGGCGAGCCTGGCAGTCCTGGTCGATGCGGCTGACCAGCTCGTGGTCCACGTAGTGGCCCACGTAGAACAGGGCGTCCTTGGGCATGGGGCGCAGCTGGCGCTTGGGGTCCATGCCGCGCAGCTGGTGGTAGCCCAGGTACGAGCTGGGCGTCTGCACCGTGTGGATGGAGCCCTCGGCCAGGTGCAGCGCCATGGGCCAGTTGTCGGGGATGGCGTTGACCACGTGGGTCATGCCCGCGTGCACGGCGGCCTGCGCGCACCAGGCGTGTGTGCCCACGAACGGCGTGTCGCGGTCTATGTCGCGAAACAGCGGCACCAGAAGCTCGGTGTTCTTTTGGTCGCCGGCGTTGTAGGACAGCTTTCGGAAGCCCTCGCTGTTCAGCGGCTCCCAGAATACCCGGTTGAACAGTGGGACCGTCTGCGAGAGCTTTGACCCCATGGAGTACAGGTCGTTCTGCGCCGCGATGGACTTCGAGCCCGTGGACTCGTGGAACGACGCCAGATCCATCCAGTAGGGGGTGTAGCCCATGGCGTGCGCGGCGGATGCCATGGCCATGGCAATGCGGTAGTGGCCAAAGCCCATGCGGATGTTTCCTATGACAACGGGAGCTCCGTGGGCCGTGGGGTCCGTCATCGGCGTCTTTGGCGGGCGGGGTGCCTGTGCCGCGTCGGCTGCCATGTCGAAGGCGTGCTCGCCATGGGACAGCACGAGGTCACGCACGCCCAGGGCGTCGGAGATCACGGGCACGGGCTCGCTGGCCAGGTGGTACACGGCGTCGGCGTCGTTGCCAAAGTCCTTCACGTAGCGCTGCTTCGACCGGACGGCCTTGCTGTAGGCGCGGTCGTCCTGCGCGTTGCCGAATGCGCTCTTTGCCCGGTCATTGCCAGTGTCCATGGATTTCCTCCTTGACGGGTGGCGATGCAGTTGATAGTCTGACTATCAAATTGATAGACAGACTATCACCCAGGGCACGAGGGAGTCAAGCATGGAGTACAACGCAGCGGACGATAGCCTGCTGGGAGGGGGCATTGGCCACCTACAGGACTCCTCGGAGGACAGGCGGGACGCCTATGTGGTGGCCTGCTGCGCCACGCTGTGCCTGCAGGACGGCCTGCCCAACGTGCGCATGGTGGACATAGCAAATCGGGCGGGCGTGGGCGTGGCCACCCTGTACCGCCGCTTCGGGTCAAAGACTCGCATAGCCATAGAGGCCGGCACGCTGCTGTGGAAGTGCTTCAACGACCGCATCGTGCAGATGGTGGAGTCTGACGACTTCCTGGCGATGAACGGGGCAAAACGGCTGGAATGCCTGCTGCGCGAGTACGCGGCGCACTATGTGGCCAACCGCGACTTCGTGCGCTTCGTCTACGACTTCGACCACCTGATGCTGTCCGAGGGCGTGACGCCGGAGCAGCTGATGGCCTACGGGCAGGAGGTCGACTCGTTCTACATCATCTTTGAGGACGCCTATCAGCTGGGAGTCAGCGACGGCTCGGTTCGGCAGATAGACGACTTCCGCACCTTCTACCGATGCGTGGCACATGCGCTCATGGGACTGGCACAAAAGCTCTACGGCGGAGACGTTATACCATCCGACAGATTCGACGACGACCCGTCAGAGATTGAGTGCCTGGTCAGCATGGCCGTGCGCTACATCGGGGCGTGACGGCCGGGCGCCGGGCCTTGGCTGACCTGGCGTTCGGCCCGAAGCTCAAGCTCCGGGGTCTGGCCTGAGGCCCGGTGCCCGGCGGCGGAGCTTGGGGCTGTTTGCCCTTCTGACCTGCAGTGCCTTGAGGAAGGATCACCATGGAAGCAAGACCGCTAGCGGACGGCAGGACCATACGGCTGTTTGCCATAGGGCAGCTGGGCTGGGCCATCCTGTCGGGCATCATCAGCAACTGGCTGGTGTACTACTACATGCCCTCGGACACGCTGGTGGGGGAGGGCATGCCCATCTTTATAACGCAGGGCATCGTGTTCGCCGGGCTCACAGTCATCGGCATCATCACGGGTTGCGGGCGTCTGCTGGACGGATTCATCGACCCCTTCATCGCGTCGCAGTCTGACAGGCTGAGCAACCCGCGCGGCCGCAGGATTCCCTTCATGCGCAGGGCGGCCATACCGTTTGCGGCCATGACGGTGCTGGTGTTCGTGCTGCCGGGCACGTCGTCAGCCATCGCGAACAACGTGCTCTTGTTCGTGTGCCTGATGCTGTTCTACATCACGCTGTCGCTGTACTGTACGCCGTTCAACGCGCTCATACCCGAGCTGGGGCGCACGCAGGAGCTGCGCATCAACATCTCGACCTACATCTCGGTGACGTACTTCATCGGCACGGCCATGGCGTACCTGGTCACCATGATCTCGGGCATGCTGGAGCCGGCGCTGGGGCCTGCGAACTCGTTCAGGGCCACCGTGGCCGTGCTGGCCGTGGTGGCGGCGGTCTGCATGCTGGTGGCGGCCTTCGGCATCGACGAGGTGAAGTACGCTGACACCTGCCCCAGCTCCACACGCATGGGAGAGTCCGTGGCAAAGACGTTCCGCAACCGCGAGTTCCAGATCTTCGAGGGCTCCGACGTGCTGTACTGGGTCTCCATCACCATGTTCCAGACGGGACTGCCGTACTACATCACCGAGCTTATGGGCTTCGACGACTCGTGGACCTTCGTGTTCTTTGCGGGCATGACGGTGCTGTCGCTTCTGTTCTATGCCCCCGTGAACATCCTGGCAAAGAAGATGGGAAAGAAGAAACTCGTGGCCTTTGCGTTCTTCTTTTTCTGCTTGGCGTTTGCGGTGACGTCGGTCTGCGGGCAGTTCGGCGTGCCGTCCTTGGTGTGGGGCATCCTGGTGGCCGTTCTGGCCGCGGTGCCCATGGCCATTCTGGGCATCCTGCCGCAGGCAGTGCTGGCAGACATCGCCGAGGCCGACGCGGTCACCTCGGGCGAGAACCGCCAGGGCATGTTCTACGCAGCGCGCACGTTCAGCATGACGCTGGGACAGACGCTGGCGATGATCCTCTTTACCTCGCTGTCCACGGCGGCGGGAGGCCAGATGGGCTACCGTCTGACGGCGCTGACGGCCACGGCGTTCTGCCTGGTGGCAGGGCTCGTGTTCACGCGCTACCACGAGCGCAAGGTGTTGGGGGTCATTGGGACGGTGACGGCTGGGTTGGCCGCGGGCCAAGCGACGTTGCAGTCTCAGTCTGACGAGTCCACTTCGCGGAGGATCTAGCATGACTACGTTCGATCCGAATGGCCTGCGCTGGGAGGTCTTGTGGAGCAAGGCGGGTGATGCCGCAGCCGTGGAGTCGACCGATCCCACGCTGACCTGCGTCTGTGGCCAGCGCTTCGTTGACGGGTCAGCTGGCTTGGAAACGCCCTTCTTGGCGGGGGGCTCGTCAGCTGATGACCTTCCCTTCGAGGCGGACGTCGAAAGTGCGGACGGCGTCTGGCGGCTGTGGATGCACGTCAGGCAGCCGATGCAGATGAGTCAGGTTGTGGTCACGCTGTCGCTGGACCTGGCTTCGGCGGACGCGCTCTTCTTGAACGGGTACAACTCCTGGACCGACTCGGTACCCAGACCGGTGAATGCTGCCATGCCCGGGTTGTCCCGCACGCCCGCCGCCATTATTCGCCATTGGGTGCTGGACGCTTCGGGCGACTACCGCTTTGCCCCGCAGAACCCGCATCGAGGCTGCCAACATGGAGAGGGCTATGGCTACCTGCGCTACGGCAGCGGAATCGTGCTGTTTGGCGAGTGCCTGCCCGACGACGGCGTCACCACCATAGAGGAGGACCTGCAGGGCGGGTGCTTCATACTGCGCAAGGAGGGAAGGGACCGTGTGCTGCAGCCGGGCGAGCGCCTATGCGCCTTCGCGCTGTGCCTATGCGAGGCAGGGCCTGAGCTGGATGGGGGCGTAGAGTCAACCCATGACGCGGCGGCAGCGAACCAGGCATTTGCGTCTTTTATGGAACGCATGGGAAAGGTGCGGCGTTCCGCCCGGCCGATGGTGGGCTTTACCAGCTGGTATCGCCACTACGGGGACATCGACCAGCAGAAGCTGCTGACCGACCTGGAAGGCGCGGCGCGTGTGCTGCGCGAGGACGTGCCGCAGGGCACGCCCACGGTCTTCCAGATAGACGACGGCTACACGAAGGTGGGCGACTGGCTGACGCCCGACGCCACACGGTTCTCGCAGGGCATGGCGCACATGGCGCAAAGCATTCGCAACGCCGGTCTGGTGCCGGGCCTGTGGATAGCCCCCTTCGTGTGCGAGAAGGACTCCGCGCTGTTCGCGCGGCATCCGGACTGGCTTTTGCGCGACGCCGATGGCGTGCCCGTGATGAGCGGTTCGCACTGGAGCGGCGGATATGCACTGGATACGCAGAATCCCCAGGTCAGAGACTATGTGGGTACCGTGCTGCAGACGGCCACCGTGCGGTGGGGCTTTCGACTGCTAAAGCTGGACTTCCTGTACGCGGCGGCCATGCTGCCCCATGCGGGGCTTAACCGCGGCCAGCTGATGGCGGACGCTCTGGACCTGCTGCGCCAGAATGTGCCTGCGGACGTGTGGTTCGACCTGTGCGGCGTGCCCATCATGAGCGCCATCGGCAATGCCGAGTACTGCCGCATTGGCTGCGACGTGGGGCTGGACTGGGACGGCGCCGCCTACATGCGCATCACGGGGCGCGAGCGTGTGAGCACGCACAACGCCCTGGGCAACGTGCGCGGCCGCGCCCACCTGGACGGGATAGCGTTTTTGAACGACCCGGACGTGTTCTTCTTGCGCCCAGACGTGAGGCTGACCCCAGCGCAGCGGCGCGAGCTGCTGTCGTCCGATGCCTCGTGTGGCAGCGTGCTGTTCACCTCGGACGACATGGGACGGTGGGACCCCGACAGCAGAAGCGCGTTTCGCGCGGCGTGCGGCATCCTGGTGCATCGCCACCGTTGGGTGTAGGCGGGCAGGCATGGGCGTTGGTCCGCAGCTAAAGGCATAGGGCCTTTCGCTGTACCGTGTCCGCGCACCATGCTCGCGTGAAGTCCTGGCATGGTCTGTTTAGGGATTACGTTACCTCACGGATCGAGCCGAGATGACTGCCGGCATGAGGGGGAGGAGTGGTGGACCGGGGCGGTAAGTAGCCATGCGATGAAGGCACCATCTGGTACGTTAGCGGCGGCGTTAACATACCAAATGGTGCCTTCGTCGATAGAGGGTGCGGCGGCTACGCGGTTACGCCAGGGCGGCGCGGACGGCGGACTCGGCGGCGTCGCGGGTGGTGGCCCAGCTGCCCTGCACCATCTGCGGCTTGCCGCCGCCGCGGCCGTTCAGCTGCTTGTTCAGCTGCTTGCACACGGGGCGCAGGTCCACGGTGTCCGAGGCCATTACGAAGGCGACGCGGTCGGCGCTGCCCTCGACGTTGGACAACGCAACGACAGTCTTCACGTCGTCGCGCTGCGTGGCGCACTCGCACAGGTAGCGCAGCTCGTCGATCTCGAGGCCATCCTCGTAGTGCAGCAGCAGCCCGCCGTCGGCCTGCAGCGTCGCGACCTCGTCGGCGATCTTCTCGCGCATGGCCTGCTTCAGCTGATGCTTCAGCTGGTCCTTCTCGGCGGAGAGACGACGGACCGCCTCAGGCACCTCCTCATCGCCGACCGAGAGGAAGTTGCTGACGTCGCGCAGCTGGCTCATGCGCTCCTGAACCAGCTCGAAGGCGCGGCGACCACACAGGAGCTCCAGGCGGGACTTCTTCTTTTTCGTGTTCACACGCAGGACCTTGATCAGGCCGACCTGTCCGGTGGTGGCCACGTGGGTGCCGCAGCAGGCGCAGGTGTCCACGCTGCCTATGCGGACCAGGCGGATCTGGCCCTCGTGGGCCTTCTTGCTGCGGTAGTCCATGGCGTCCAGCTGCTGGGGCGTGGGCAGCAGGATCTCGACGGGCACGTCCTGGCGCACGGCGTCGTTGGCTCGGCGCTCGACGTCCAGCGCGTCCTCCTCGGTGAGAACTCCGTCGAAGTCGACCTCGATGCAGCGCTGGCCCATGTGGAAGCCGATGTTGTTGTAGCCGAACAGCGCGTGCACGATGCCCGAGACCACATGCTCGCCGGTGTGGGCCTCCATGTTGTCTCGGCGCCAGGTCCAGTCCAGCACGCCGTGGACGCGCGTGCCCACGGGTATGGCCACGTCGCACAGGTGCAGGACGCCGCTGCCGTCGCCGTCCGCGTCGACCTCGGCGGGGACGGCCTCGCAGACGTGGGCCACTGCCAGGTTCGGGTTGGTTTCGGCTTCGTCGGAGCTCTTCTCGTCAGGATTGGTCTTGCTGGTGGCAGCCTCAACTGAGTTGCCCTCGCTGGTGGCGTCGTCTGCGGCGGCGGTTGCATCGCCCTCGACGTTGGCTGCCTCGGCGCCATTCTTGGGCTCGTCAGCAGTGGCCTTGGTCGTGCCCTCCTCGGCCGTGTTGCTCCCCTCGGTCTCGTAGCTCAGCGTGCCGCGGTCGCCGGGCTGGCCGCCGCCGGTGGGGTAGAACGCAGTTTGGTCCAGCTGGACGGCGAACCCGTCGCCGTGCGGCTGGCAAGACGTCACCGTGGCGTCGAACTCGCGCGTGTAGGGCTCGCGATAGTACAGCTCGTCGAATGTTTGCATTTGTGATGTGCCTCCTGAATGCGCCGCGCGACGTGCCGTCTTGATGCGACGGCGTTTGGCTGCGCGGGCGGCGTGGTCTTCTCCCAACGGGACATCATAGGCCCGTTGGCGCGCGTATCCTACGCGGACGGACCGTGGTTCCACGTTTTGCAACGTGCGAGGTGGCCACACCGCGTGAGGTGGCCCGCCGTGCGGGTTTCGGGGCGCCATGCGACGGCTTCGTCCGGGGCGCCTCAGAGCTGCTGCTCTTATTATCCTGTAAACTATTGAGAACAGTTCTCAACAATAGGAACAAAACCTGTTAGAATGTCCTCAAGCAAGCCCATTCGGACGGAGGAGGGGACGTCTTATGTGGATTTTGGCTGCCATGGGTTCCGCGGTCTTTGCAGGCATCACTTCTATCCTGGCCAAGTGCGGCATCCGCCATACCGACTCCGACGTGGCGACGGCCGTGCGCACCATCGTGGTGCTGGCCTTTGCCTGGCTGATGGCCGCTGTCGTGGGCTCCATCGGCACCATCGGGCAGATCAGCGCGCACTCCATGCTGTTCCTGGCGCTGTCCGGCCTGGCCACCGGCGCCAGCTGGATCTGCTACTTCAAGGCCCTCTCGATGGGCGACGTGAACAAGGTCGTCCCCATCGACAAGTGCTCCACTGTGCTGACGGTCCTTTTGGCCATCGTCCTGTTTGGCGAGACGAACAACCTGCCCGTGAAGCTTTTGGGCTGCGCGGGCATTCTGGTGGGCACGCTGCTGATGGTACAGCGCCGCGCCCAGGACCACGACGTTCAGGGCCGTTCCTGGATGTGGTACGCGGTGGGCTCGGCCGTGTTTGCCGCGCTGACTTCCATCCTGGCGAAGGTGGGAATCGAGGGCGTGGAGTCCAACCTGGCCACGGCCATACGCACCTGCTACGTGCTGGTGATGGCGTGGGTCGTGGTCGCCATGCGCGGCAAGCTGGGGCAGGTACGCCACATCGACCCCCACGAGCTGGGCTTCATTTGCCTTTCGGGCGTGGCCACGGGCGCGTCGTGGCTGTGCTACTACTACGCCATCCAAGAGGGCGTCGTCTCGGTGGTTGTGCCCATCGACAAGCTGTCCATCGTCGTGGCCATGGCGTTCTCGGCCGTGGTCTTCCACGAGACGTACACCAAGCGCTCGCTTTCGGGTCTGGCCATCATCGTGGCCTCGACGCTGCTGATGGCTGTGTTTAGGTAGGGGATGGCTGGAAGTAGCAGCCGACGAGATTGCAGCTAGTGCCGGGCAAGAAGGGCATGGCAAGAGCCAGGTTCTTCTTGCCCGGCTTTTGGGTGGACGAGTCACCGCTCCTTGCCGATGTCTTGACGAACGGCTTTCCGTTCTTTGCCCACGTCAGCGTATGCTTCTGCTGGACGCGTTTGGCGGGAGGCGGCGGATGATCGAGCTCTACAGGACTGACCAGATGGGCACGCACGCGGTCGACGAGATCGGTGACTTTGTTTGGGTAAAGCTGACGTCGCCCTCGTCCAAGGAGGTCCAGAAGGTGGCCTCGTGCCTGGGCACCGTGGACCCCGACGACATCGCCGCCGCGAACGACCCCGAGGAGAAGAGCCGTGTCGAGTACCAGGAGAACTTCTCGCTCGTGCTCATCGACATCCCGGTGGACGACGTGCGCCACGGCGTCCAGACCTTCCAGACCATCCCCTTGGGCATCCTGGTGCTAGAACGAAACGTGATCACGGTCTGCGCGCAGGACACGCCGATCCTGCGTACGGGGAGGGCGGGCTCGGGCCAGGGGCTCAGCACAAGGCTGCGCCGCCAGTTCCTGTATCGCATCCTGCTGAGGGCGGCGTTGCTGTACCAGCGCGACCTGCGCACCATCGACCGCCAGCGCCGCGAGTTCGAGGAGAAGATCAAGAAGTCCACAACGGAGGCCGACCTCATGAACCTGCACGAGGTGGAGACGACGCTGGTCTACTTTGCCACGTCGCTGCGTGGCAACGGCTCGGTGCTCAGCCGCATGCAGCACTCGGGCAGGTTACATCCCGGACCCAGCACGGAGGACCTGCTGGAGGACGCCGTGACCGAGACGCA
>JAQXQO010000060.1 GCA_029101205.1 Coriobacteriales bacterium | reverse complement strand
TAGATGGCCCTTCTTGCAAAATGCCTGGTAGATGGGGTGTGGCTTTCCTCCTGGCTTTGCGGGCGGTGCAGAGAATACAGGTCTGGGTACCCACACCTGTGCTGAGTGCACCTCCGGGTGCAGAGTCGCGTGGTCTGGGTGTCCAAAATCAGCGGTGCTGTCGATGACTTCTGCAAGAGTGTCAGGTACGAGCGTTTGGACACTCGTACCTCGAATGCCTGACAGCGAATCCTGCAGGGGTGCCAGGTGCGAGTACCCACATCTGGGGATTGTGCAGAAACTATCATTAGTCCTTACGCAAAAGCCCAGGTAGACGGGCCGACCGAATTCAGTGGCACCCAGATTCGGCCATCCAACCGACGGAGATGCCAGGTATGGGTACTCACAGGTCGATAGCCTGTCAGTTTTCTCTACAGGGGTGCCAGGTGTGGGTGCGACGGTACTCACACCTCGGAGGCCTGTAGAGAAGAGCCTGCAGGGGTGCCAGGTGCGAGCGTATCGACACCCGCACCTCGAATGCCTGCAGGGAAGAGTCTGCAAGGGTGCCAGGTGCGGGTGTGTTGACACCCACGTCTCGGGGGCTTGCAGAGAAGGGACTGCAGGGGTGTCAGACGTGTGTGTGCTGACACTCACGACTCGAATATCTGCAGAGAAGAGCCTGCAAGGGTGCCAGGTGTGGGTGCGCTGGCACTCACATCTCGATAGCTTGCAGAGAAGATTCTGCAGGAGTGTCAGTTGCGGGCGCGTTGGCACTCACACCTCGGAAGTTTGCAGAGCACAGGCTGCAGGCGCGGCGTCTGGGCACCCCCTCGGGTGATTGATAGTCGTCGAATGAGTAGTCGCACCCTCATTGGCTGATTCCGCGTGATATGTTGGCTGAGTAGATACATATATATGTAGCTGACGAAGCAGCGCTGGCGAAAGCTGGCAAAGTGCGCGGTGCTGGAACGGGATTGCTCCTTGCTGGAATTAATGGGATAGCCAGCAATGGGGGCAAGCGAGACTGTGGGACAGGCTTCTGCCGGATTCATTGGGACGGAGTCCGCGGCCGTGGGACGGCTTCCCACCGGAATCGACGACAATCGATGAAGGATTGGGAATGACAAAGGAATTGGGCGGGAAGCGAGCGCGACCGTGGGACGGTCCCACACCGGCATCGCTGGAGTCACGGACTTGGTGGTGGGATGGTTGGTAGTAGGACGGGCTCCCACCCGTTCGTATACCAGCGGTTATCCCGTCCAATACCAGGGATAAGGGCCGTTGTGGGGCACGAATCGCCAGGAAAACAGATTGTCACAGTTCGAACATAAAGCTCGCAGCTGACCCGCCCAACGGTCGTAATGTAGCCTCTGCAGAGGCAGTTCCTCTGATAAAACCGCAGGTAGATGGGCTAAAAGGTCCCTACCTGGGCATTCACATCTCCTACACATTTTGTTCGTAGCGCCCCAGCAGCCGCCAACTGTGGCGTTGTGGCGCATGGCCAGGCACACCCACAACATATTGGGGCGCGTTTATGGCGGCCGTTCGATTGGCCGTGCACTTCTTGGGTCGGTGTGTGGGGAAAAGTGTGGGTAGGTGGGGCTAGGTGTTATAGTTTGTAGCGCGCAAACGAGAGGGGAGACGTCCCCGAGGCACCTAAGGAGTGTGAGACATGTACCTGACTGGCTCCAAGCAGTACAACTTGGACGCCAAGTCCCGTCTCACCCTGCCTGCCAGCTATCGCAAGGACTTCAGCGACAGCGTGTGCCTCATTCCCCTGAAGGATGCGCTGTACGGGTTTACCCCCGAGGGCTTCGAGCGTTGGGTCGACAGCTTCTTCAATCACGATGGTCGCACATTTGACCCTCGCAACAGAAGAGACGTTGCCCTGAGGCGCATGCTCACGGGCAACACCGTGACCGTGGACATAGACTCCGCGGGCCGTGTGGCCTTGGGAAAGCTCGACATGACCGACCCGAAGGCGCGCGAGCGTCTGGGGCTGGTCAAAGACGTCACCGTCGTGGGCGTGGGCGACCACTTCGAGGTGTGGAACACCCAGAAGTGGGAGGCCGAGCAGGCTGCCTTCGCCGACGACATCGATGCCCTGATCTACGGCGACCAGGCTTAGGAGGTGAGCTCATGGAGGAATTCAAGCACGTCCCCGTTCTTTTGGACGAGGTGCTGCAGCAGCTGGACCCCCAGCCGGGGGAGACGGTGTGCGACTGCACGCTGGGCGGCGCCGGCCACTCCGTTGAGCTGGCCCGACGCGTGGCGCCGACGGGACTCTCGATTGGCATCGACCAGGACGACTCGGCACTGGAGGCGGCGCGCCAGCGCTTCGCCCGCGAGGTGCCGCAGGCGCGTCACGAGTTCCTGAAGGGGAACTTCGGCGACCTGGATGACCTGCTGGTGCAGGCGGAGGTGCCCGGCGTGGACTGCTTCCTGTTTGACCTGGGAGTGTCCTCGCCGCAGCTGGACCGCGCCGACCGGGGCTTCTCGTACAACGAGGACGCGCCGTTGGACATGCGCATGGACTTCACCGGCAACGACCTGACCGCCGCGCGCGTGGTGAACGAGTACGACGAGAAGGACCTCACCAGGATCCTGCGCGTCTACGGCGACGAGCGCCATGCCGCCGGCATTGCCCGCATGATCGTGCGCGAGCGCCAGAAGGCCCCCATTGAGACCACGCTGCAGCTGGTGGACGTGGTCAAGCGGGCCATCCCGGCGAAGGACCGACGGCACGGCGGACACCCCGCTCGCAAGACCTTCCAGGCCTTGCGCATCGAGGTGAACCACGAGTTGGACGCCCTGGACCACGGCCTTCGGGCGGCGGTCCGCTGGGCCAACACCGGCGGCAGGATCTGCGTCATCAGCTACCACTCGCTGGAGGACCGCATCGTGAAGCACGTATTCCACGAGATGTCGCAGGGCTGCATCTGCCCTCCCGACCTCCCCGTGTGCGTGTGCGGTCGAGTTCCCATAGTCGAGGTTCTGACGCGCAAGCCCATCGTGGCCCAGGCGGAGGAGCTCCAGAGGAACCCGCGCTCCCGAAGCGCGCTCATGCGCGTGGCGAGGAAGCTGGACGTGACGTCCGCCTAAGTGGCAACCCCGGCCGAAAGGCCGTGTTGCATATATCAGAACCGCAGCACAGACGCACCACCACCAAACCACCAACGCACCACCAACGCAGCTTAAACGCACCAGGAACGCAGCATTTCGCACCATTTCGCGACAACATCGCTCAGCGGGAAGAGGATTCGGCACGATGGCATATCAGGGATCCACAGCACGTCGCCTAGACCTATGGGACGAGGAAGACCCTCTCGAGGGCCAGTCCCTGGGGAGGCGGCAGGACCTCAGGAGGTTTCGCACCTTCGAGGGCGGGCACCTGGATGCCGACGCGCGCCGCGGAGTGTCTCCGCAGTTCGTGGCCAGGCTGCGCGCCATCGCCGTGGTCGTCGTATTCCTGGCCGTGCTGTGCTGCGTCCGCGTGGCGCTGAGCGCGGGCACGGTCACGCTCATGAGGCAGAACAACAAGGTCGAGTCCAACATCACGCAGCTGCGCGAGGAAAACAAGGACCTTCAGGTGACCCGCTCGGTCCTCTCCAGCGCCGACCGCATCACGCGGATCGCGCAGCAGAACTACGGCATGGTGCAGGTGACGCCTTCCGCCACCATAGACGTGTCGGAGTAGCTGACTTCCAGGCTTTGCCGCTCCCGCGAGCGTCCCACGGACGTGACGGTGGGGAAGGTTTTTGTTGATGCTGCGCAGGCACGGCGCAACACCTTGCGCCAGGTAAGAAGGGCGTAAGCTTTAGCCGTGAGAAATTTCGATAGACATAACGGCTCCTTCGGGGGCAGGGGCGGCTCCAATCGGAGCTCGCATCAGCACAAGGGCGCTCGCTCCTCCAGGGGCGAGGGCCTCTTTGGGTTTGGCCCGGGCGGCGGCAAGTTCCGCTGGGTCTTCGGCATCTTTCTGGTGCTGTTCGCCGTCGTGGTGGGCAGGCTGTTCTTCTTGCAGGTCGTGGACCACGACACGCTGTCGGCCCAGGCCCAGGAGCACCGCACGAACGTCATCACCCTGCAGGCGAAGCGCGGCACCATCTACGACCGCAACGGCAACGTCCTGGCCACCGACGAGGAGTGCTACGACATCTACTGCAACCCTCAGGAGGTCTCGAACGCCGAGGACGAAGCCCTTATGCTGAAGGAGGCGTTCGGCGCCAGCGCAGAGAACTACTACGACGCCCTGACGCGCGACACCACCTTTGCCTACCTGGTGCGCAAAGCCGACAAGGAGACCGCCGAGCAGCTGAAGTCCGACCTGGCCAGCAAGGGCTACACGGGCATCTACCTGCTGTCGACCACGAAGCGCGTCTACCCGTACGGACAGGCCGCCGGCCAGATACTGGGCATGGTGGACACCGACGGCAACGGCATCAGCGGCCTGGAGCTGTACTACGACGAGCAGCTGAAGGGCACCGACGGCCAGGAGACGTTCGAGACGGGCAGTCGCGGCATCCCCATCGCGGGCGGCATCAGCCAGACGACCGAGCCGCAGGACGGCCAGGACATCGTGCTCTCGCTGGACATCAACGTGCAGAAGGCCGTCGAGGACACGCTCGAGAAGAGCGTGACGAAGTACGAGGCCGACTCCGGCATGTGCATGATCACGAACCCAAAGACGGGTGAGATCATCGCCGCATGCTCCACTCCCTACGCGGACCTCTCGGACACCTCGTCCCTGACGAATGACGCGCTCACGCTGAAGCAGGTGTCCAGCTCGTACGAACCCGGATCCATATTCAAGGTGCTCACCATGGCCATCGGCATCGAGGACGGCATCATCACGCCGGACTCCACCTTCAGCGTGCCGGGCTCCATCGTGGTCGGTTCCGACACGGTGCGCGACGACGACCTGCGCTCGGCCACCACGTCCATGAGCGTGCGCGAGATCCTGCGTCGCTCCTCCAACGTGGGAGCTGCACTCATAGCGCAGCAGGAGATCGGCGCCCAGAACTTCAGCGGGGGCGTCAGCAAGTTCCAGATAGGGCAGCAGACCGGCATCGACTACCCCGGCGAGTCCGACGGCATCGTGAAGACGCTGGACCAGTACGAGGGGTCGACCCTGGGCTCCATGGCATTCGGACAGGGGCTGGCCATCCCCATGGTGCAGATGGTGAAGGCCATCGGTGCCATCGCGGACGGGGGCTGGCTCATGACCCCGCACTTCGCCGTAAAGGTGGGCGACCAGGACCTGACGTGGGACACCACCGGGCAGGCGGTGTCGGGCGAGACGGCCACCGAGGTCACCGACATGATGCGCACGGTCATGCAGGAAGGCACCGGATCGACGGGCCAGGTAGAGGGCTACGACATAGCCGGAAAGACCGGTACGGGCGAGCAGGCGAACGAAAGCGGAACCGGATACGTGTCGGGGAAGTACCTGGCCTCGCTCATAGGCTTCGCCCCGGCCTCGGACGCCCAGGTGCTGTGTTACGTGGGACTTCACAACACGCCGTATTTGTCTACGTACTCTGCGGCGCCGACCTTCTCGGCTATTATGGGTGAGGCTCTGCGCGAGCTGGGCGTCTCCGCCCAGTAGCGGCGCACGGAGGGGGAGGAATAACTGATGATGGACATGAGCGTCGCCGACGTCGCGTCGGTCACGGGCGCCCAGATGGTGTGCGGCGACCCTGCGGCTCGGCTGTCGGGCGTCGACATCGACTCGAGGAAGGTGCCCGCGGGCGGCGTGTTCGTCGCCTTCGCCGGGCAGAAGGTCGACGGCAACAAGTTCGCCGCAAAGGCCATCAGGGATGGCGCGGGCGCGGTCGTGGTGACCGAGGATCCGACAGCTGACGCCCTGAAGGCGGCTGACGAGTGCGGCGCCGCCATCCTGCGAGCGGCAGACGACGACGGCACGGAGTTCATGCTGCGCCTGGCGGGCGAGTGGCGCCGCCGCAACCCCGGCTGGCACGTCGTGGGCGTGGCCGGCTCGGTGGGGAAAACCACGACGAAGGACATGCTGGCGTGCGGCCTGGCCACCGCGGGCAAGGTGCATGCCACGAAGGGCAACTTCAACAACCTGCTGGGCGTGCCGCTGACCCTGCTCTCCGCACCCGCCGACGCCGACTATCTGGTGGTCGAGATGGGCATGAACCACGCCGGCGAGATGACGCGGCTGACGCACGCCGTGCGCCCCAACGTGGCGGTCATCACGAACATCGGCACCAGCCACATCGGCAACCTGGGCTCTCGCGAGAACATCGCCCGCGCCAAGGCCGAGATCGTGGCGGGCCTGACGGCGTCGCCCGAGGGCCAGAAGCCCTGCCTGGTGCTGACGGGCGAGGACGACTTCACGCCGCTGATTCGCGACGAGTACTGCGTCCCTGCTGGCGTGGACGTGCTGTTGGTGGGCTCACGTCTGGCTGACGCGGTCAGTGCCGACGGCATCCAGCTGGACCAGGACGGTATGCCCAGCTTCCAGGCACACTTCGACGACGGCCTCAGCTTCCCCGCCAGCCTGCCCGTGCCCGGGCGCCACATGGTGTCGGACTTCCTGACGGCCATGGGCGCCATCTGGCGCATGGGCGTCGACCGTCGGCAGGCAGCCCAGGCCATAGCGCACATGCAGGCCACGCACATGCGCCTGGAGGTGCTGCAAAACCCGGGTACCCCGCGCGTCATCGATGACACGTACAACGCCAGCCCCAGCTCGGTTGCCGCCGCTCTGGACGTGCTGTGCTCCATGCGATGTGACGGCAGGCGCATCGCGGTACTGGGCGAAGTGGGCGAGCTGGGCGACCAGGCCCACTTCCTGCACGGCCTCATGGGCGCCTACGCCGCGGCAAAGCCGCTGGACCTGCTGGTGCTCATAGGCGGCGAGGACGCACGTACGATGGCCGACGCCGCCCTGACCATGGGCTTCTCGGAGGATCACCTGGAGGTGTTCGACTCCGTCGAGCGTGCGCTGGACGTCATAGCCCCCATCCTGGAGCCTGACGACCTCGTGCTTGCAAAGGCCTCGCGCGCAGCCGGGCTGGATCGCTTCTCTAAGGGGGTACTCGACCGATGACAGCCGCACTCAACCTAGTTCCCACGCCGGCCGTGTTCTGGGCCGTCGTGCTTTCCGCGGCCATCACGCTGGTGGCCATGCCCTTCTTTATCCGCTTCATGAAGAAGGAGAAGGTGGGCGCCCATGTGCATGAGGACGGGCCCCACACCCACTCCGGCAAGGAGGGCACGCCCATGATGGGCGGCGCCGTCATGATAGCCGCGGTGGTCGTGACGTCCTTGGTGCTGGCCCCCGGCACGCCGTCGGTCATCTGCGCGGTCATAGCAACCATCGTGACCTGCCTCATCGGTGCCACCGACGACCTGGAGTCCGTCACCCACGGCGAGTCTTTGGGCCTTACGCCCGGCCAGAAGATGGCTTGCCTCATAGCGGTGTCCGTGGTCTTCTGCCTGGCCGCTGTCAACTGGGTGGGCATCGCGCCGGTTGTGCGCCTGTCGGGTGGCATCGCCATCGACCTGGGCGTGCTGACCACCACCATCGGAGGCTTCCGCATCCCCTGGCTGTATGTGCTGTTCGTGTTCCTGCTGATGGCGGGTCTGTCGAACGCGGTGAACCTGACCGACGGCCTGGACGGCCTGGCGGGCGGCACCGTGCTGGGCGTCATGCTGGCCATGGTGTCGGTGTGCCTGGCGGTGGGCGACCCCGGCCTGGCGGTCTTTGCGGCCGCCATCGTGGGCGCCTGCGGCGGCTTCCTGTGGTTCAACTGCAACCCGGCAGCCATCTTTATGGGCGACACGGGCTCCCTGGCGCTGGGCGCGGCCTTCGCCGCCCTGGCCATCCTGACCAAGACCGAGGCGACGTCACTCGTGATGGGCGGCCTGTTCATCGCCGAGGCGGTGTCCGACATCATCCAGGTGGCACACTACAAGGCCACGGGCAGGCGCGTGTTCCTGATGGCGCCCATCCATCACCACTTCGAAAAGAAGGGCTGGCCCGAGCAGAAGGTGGTCGTGCGGTTCTGGCTGGTGTCCGCCGCCTTTGCCACCCTGGGCTTCGCCCTGTTCCTCACCCTCTAGACTAGGAGGTCCTCAATGGACTACACGGACTCTGACGGCGTCACGTACAAGGGCGCAAGCGTCGGCATGCCGTTGGGCAACGTTTGCGTTCTGGGCATGGGAAAGACCGGCGTCGCCGTGGTCAACTACCTCCTGGGTCTGGGCGATCTAGTCAGTGCCATCACCCTGTACGGCGGCGCGCGCTCGGCCGAGGGCCAGGTCTCTCAGAGTCTGCGCGAGGCGGGCGTGAACGTGGTGCTGGGCACCGAGGAGCTGAGCGGCCACTTCGACCTCTGCATCGCCTCGCCCGGCATCTCCGAGTTCTCCGACTTCTATCGCTCGGCCAGCGAGCACGCCACCGAGGTCATCGGCGAGCCCGAGTTCGCCTGGCGCCAGAGCCCGCAGCGCTGGGTTGGCATCACCGGCACCAACGGCAAGACCACCACGACCACGCTGACTAACCAGCTGCTGCAGGCAGGCGGCCTGTCCAGCGAGTACGTGGGCAACATCGGCGTCGTTCCCACCAGCAGGCTGGTCCAGCGCCCCAAGGGCGAGTGGTTCGTGGCAGAGCTCTCCAGCTTCCAGCTGGCGACCTCGCGCTACCTGCACCCGCGCGTGGCTTGCCTGCTGAACGTCACGCCCGACCACGTGGAGTGGCACAAGACCCTGGAGAACTACGCCGCGGCCAAGGAGCGCATCTTTGCCAACCTGGACGTGACCGACCTGGCCGTCGTCTCTGACGAGGACCAGTGGTGCCGCGACATCATCGGCAGGCTCGAGGACCGTCAGCTGCGCGTGTGCCACATCAACGTGCACGGTGACCCCCAGACGCCCTTGGCGGCCTTCGTGCGCGAGGGCAGGCTCGTGGTGCGCCTCGAGGACGGCGAACACGACCTCGTGGCCGTGGAGAACCTTCCCATAAAGGGCGAGCACAACTGCGAGAACGCCCTGGCCGCTGCCGCCATCGCGCTGGAGCTGGGCGTGTCGCCCGCGGCCGTCTGTCATGGGCTCCTGGCGTTCCACGCCCTGGAGCACCGCATCGAGCCCTGCGGCGAGCTGAACGGCGTCCACTTCGTGAACGACTCGAAGGCCACGAACACGGACGCGGTCCAGAAGGCCCTGACGGCCTTCGTGCCCGGGCACATTATCGTGCTGCTGGGAGGCCACGACAAGGGCACCGACCTGGCGCCGCTGGCACACTCGGTGGCGGCGCGCTGCAAGGCGGCGGTCTGCTACGGCGAGGCCGGTCCGCGCCTGGCGAAGGCCATGAGCGACGCCGGCGCCGATATGGGACTCACGGTGTGCACCGTTCCCCACATGAAGCAGGCGCTCGAGAAGGGCATGTCGCTGGCGCAGCCCGGCGACACGGTGCTGCTGTCTCCCGCGTGCTCGTCGTTCGACGAGTTCAAGGGCTACGAGGAGCGAGGCCACATCTTCAAGGAGCTGGTGGCCCATCGCATCGGCGCCGAGGTGCTCTAGATGCGCGCGGCCGCACGCACGGTCGACCGAACGTCCAAGGCACAACGCACCATATTCGGGGAGCCCGCGCGCATCATGGCGCCGCGGCTCCTCCTTTTGATAACCGCGTTTGGCCTGACGGTCTTCGGCCTGGTCATGATCTACTCGTCCTCTTCAATCACGGCGCTCTACCAGATGGAGGACGCGGCATTCTACCTAAAGCGGCAGGCCCTCTTTGCCGCCATCGGGGTTGCCGTGGCCGTGGCCCTGCGGTTCGTCGACTACCACAAGCTCATGGGCAGAAGGCTCTATGTGGCATGGGGCGTCATGATGCTGCTGCTGGTGGCGGTGCATACCACCATCGCCGGACAGGACGCCTACGGCGCCTCGCGTTGGGTCGCGGTGGGTCCCGTCACGATACAGCCCTCGGAGTTCGCCAAGCCCGTGGCCGTGCTGATGGGAGCGTGGTACCTCTCGCGCTACTACCAAGACCACGAGCTCAGCGACGGGGGGTTCTGGCTGCGCGTCTGCGCGTTCCTGGGCCTCCTGCTCGTGCTCATAGTTTTGCAGCCCGACAAGGGCACCACGGGCATCATCGCGCTTACCCTGCTGCTGATGGCGTACTTCTCGGGCCTGCCCTCAATCGCCGTGGGCGTTGTCTTTGCCCTGGGAGGCATCGTTGCCGCGGCATACTCCATGCACGACTCATACTCGCGTGCGCGCATCATGACCATGTTCGACCCGTTCCTGGACGCCAGCAACACCGGCTACCAGCTGGTGCAGGGCTTCTATGCCTTCGGCTCGGGAGGGCTTTTCGGCGTGGGCGTGGGCATGTCGAAGCAGAAGTACAACTACCTGCCCATGGCGTACAACGACTTCATCTTTGCCGTCATCGGCGAGGAGCTGGGCTTCGTGGGTACGGTGGCCGTCGTCGCGGCCATTGCGCTTCTGCTGTGGGCGGGCTACCGCATCGCCGAGCAGGCGCCCGACCTTGAGGGGAAGCTCATAGCCTTTGGCTGCGCGACCATGTTTGCCATCCAGTTCCTGCTGAACGTGTGCGGCGTGCTGGGGTTGTTCCCCCTGTCGGGCAAGCCCGTTCCGTTCGTCTCGTACGGTGGATCTTCCATCATGGCGTGCCTGATCATGGTGGGGCTCATGTGGTCGGTGTCCGTGCACTCGCACCTGCCCCAGACGGTCTACGATCGCAGGCGCAGCATGCTGCGCGAGGTCACCGACGAGGACGACGCCGCATGGCGAGCCCATGCGCAGGACCGCTACGACGAGGGCCTGTCGCGCGCGGGCAACCCTACGCCGCGTTCGTGGAGAAGGACGAACCTCGCCGGTGGCTCGTATGGACGCCGGGGTGGGGGAGCCTACGACGACAGCTCCTACGGCAACGGCCGCTCGCGCGCCCGAGCGTACGACAGACGGGACGAGCGTGCCGACGAGGGGGTTGGGCGCCCGAGCGAGACGCGGCCCAGGACGCTGCGCCTGGCGGGCTCGGACGCCTCAAGGCAGCGCGGCAGGTCGGACGCGTACCAAAGGGGTAGGCAACGTGGAGGTTGGGATAGGATAGACCTCGACGCAGACCCAGCGGATAGACTTAGAAAGTACGACGATACGCGCGACCGCGACGGGCGGCCGCGGGGCAGAAGGAGCTAGCGTGACTCAGAAGCTAGAGGTGGCCATAGCTGCCGGCGGTACGGCGGGACACATCAACCCAGCGCTCGCACTTGCCGAGGAGCTCACCCGGAGGGGCGACCACGTTACGTTCTATGGCCAGACGCAAAAGCTGGAGGGCACGCTGGTGCCCCAGGCGGGCTTCGACTTCAAGCCCATACGCGTCACCGGATTCGACCGCTCGCGTCCGTGGACGCTCTTCTCGGCCCTGTGGCGTATGCACAAAGCCGAGAGCACGCTGGCTGCCGACTTCCAGCAGAGCGGCAAGCCCGACGTCTCCGTGGGCTTTGGCGCCTACGTCGAGATGCCCCTGATGTCGTGGTGCCACAAGAACGACGTGCCCATCGTCATCCACGAGCAGAACTCCGTCCCCGGCCTGGCAAACAAGACCTCCGCGGGGAAGGCCACGACGGTGTGCGTCTCGCTGCCGGTGGCGTGCAACGCGTTCAAGGAGCACGTCGGTCCGCAGACCAACATCGTCGTCACGGGCAACCCCGTGCGCCAGAGCGTGGTCCACGCCTCGCATGACGCCGGTCGCCAGGCGTTCGGCGTTCCCGAGGATGCGACGCTGCTTCTGGTGTTCGGAGGCAGCCTGGGCGCCCAGCACGTGAACCAGGCAATCGTGGCGCTGAAGGACCAGCTGCTCGAACGGCCGAACCTGTACGTGGTGCACTCCACGGGCAAGGAGCTCTACGACGAGGTCGCTTCCTCGCTGCAGCTGAGCGACCAGGAGGCCAAGCGCTGGCAGGTGCGCCCCTACATCGACAACATGGGCGAGGCCCTTGCCGCGGCTGACCTGGTGCTCTCGCGTGCGGGCGCATCGTCCATCGCCGAGATCGCGGCGCTGGCCGTGCCCTCCATCCTGGTGCCCTATCCGTTTGCGACGGCAGACCACCAGACCACGAACGCCCACTACCTGGTGGACGCGGGTGCAGCCCGCCTGGTGAAGGACGACCAGCTGGACGGCCCGGACTTCGCCAGGCAGCTCCTGGAGCTGGTGGACAGCCCCGACGAGCGCCAGAGCATGCGCGCCGCTGCCAAGGGCCTGGGACAGGACCGAGCGGCCAGCGCGCTTGCCGACCAGGTGGAGCAGGCCGCGGTCAGGGTGTAGCCCCGTCCGCCTGAGCGCCGCCCGCGCGCGGCGCACCCAATGCAACGTAACCTCTGAAGGAGGATTCCATGAGCGATACCCAGACGAACCAGAGCTTCCACAGTGCCCACTTCATCGGCATCGGCGGTGCAGGCATGAGCGGCATAGCGCTCGTGCTGCACGAGCGCGGCTGCAAGGTCACCGGCTCCGACCTGAAGGAGAGCCGCTACGTCCGCGAGCTCGAGAAGGCAGGCATCCCGGTTCACGTGGGCCACGAGGCAAAGAACATCGACGATGCCGCCCCCGACGTCGTGGTCATCTCGACGGCCATCCCCGAGACCAACCCCGAGCTCGTGCGTGCGCGCGAGCTGGGCATCCCCGTGTGGCCCCGCGCAAAGATGCTGGCGGCGCTGGGCGAGGGGGCGCTCACGGTGGCCGTCGCCGGCACGCACGGCAAGTCCACCACCAGCTCCATGATTGCCACCATGCTGGACAAGCTGGGCCTGGACCCGTCCTTCCTCATCGGCGCCGTCGTCGAGGGCTACGGCACGAACGGTCGCAACGGCAACGGCGGCTACTTCGTGTGCGAGGCCGACGAGTCCGACGGCTCGTTCCTGTACCTGAACCCGCATGTGGCGGTCATCACCAACATCGAGGCCGACCACCTGGACCACTACGGCACCCTCGAGAACATCGAGAAGACCTTCTGCAAGTTCATGGGCCTGGTTGGACCGGATGGCACCGTTGTGGTCATGGGCGACGTGCCCCACTACGCAGAGCTGGCTCGCTCCACGGGCCGCAAGGTGGTCACGTACGGCTTTGACCCCTCGAACGACTACGTGTGCACCGAAGATGACACGCACCACGGCCTGGCCACGCACCTGCACGTGCAGACGCCCTCCGGCCAGAAGGTCGACGTCACCATCCACTCCAACCCCGGCCGCCACAACGTGCTGAACGCCACCGCGTCCATCGCCGTCGCCGACGTGCTGGGCCAGGACGTGCAGAAGGCCGCGGAGGCCCTGTCCGAGTTCAAGGGCACCCGCAGGCGCTTCACGCACGTGGGCGACGTGGACGGCGTCACCGTGGTCGACGACTACGGCCATCACCCCACCGAGATAGCTGCCACCCTGGGCGCGGCGAAGGACCTGGAGTTCAAGCGCATCATCTGCGTGTTCCAGCCCCATCGCTACTCCAGGACGCAGGCCCTGCAGCACATGTTTGGCACCGCATTCAACAACGCCGACGTGCTGCTGGTTATGGACGTGTTCTCCGCGGGCGAGATGCCGATTCCCGGCATCTCCGGGAAGACCATCGCGAACGAGGTCAAGTCCGCCGGCTCGGTGGACGACGTCGAGTACATCCCCAACCGCAAGGATCTTGTCGAGCGCCTGTGCCAGATCGTGCGCCCCGGCGACCTGGTAATCACCCAGGGCGCCGGCGACGTCACCGCCATGGGCCCCGCGTTCATCGAGGCCATGCAGGAGCGCGACCAGCAGCCTGCGAACGAGTAGTTCCGGGCGTCGTGGCAGCGTAGCGGGATTCATGGGCAGGACCCCCTGGGGTGCAGGGGGCCCTGCCTTGTGCGTAGGGGGAAGCCAAATGACCCAAGGCAAGCTTCCCATAGTGCCTCGGTAGATGCCGGGGCATGGCCTCTGCCGAGGCCAGCGAGGAAGGACGGACACATGAGCCAGGCCAATGTCGGCGGCAAGCGCGACGACCAGAGGGGCGGCCGCCAGCCCAGCGGCTCCGGCCCCAAGGGGCAGGCCGGCTCAGTGGGCGGGTCTGCCGCCCAGAGGCCATCTGCCAGCACCGCAGCGGGCTCCACGGGCCGCACGCCGTCCTTCTTGAACCACTCAAGGGACGTCCAGGCATCGAGGCCCGCTGGCGATTCCACGAGCCGCCAGAAGCCCTCTGGCACGCCAGGGAAGGCTGCTGCGGGTAGGGCCGGGGCCACGGCGGGTCGTCCCGGCACGTCCAAGCGCACCGGGAATGCCGGCCGTCCCGCCAACACCGGCCGCGCCAGCGCAACGGGGCGCACCGGGGCCGCGGGTAGGGCTGGGGCCACCGGGCGCATTCCCAAGGTGAAGCCCACCACGCGTACCGGCCGCAGGGGCGTCGTGGGCGCAAAGGTGGACGAGGTCTCCGGAAAGCTGCAGGGAAGGGGACTTCCCAAGGGCGGCATCCGCGGGACGGGCACGCTGACGGTCGACAAGCAGGCCCTGGGCCAGAAGGACCGCCGCCGGGACGTCAACACCGGAAAGGCGCTGAAGGTCGTCATCATCGTGGTGGGCGTGCTGCTGGTCCTGCTGGTGGCCTTCCTCGTGGCGATCACGCTGCTGTCGCACACGTCCGCATTCACCATCACCGAGGTGGACGCAGACGACTCAGCCCACGTGACGGCCGACAGCATAGTGCGCCTGGCCAACGTGCAGGACGGCTCCACGCTTCTGAACGTGGACACCGACGCCATACAGAAGAACCTCGAGCGCAACCCCTGGATTCTCTCGGCCAACATCACGCGCGAGTTCCCCGACAAGCTGAAGATCACCGTCACCGAGCGCCAGCCGGCGTACCTGGTGGTCATGGGCACGGGAAACCTTGCCTGGTACCTGGGTCCCGACAACATCTGGATAGAGCCCAAGCGCATCGAGGTGTCGGGCGACCAGTCCGTCACGGACGCCGCCATGAGCCTGGCCTCTCAGACGGGCTCCGTCGTCATCACCGACGTGCCGTCGTCCGTCTCGCCCGTGGCGGGCTCGGCCTGCACCGACGACGAGATCCTGACCGTCGTGGCGTTCCAGCAGCAGTTCTCGGACGACATGAAGTCGCAGATCGTGTGCTACTCGGCCCCCGAGACGAACAGCGTCTCCTGCGTGCTGTCCAGCGGCGTGCAGGTTTCCCTGGGTGCCGCATCGAACATTGACTCGAAGGAGACGGTCATCAAGCAGGTGCTGCAGGAGTACGCGGGGCAGATTACCTACCTGAACGTGCGCGTGCCCAGCAAGCCGTCGTATCGCGGCCTGAGCTCGGACTCGAACGAGAACCTGACTTCGGGCACCGGTGCCAACGGCACCTCGACCGAGAACGGCACGCAGTTCACGGACCAGGTAGCCGACGTGGACGGAGAAGTCAGCTCCAGCGACTCCGGCAGCTCCGACTCGTCCAGCGACTCGGGGTCATCGTCGGGTTCCGGCAGCAGCGGGTCGGGCAGCTCTTCGGGTTCCAGCTCCGGCGGTACCAGCCCGAACTCGAGCTCGGGTTCGAGTTCGGGCAGTTCGAGCTCCGGGAGTTCGTCTGGCTCCACGTCCAGCAGCGGCTCGTCCAGCTCCACTGCCACCGACTAGCAACCTTGCGCATCGCTTGCATACGCTACGCAAACGCGGCCTTCGCCATCAGCGGGGCCGCGTTCTTTATGCCCACGTTCTTCATGACCATAGGGGAGAAGGGCGTGCTGCCTCGATGTCGCATTCCTTGGGGCGTGGCTCGCGTAAGGCGTTCAGATGGCAGCTCGGTCATGCCACGCCGGGCCCGAAATCGTGAGTCGTATGCCCTGAGGCGAAAACCGTCGAACGCAGCCTCTGATACAGAGCTCGTTGGACAGAGGGGCTGTCGCGTCGGAAATATCGTCCCCACGTGAGAACACTAACCCTCAAGTAGGTTCAACCCCGTGATTTTCGGGAAGAACAATACCCTAAAGCTGAGGTTGAGCCTAAGGAATATTGCGGACATATTTACGCCATTTACCTGGGCACTCCATGATTTCGTCACAATTATTGACGCGGATTATCCGGATGTGCGAATATACGGCGCTTTGCGAGAGGCATTGAGGTCAACTTGAGGTTGAGGGTTCCAAGCAGGGCCTTCGATCTCCGGTACCTCTCCTAATTGCAGCAGCACGCAGCACCACCAGACAGCAAACGAACCACAAACGCACCACCATCGCAGCACACACGCACTAGCAACGCACTCGGAACGCAACAAAACCACCAGGGCGCACGCAAACGACCGTCGCCACGCAAGGAGGAAAACATGAACGATACCGAAATCCCCAGCAACTACCTGGCAGTCATCAAGGTCGTTGGCGTGGGCGGCGGCGGCACCAACGCCGTTAACCGCATGATCGAGGAGGGCATTCGCGGCGTCGAGTTCGTCGCCGTGAACACCGATGCCCAGGCGCTGGCCCTGTCCGATGCCGACATCAAGGTTCACATCGGCACCGACATCACCAAGGGTCTCGGTGCCGGCGCGGTCCCTGAGGTCGGCGCAGAGTCCGCCGAGGACTCCCGCGACGAAATCAAGGCTGCCATCGCCGGCTCCGACATGGTCTTCATCACCGCCGGCGAGGGCGGCGGCACCGGCACCGGTGCTGCACCCGTGGTCGCCGACATCGCAAAGAACGACGTGGGCGCCCTGACCGTTGGCGTCGTCACCAAGCCCTTCACCTTCGAGGGCCGCAAGCGCGCAATCAACGCCTCCGAGGGCATCAAGAACCTCTCCGAGAACGTCGACACCCTAATCGTCATCCCGAACGACCGCTTGCTGGACCTCTCCGAGAAGAAGACCACCATGCTTGAGGCCTTCCGCATGGCCGACGACGTGCTGTGCCAGGGCACGCAGGGCATCACGGACCTCATCACGGTCCCCGGCCTGATCAACCTGGACTTCGCCGACGTGTGCACCATCATGAAGGGCGCCGGTACGGCCATGATGGGC
>JAQXQO010000059.1 GCA_029101205.1 Coriobacteriales bacterium | reverse complement strand
AAGCGTCGTAGATCCACCTCATGGCATTTCCTCCAGTCCTCGCGTCCGCTTGATTCGGCAGCCATGCTGTGACGGATGGGAGAGACTGATGGCAATGCGTTGCGGGGATTCTCCGTGCAAATGTCAGGAATGCGGCGCCGGAGTGGGCACCCCGCTAATCGTGGAGTCCGTCGCCCGGGTGCCTCGTTCGGACCCGCTTTGGATGGTGGTCGGATCGGTCGCCCTGGCAGGAGCATCGCGCGCATGCTCCGAAGTCGGCACGAGACGATTCCGGGAGGCGTCGGCCGCGCCGGATCCGGAAGGCAAAAAAATCAGGCGGAGGCGCTCGTGCGTCCCCGCCACATAAAGCACTCTCGGGTTTTGACATCCAAATGCACTATTCCCACTCAGAACCAGCGGTCAACCAAATCTCGTCTTCAACTTGTAGTACCGCGAAACTGCAGGCCAGAGGCTTAAGTCTCTGGCCTTTTCTTGCAGCAAACGCGAATCGACAAGCGGCAGCTGACCTGATGGGCCTGCATGAAAGTCTGTGCCTTGAAGCCACATAACCCGCTGCTGACAGATCGGGCGCGGCGTCTTTGTCTGGCCTGACGCGGTTGTGCATAATGTGGTCCGATATCTGGCATGTGTCATGCGAATGAGCCCCAGCCTGTCGCGGTCCTGGAGCCTCATGCGCGCCATGAAGACTGCTCGATCGCACCCCGTGGCGCCAGGCTGCACCATCATGCGTAGAAGGTCGTTCCATCATCCAGGCCGAAGAGCTTGCGGAGGAAGTCGCTCTTTCCGCTGAGCACACGATCGACGTGCACACGGTCCCTCTCCACGCGGATGAAGACGAGGTAACCTCTCTCCTCCACGAAGCGCCAGTTCGACTTGATGCAGAAACTTGTGAGCCAAGCGGTGTCGTAGCAAGTGGGAAAGCTGCGACGTCGTCCACGCGGTCGAGTATGGCCGTGATGGTCTTATCAGCCGCGGTGGGCTCGTCGTTCTCGTCGGCTATCCACTTCCGGATGGCATCGAGGTCGTCCACAGCTACGGGCGACCAAAACACCTCAGCCGGCATCGGACGACCCTCCGGAGAACCTTGCCCTCACGTCGGAGGCCGCCACCCAGCCCTCTGACTCGCCTGACATGTGTCCGCGCTGCAGCTCGGAGAAGAGTGCCTGCTCCGCGACCAGGCGGTCGTAGTCGTCCATGTCGAGGATAGCGTAGCGGCCGTGCCCGTTTTCTTGGTGAGGAAGACCGGCGACCCGGGGCGGACGCCCTCGAGGACCTCGGTGTAGCTGCGCAGGGTCGACACTGGCATGATGGCAGGCATGATGCACCTACAAGAGTTTTCTGGAGATATTTGTGATAAACAATACAGCAAAGCCGATAGGTCGAGAAAGGTGCGCTCATGCGAGCCTCCCCATCTCCTGGAGCGAGAGCCTGCGCTCCATCACCTCTTCGATGGTCTCTGCAGCCGCCTACGCTCGTATAGATATCGTGCGTCATGGTAGCGCTCGCGTGCCCTAGGATCGAACTTACGGCCTTGGCGTCGATGAACTCGGACTTCTTGAGCGTCGCGATGCATCTTGAGCTCTGCCGGGCGCACGGCGGTGTTCGACAAGGAGTCGTTTGAGCAGGATAGAGTGAGATAGAAACTTCGGGGTTTGCATGCAGGCAGGGCCGTGACGAGCGGTCCTGTCATACTTTGTTTCAAGACTCGCGGGCGACCTTATCGATCGTGTTGAGCGCTGCCACGGACTGGTTGTAGGGCGTCCCTATGGAGCGCAGGTTGCGCACGATGCCGTGAGAGGTCTCGTAGTCGAAGGCGACTGTGTCTGCCCCCAGGCGCGTCCCGCCGTCTGTGAGGCAGTGGACCAGGAGTCTCACCACCTCGCTCCTGGAGAGCCATCTCGGTGGTGCCCCGATCCAGGACCTCGAGCTCCCTGTCGGAGACGCGGACGTGCGAGTGTCTCGTCATGGCGTCACGGCTCAAGTCGGTCACCCCCCAAGGGGCGCGGGGCATCCCCCCCGCAGAGCGAAATGACGTTCGGACGATACTACTTCCTTGGCCGCCGCGTCCGCTTCATCCGCCTCATCTATCCCGGCGACCGTGGGTGTATGGAATGGGCTACTTGCCGTCTCAGGAGTTCTTAAAGCCAGCGGTTTCGTCATGCCATTCCAAGCTCCGTTTCGGATGCCAGACATTCCCTGCTTACGCTGATGAAGGGTGATAAGGCTGTCGAGGCAATCAAATAGCGCCCCAACAGCCCGTTGCTCTTGAAGAGATGGGACGAGAATTCTCTCTTGTAGAAAGTCCTCAATAACAAGATCGTGCATCATAGTCGATGCCTTAGTCGATCTTGTCAGGACATCGCGCATCAGCCGTTCATTATTGATCGCATACCGCCAGTACTTAAGATCATAGGGAACTCTGGGCCGGAGCACTATGAAAATATGCGAGACTATACCATCTGCCAGGTCATTCTCAACGAATCGACCATGGGCGAACTCCTTGTTTGAATGCCCTTCAAACGCGATGTCTCCAAGCCTCATGACGTTGTACGTCCGAAGGTAGTCGTCGTCCGTTACGTATACCTCCGTGCTGAAGTGCATGTTCGCCATGGAAATAATGCGGTCCCGCCCAAAGGTCAGGTCGTTCTTTTCCGATGTCGGACGGTAAAGGTCGCCAAACTTACGCTGTTCCCAAGTTGTAGGGATGGGAGCTGAAGCGCTCTTCTCCCTCCCCCCCGTCGCCAGATGTTCCTGACGGCGGGGGGCTTGGCTGCGGCCGTGGCGGCCGGGAGGGGCGACCGCCCGGGTATTTCTGTGTTTAGTGAAGCCAGTCTTTCGGTTTGGGGGTGGTACCGCTTATCCGTACCGTTCTCGCTAGGCTGCAAGGGCCAGGCTTTTCCTGTATGCCAGGGGGTGTTAATGGCAATCTAGAAGCTTCCAGGCGGTGACCGCGTCGGGGTCGTAGCCGAAAGTGCGTTGCACGACCTCGCCCGTCTCGAAGACGAACGCCGCGGCGCTGATGGAACGGGCGTGCACGTCAAGGCCGATGCTGGTAGAGTACAACACGGCCGGGACCTCCTGAGAATGTGGTAAGCCGGACTCCTTCAGGACCGAGCCTAACCCACGCTGCCACTCGATGGCCACTGCTTTACATAGAGATCCCGATCGCTCTACATATCGTCTAGGCGTCTGGATGCCTACATCCAAGAAGGCGAAGAAGGAGGATTCGTGCGCGGCGAGGACGAGTACCTCACATACATAATCGAGGGCAAGCAGACCCGATTCGTCATACCCGTTTACCAGCGCAACTACGACTGGAAAATCGAGCAGTGCAAGAGGCTCTTCGACGACCTCCAGAGCGTGGCGACCACGGGAATGGGGGAGCACTTCTTCGGGAGCATCGTATCGAAGCGGGAGGGCGACACCCGCGTTGTGATCGACGGGCAGCAGCGCATCACCACGGTGTTCATCCTCCTCGCCGCGCTCGTCGCCCAGCTCAGGTCCC
>JAQXQO010000058.1 GCA_029101205.1 Coriobacteriales bacterium | reverse complement strand
CCTCGCTGTGGTCGAAGCCGATCGTGTGCACCAGGATGCCCTCGCTGCCGTCCTCCGTGCGCCCAAGCACGATGTGCTGGCCCGCCTTGAGGTTGCGGTTCTCGACCACCTCCAGGTGCCCGTCGCACACGACCACGCTGGAGTCCATGCGGCTCTCCTCTGCCATGACCCACTGGCCGCCGAGCTTGAAGTACTCCGGGTACATGGAGGTGCTGTGGAAGCCCTCGGGCGCCACGCCGTCCTTCTGCACCGTGGCCAGCTGCGCGTCAGGCGCCTGTGCCAGCTTGGGGTCGGTGAAGTCTGGTGCGTGGTAGGTGGGCATCTGGAACGCCATGCAAAGCTCCTTTGGACGCGGGTTGAACCGACGGGGCAGCGCCGTGGCATCACGCTTGGACGCCACCACGTGCCCCGTCAAAATAAACCGCCTTGGCGATGCGCGGTCAACGCGCAATCAGCGTGTTAACAAGCCCATGCCAAACTTGTAACGAACTCGCCCCTATATGTCACCCTGCCGGAGGACCCTGAAGCCAGCCTCCTCGATGCGGAACGTGGCACGGGAGGCCGCGGCGTCACCCTGGATCTTGAACACGTCGACGGCCTTCTGGTCCGTGGCGCTGAAGCAGTAGCCGTACTCCACGTTCAGATCCATGTCATCCAAAATCTGCAGCAAGTCCGCCAGACCGCCGGGACGGTTGGGCACCTCTATAGCGCTGACCTCGGTGCGGTTGGCGCGGAAGTCCGCGGCCGCCAGGGCCTCCAGGCACCGGTCGGTGTCGTCCACGATGATTCGCACCAGTCCGTAGTCCGTGCTCTCGGCTATGGTGAGGGCCTTCATGTTTACCCCGGCGTCGGAAATCGCCCTCGTCAGCTTGGCCAGCCTGCCCTCGGTGTTCTCCAAGAAGACGGTTATCTGGTCTATCATGGCTACTCCTTCCTGAGGTCTATGACGCGCTTCGCCTTCCCGGTGCTGCGCGGGATGGACTGCGGCTCCACTAACTTCACGCGGACGCCCACGGAAAGGGCCGCCTTCAGCGCAGCCTGGATGCGACGCTGCAGGCCCTCTATCTGGCCGATATCGTCGATGTCGAAGGAGGGGTTCACCTCGGCCTTCAGCGTGACGACGTCGAGGTAGTTCTTCGTCGTGAGCTCGATCTGGTACCAGCTGGACACCTGGTCGAACGCCTTCATCACGTTCTCTATCTGGCTGGGGAACACGTTGACGCCGCGGATGATCAGCATGTCGTCGGTGCGGCCGTGCAGGCGGTCTATGCGCCGGTGCGTCCTGCCGCAGGCACAGCTGCCGGGAAGGATGCGCGTCACGTCGCGCGTGCGGTAGCGCACGACCGGGCTTGCCTCGCGGTCCAGCGTCGTCACCACCAGCTCGCCCCACTCGCCGTCAGGCAGGTTCTTGCCCGTGGCGGGGTCGATGACCTCGACGTAGAAGTGGTCCTCAGCCACGTGGAGGCCGTCCTGCTCCAGGCACTCAACGGCCAGGCCCGGGCCTCCGGTCTCGGTCAGGCCATAGATGTCCAGCACTTTGTAGTCCAGCTTTCGCTCCAGCTCGCGGCGGAAGTTGTCGCTGAACGCCTCGGCGCCGTGGATGCCGGCCCGCAGGTGGAAGTCCTTGGCGGGGTCCACGCCCATGCCGATGGCGGTATCGGCAATGTGCATGGCATAGCTGGGCGTGCAGGCCAGGATCGTGGTCCCCATCTGGCGCAAGATCCGAATCTGGCGCTCGGTGTTGCCGGCGCTGGTGGGAATCACGGTGGCGCCCGACCTCAGCATGCCGTAATGGGCGCCCAGGCCGCCGGTGAACAGACCGTACCCGTAGGCTATCTGAGCCACGTCGTCGGGACCGCCGTCCGCATACTCGATGGAGCGTGCGAAGCAGTCCGCCCAGTTGTCTAGGTCGCTTTGGGTGTAGGCGGCCACCGTGGCCACGCCCGTGGTGCCCGACGACATGTGGATCTCGCGCACCTTCGAGCGGGGCACGCCCACCATCTGGTATGGGTAGCCGTCGCGCAGGTCCTGCTTTGTGACAAAGGGGGCCTTGCGCAGGTCGTCCAGGCTGTTGAACGCGTAGGGGTCAAAGCCGGCCTCGTCGAACGACTTGTGGTAGAAGTCTATGTCCTCATAGCAATGCACAAGCGTGCGCTTGAGCTTCTGCACCTGCAACTCCGCAATCTGATCGCGGGGCATGGTCAAAATGTCCTGGTCGTCCGCCATGCTACTCCCTCTAGGCTTGATGCTCGTTCGGTTCGGCGCGCAGATACTGCGCACGAGGCACTATACGAAAACCATGGTGCAAGAAAAACAGGATTGACGAACTCCGTTTTCAGAGCGTTACATCCCTCCCCGCGAGCGGTACAAATCACGCCGCCGGCGAGAGGAGCACAGACGGAAGACGAGGGAATGCTCGCCGCCCTAGCGCATGCTGCCAAACGCACATGAGCCGCCCTGGGCGGAGAAGGGGTCCATGCCCGAGGGGTCCATGCCCGGGAAGCCGCCTGGGTCCACGGGCTTGGTGCCATCGGACACGCAGCCTTCCGTCGCCTGCAGCTCTGCCCGCGTGACGTCGTGAAGGTGCTTCTCGGCGCGGGCGATGACATCCGCGTCGCCGGTGCGCTTCGCGGCACGATATGCGTTCAGAGCAGCCATGAAGTCCCCGCCCATGGGGTCGTCGGCTTGCTTGGCCTGGCACGCCTGACCTGCCTGGCCGGGCACATCCTGCCTCTGGGCGACACCGTCAGGTGAGCGGACCTCGCCGCCCTGCTGCTCCCCGTCGACGCCCACCTTGTAGGTACCGCGGGCGATGCCCTTCTTCAGCGCCTCCACCAGACGGCGATCGCTCTCGTCCAGCTGGCCCGTGTCGCTCAAGCTGTCGCTCAGCTGCATGCTCGTTCCTCTCGACGAAAGGCGGCGGGGAAACCCCCGCCGCCATGTGGTTGTCTATCTGTGTGTATGGTACCCGATGCCCTGGGCCATCACCGCGCAAGGCTGCTAGGGAATGGCGTTGTTCGCGCTGTCCGAGGCAATCTCGGTGGGCCAGACGGCGTCGCTGGGCATGGTGGCCTGGCAGGAGGCGATGTCGTCGGGGATGTCGGGGTCGGAGTCCAGCAGCTCGGACAGGGTGACGAACGTGTAGCCCTGGGCCTGCCACGCCTGGATGATCTTTGGCAGGGCGTCGACGTCCTGGTCGCGGTTGCCGCCCCCGTCGTGCATCAGGATGATGGAGCCGGGTTGGAAGTAGCTCGTGCAGTTGGCCACGATGGCGTCTGGGCCGGGACGACGCCAGTCCTCCGAATCGTGCGTCCAGAACGCGGCCACGCTCATGGAGCCGCCAGAGTACAGCCACACGTTTGCGTTCATCGAGCCATACGGCTGACGCAGCGTAGTCGTGGTGACCCCGGTGACGCTCTGGATTTCCTGGAACGACTGGTCCAGCTCGGACTTCACCTGCTCTGCCGTGCAGCGCGTCAGCTGCTGGTGGTCCCACGTGTGGGAGACCAGCTGCATGCCGGCGTCCACGACGGCCTTCGAGGCGTCGGGGTCCTCCTGAATCTGCTGGCCCAGCTCGCAGAACGTGGCCTTTGCCCCGTATTGGTTCAGGATGTCCAGGTACTTCTGCGTGTACTCGCTGGGGCCGTCATCAAAGGTCAGGGCCACCAGCTTCTGCCCGTCGGCGGGGTGTACGTTTGCCCGTTCCACCACCAGGTCCTGGCCCTGGCTCACGACGGCGTCGATGCTCTGGCCGGACTGGTCGCCCGTCTCCTTCTGGGTCACCGTGGGCTTGCCCCACTGCTTCACATAGAATATGACGCCCTCGTTGCCCTCCATGCGCAGCTTTGGCTGCACGGTGGTCTGCTCGCCCACCGTATAGCTCTCAGTCACGTCGGATCCGTTCTGGAAGCTGACCTGGTCGTTGGCCTTGATGGCGTAGCCGGAGGCGTCGCTGGGGCTGACGGCGTTGCCGTTGACCGTGGCCTCATAGGCGTCGCCGCCGCCCTGCGTCAGCACGTCGCCCGTGACGGACAGAAGGTTGCCTGCCGTCACGTCCGGCTGGGTCTGCTCGAACAGCGTCTGCACCGTGGTCCCCTGATGGTCGGTGCGCACCTGCTTGCCGTCCACGATCACGGTGATGGGAATCTGCAGCCACACGTGGTAGCAAAGGCCCAGGGCTGCGCCCAGGGCCACCAGCACCAGCACGATGGCCAGAAGCTTCCTGCCGTGGTGGCGCGGCCTCACGCCCTCCAACGCCTCTTCGCGACGACGTCGGTCGCTCTCGAGCTGCTGGCGCGAGTAGGTGGGGGTGCGGATGCCCTCCCCCGCCGGCAGCGGGTCCACGAAAGAGTCGTCCGCATGGAGCTGATCGTCGCTTTCCCGTGTTGGTTCCTCGCCCTGCTCGTGTCGCGGCAGGTCATCGTCGCGCCACGCCTCGAACGAGGCGTCCTGTGCGGGGACGGCTTCCCTACGCGTACCCCTCTGTGCCATGTGCCTGGGCTTCTGCTTCGCCATGATGCGTTTTCTCCTCGTTGTTGCGTCAGCGTTGCCAAGCTTGCGATCACTAGTATACAGGCTTGCTTAAGTTATCGAAATACTACTCGAAAGAGACCGAGTCGGCCTCGTCCACGAGCACGTCCGTCTGATAGAAGCGCCTGAGCGCCCGGATGCCCAGGGCGGTGTCGTGCGTGCCGCCCGTCTCGTAGGCGGAATGCATGGCCAGCTGAGGCAGGCCCACGTCCACGCCGTGCAGGCTGACCTGCGCGTTCAGGATGTTGCCCAGGGTGGAGCCGCCTCGCTCGTCGCTGCGGTTGGCAAAGCTCTGGCAGGGCACGCCCTCCTCCTGGCACAGCGCGCGGAACGTGGCGCGGCTGAAGGCGTCCGTGGTGTACCTTTGGCTGGCGGTCTCCTTTATGACTATGCCGCCGTTCAGGTGCGCCAGGTTCTCCTGGTCGGTCTTCTCGGGATGGTTCGGGTGCTGCGCGTGCGCGTTGTCACAGCTGACCATGAACGACTTCGCGACCGCGCAGCGCAGGTCCTCCGGGTCCTTGCCCAAGGCCTGGTTCAGGCGGGACAGCACGTCGGGCATCAGCGTGGAGTCGGCGCCCTGCTTCGTGCCGGAGCCCACCTCCTCGTTGTCGAAGCAGGCCAGGACGCTGACGTCGTGGGGGTTGTCTGCTGCCAAGAACGCCTCAGTCGCCGCAAACACGCACTGGAGGTCGTCCAGCTTTGGCGTGCTCATAAACTCATCCGACCAGCCCCATATGGCGGGAGCTTGCCTGTTAACCAGATACAGGTCCTTGCCCAGGATCTGGTCGGCGTCCACTCCCAGCTCGTCGGCCAACATGCGGTCGAAGTCGCCCTTCTGCAGCGTTCCCGCCGAGAAGAGCGGGCACAGGTCCACCTGGTGGTTGTACGCAAAGCCGGAGTTCGCCTGGCGGTTGAAGTGGATGGCCAGGCTGGGTATCAGCAGGACCGGCTTCTGCACGTCCAGCAGCCTGGAGCTGACGCGCCCGTCCTCGCTTACCAAGACCCTACCGGCCACGGACAGCGGGCGGTCGAACCAGGTGCTGTCCAGCATGCCGCCGTACCCCTCTACGTTCAGCCGCAGGTACGATCCGGGCCCCTCCAGCTCGGACACGTCTTTCACCTTGAACGTGGGCGAGTCGGTGTGCGCCGCCGCCAGCTGGAAGTGGTAGTGGTCCAGCTGCTGGCCCACCTTGAAAGCCACCAGGCTGGAGCCGTTCCTGGTCGTGTAGTAGCTGCCGCCGGGCTCCACCTGCCAGCGCGCGCCCTCGGGCAGGTACGTGAAGTCCTCCCGGTCCAGGCGCTCGCGCAGCGAGCTCACCGTGTGGAACATGCTGGGGCACCCCTGGATGAAGTCCAGGAGCGCCTGTGTCACCTCTAGGTCGTCCATCAATACCCCTTTGCTTTAGGTCTCACTGCCACACCATAGCAAAATGCTCGCGGGGCGCCACCCCCAGATGACGCCCCGCGCGCGGCAAGGATTTCGCAGACAGAAGGCCGTGGCCGCCTCCACCTGGCCATGTCCTTCTTGCTACGATATTTCAGAAATTACCCGATGCCACGCCAGCTGGCTACAGGCCCACGCTGCCCAGCACGGCGGCAACGACACCGCCCAGGACCATGGTGGCGGGCAGGGTCACGAACCACGCCCGGACGATGCTGCCGGCCACGCCCCAGTGCACCTTGCGGATGCCCTTGGCGCTGCCCGAGCCCATGATGGCCGTGGTGATGACCTGCGTCGTCGAGACGGGCGCTCCGATGGCGGTCATGATCTGGATGGCGACGGCGGAGGACGTCTCGCTGACGAAGCCCATCACGGGCTCCAGCTTCGTCACGTTGCCGCCCACGGTCTTCATGATGCGCTGTCCGCCTATGGAGGTGCCCAGCGCCATGGTGGTGGCGCAGAACAGCTTTACCCACAGGGGGATGTCCGACCCCGTGGGCAGAAGGCCCGCGCCCACCAGGGCCAGGGTGATGATGCCCATGGTCTTCTGGGCGTCGTTGGAGCCGTGGCTGAACGCCATGAACATGCTGGAGCATATCTGCGCCTTGTGGAACAGTGCGTTGGCGTGATGGGGCGTCCAGTTGGCAAACACCTCGAACACCAGGCGCATCAGGGCGAAGCCCAGCGCAAAGCCGATGAGGGGCGACGTGAACAGCGGGATGATCACCTTGTCCAGAAGGCCCGTCCACAGCACGTGGTCGAAGCCGTGCGTGTACACGATGGTGGCACCCACCAAAGATCCGATGAGCGCGTGAGAGGAGCTGGACGGAATGGACCTCCACCAGGTAAAGAGGTCCCACACGATGGCGCCCACCAGCGCGGCTAGGATGACGTAGAGGTCCAGGTTTATGTCCACGAGCCCGTGGGCTATGGTCATGGCCACGCCCTCGTGCGTCAGCGCGCCGAGGAAGTTCATGCCCGCGCTCATGAGCACGGCCACGCGCGGCGGCAGGGCCCTGGTGTAGACCGTGGTGGCTATGGCGTTGGCGGTGTCGTGAAAGCCATTGATGAACTCGAATAGAAAGGCGCACACCAAGACGCCTATGAGCATGCCGCTAAGCATTCTTTAGCACCACGTTGCTCACGATGGAGGAGACGGCCTTACATGCGTCCAACGTGTCCTCCATGCGGTTGAACAGCGTATTCCACTTCAGCAGGTGGGTGGGCGTGGCGTCCTTCTCGTCGTAGAGCCTGCCGATGGCGTCGTGGTACACGTCGTCGCCGCGGTCCTCGATGGTGTGGACCTTCTGCACTTGCTCCATGACCGCACTGTCCTTCTTGAAGTAGGGCAGGTGGTCAAAGAGCACCTTCAGCTCCTGCGTGGCCTGCTGAGTCAGCACGGCCAGCTCGGTGGCCTCGGGGGCCATGTTCTTCACGTGGTACAGGCTGAGCCTGCGCACGATGTGCTCCTCGTTGTCCACGACGTCGTCCATGTGCTGCGTCAGGTTATATATGTCCTCGCGGTCGAACGGGGTAATGAAGGACTCGTACAGCTTTACCAGGATGTCATGGACCAAGGTGTCCGCCTCGGTCTCGATGCGCTTCATCTGGGGGATGCTGCCCGCCGAATCCGGGTAGTTCTGGATGATGTCCACGTACACGTCGCTGGCCTCGACCAGCTTCTGGGACTGCTCCGACAGCATGCGGTAGAACATGTCCTCTTTTTTGCTGACCCTGCTCATGTGCACCCTTCGCTATGGCCGGCGTCGCCGGCTCGGGCTGTTTGAATGGTCACGAACACACCAGGAGCGATTGTAGGCGCAACATAAGCTCTCGTTAAAGCGCGTGCAAAGATTCAGTCAGACATTGCGGCAATATTACACAAGATTCGCGGCAGAATGCCCGCACTTCCTACCTATGGGTCACCATGTACTGGCAGAAGGCTTGCGGCCCCACGCACGGGCACACGACCTGGATTGGGCCCCGCTCGTGCAAAAAACGAAGGCGCAGCTCAGATAGCTGCCACCATTGTGTCACACTAGCAGGGATGGAGCGGCTCACCTGCCGCGCCCCACAGAGGAAGGTCATGACCCCATGCTACGAATCGGACTGCTTACCAGCGGCGGAGACTGCCAGGCCCTGAACGCCACCATGCGCGGCATCGTGAAGACCGTGCTGAACAACTCCAAGGAGCCAGTCGAGATATACGGCTTCCAGGACGGCTACCAGGGACTCATATACGGGCGCTTCCGCGAGATGCACTGGGAGGACTTCTCGGGCGTGCTCACCCAGGGCGGCACCATCCTGGGCACCAGCCGCACCCCGTTTAAGCTGATCGACGTCCCCGGCCCCGACGGCGTGCAGAAGGTCCCCGCCATGAAGCAGACCTACCACAAGCTGCAGCTGGACTGCCTGTTTGTCCTTGGCGGCAACGGCTCGCTGAAAACCGCGAACCGCCTGTCGCAGGAGGGCCTGAACGTCATCGGCCTGCCTAAGACCATAGACAACGACACGTGGGGCACCGACATCACCTTCGGCTTCACCAGCGCCATCGACGTGGCCACGCGCTACCTGG
>JAQXQO010000057.1 GCA_029101205.1 Coriobacteriales bacterium | reverse complement strand
CTGGAGACCCCCACGGCCGGCCACATCCTGATCGAGGACCACGAGATCACGGGGTCCGGAAAGACCGACGTGAACAAGCTTCGCCGCAACCTGGGCATGGTGTTCCAGCAGTTCAACCTCTTCCCGCACCTCACGGCCAAGGAGAACGTCATGATCGGCCAGACGAAGGTGCTGAAGAAGAGAAAGGAGGAGGCCGAGGCCGAGGCCATGAAGCAGCTGGAGGCCGTCGGCCTGGCTGACCGCGCGGACTTCAAGCCTGCCCAGCTGTCCGGTGGCCAGCAGCAGCGCGTGGCCATAGCCCGCGCCGTCGCCATGCATCCCGACATCCTGCTGTTCGACGAGCCCACCAGTGCCCTGGACCCCGAGCTGGTCCGCGGCGTCCTGGACGTCATCCGCAACCTGGCCGAGAACAGCGGCATGACCATGATCGTGGTCACGCACGAGATGGGCTTCGCTCGCGAGGTTGCCGACCGCTGCGTGTTCATGGAGGATGGCGTCGTGGTGGAGCAGGGCCTGCCCGAGCAGGTCTTCGACCATCCGAAGAACCCGCGCACGGCGCAGTTCCTGGGCAGCATCGACTAGGACGGGGGCCATGCCCTGAGTTCGGAGGGCAAGACCCAGTGGATCGGGCGTTACCGCCTGAGGCGATAACCGCCTATCGGAACAACTGAATCCGCAGTTAAAAGCTGCAAATTGACGCAGGGGTCCGCACAACTGCGGGCCCCTGTGTGCGTCTGTGTCCCAATTGGTGTGCTAGTATTCTTACGCAGAGTCACACATACTACGCATTTATTTAACTAGGAGGGCATGGATGCACCACAAGAACATCCTCCTCATATCTCGTACTTCCAGGCACCACGAGCGCATGCGCGAGTTGTCGCACGCGCTGGACGTCTCTATTGCCCTGGCAACGCCCGACACGTTCTCTCAGGCCATTTCGTCTGGTCATGACTTTGACCTGGTCATCTTTGATTCGGCTGGCATGGACGAGGACACCACGAACGAGGTGGACTCCTATGTGGCCGAGAACGGCTTCATTCCCGTGCTGGTCGTCCAGGACGAGGACAAGCTGTCGAACCTGCGCATGCCCATCCAGGGCCGCAATGACTTCATCCTGTCGACTGCGGGCGAGGCGGAGTTCGAGGTCCGCTGCTCACTCCTGCTGTGGCCGGGCGAGGAGAGCGCTCCCGCCGACATCGTTACGGTGGACAACATGACCATCAACCTGGCCACCTACCAGGTGTACATCGATGGCGAGCCCGTGGACCTGACGCTGATGGAGTACTCGCTGCTGAGCTTCCTAGCCACGCACCCCTCGCGCGCATACTCGCGTGAGACCCTGCTGCACCGTGTGTGGGGCTTCGAGTACTGCGGCGGCACGCGCACGGTGGACGTGCACATCCGTCGTGTGCGCTCGAAGGTGGGCCCGCAGGTGGCAGCCCACATCATTACCGTGCGTGGTGTCGGGTACCTGTTCAAGCTTTAGCCTTGCGTGCGGCGTCGATTGGGCGTCGTAGCTGGGCGTTTGCGGTATGTGACGAAGCGTGTCCCATTGCCTTGCGGCTGGGGTGCGCTTCTTGCATATTCAGAAACCTAATAACCTTGTTCGAGCGATGTGGAACGCGGCACGGTCGGTGTTTGATGGACCGCGCTGCTTGGGTAGATTTATGGTCGACGACGCGGTTATCGCCGCGCGGCCGGACATGGTACGTAGGCGGCTTCATTCCGCCGTCATACATGCGAAAGGCGACATCATGGCATTTGGAAACAATAACCAAACCCCTCCCAGCCCGAATACCTACGACGGGACGCAGCCTACGCAGCATATGCAGAGGCCTCAGAACGACACGCAGCAGGGAGGCTCGCCCGACAACCAGAAGCCGAAGCATCGCCTGGGTGCGGTCGGTAAGGGCACCATCGCAGGAGTCGTGGGCGGCGCAGTGGTATCCGCGGCACTGGTGGCCTGCCTGGTGGGCACGGGCGTGCTGAAGACAAACACCACGTCGGGCTCGTCGGCCTCTGGCTCGAGCCAGAACATCACCATCAACGCCGACGGCGAGGACACGTCGCTGGCAACTGCCGTGGCGGCCAAGGTGCTTCCCTCGGTCGTGACGGTCAACGTCTCCTCCGCCTCCGAGTCCGGCCTGGGCTCCGGTGTCATCCTGGACACCAGCGGTGACATCATTACGAACTACCACGTGGTCGAGGGTGCCACCACCATCACGGTGACCCTGAACGACCAGACCTACGATGCCACGGTCGTGGGATCGGACGAGTCTTCGGACATCGCGGTCGTCAAGGCCGAGTTCGGCGACACCCAGGTGACCCCCATCGAGGTCGGCGATTCCTCGTCGCTGCAGGTGGGCGACTGGGTCATGACCGTGGGCTCGCCGCTGGGCCTGGAGCAGTCCGTCTCGACGGGCATCGTCAGCGCCCTGTACCGCAACACGCTGACTACCTCCAGCACGGGCACCACCATCTACACGAACCTGATCCAGACCGACGCTGCCATCAACCAGGGCAACTCCGGCGGTGCCCTCGTGAACAGCCAGGGCCAGCTTGTGGGCATCAACACGCTGCTGGCGTCCGAGACCGAGTCCTTCTCGGGCATCGGCCTGGCCATTCCCGGCAACTACGCGGTCGAGATCGCGAACAAGATCATCGCCGGCGAGCCCATCACCCATGCCTACCTGGGCGTGTCCACGCAGACCGTTTCCTCGCAGCTGGCCCAGCGCTACCACCTGTCTACTGACTCCGGCGCCTACGTTGCCGCCGTCAGCGACGGCCAAGCTGCCGCGAACGCGGGCATCCAGGCCGGCGACATCATCACGAAGTTCGGCGACACCACCGTTGCCTCGGCAGACGACCTGACGCTGGCCGTGCGCTCACACTCCGTGGGCGACACCGTGGACGTGACCTACGTGCGCGACGGACAGACCAACACCGTCAGCGTGACGTTGGGCTCTGACGAGGAGCTGCAGCAGGAGGAGAAGAGCCGGAGCAGTTCTAGCAGCTCGAATGGCTCGGGCAGCTCCAACGGCTCCAGCGATGGATATGGCTACGGGTTCAGCTATCCCGGCCTGGGTGACCTGTTCGGCAACGGCGGGTCTGGCTCCTATGGCAGCTCGAACGGCTATGGGTACTAGGCCAGGGGCAGAAGAAGTCGTCAACAAGCGGTCGAAAACGAGCGGCTGACAACAAGCGGCGCCATCCTCATGGGTGGCGCCGCTTTTAGTGCTGACCTAGGGGGCGTACCCAGGGCGGCGTGCTGGTACCGTGTCAGATTGGTACCGCGACAGGGAAGACGCCCGCCTCGAGCCGCGTCCTATGGTGCATGCGCAAACCTGGCCGCCGCGGGTACCCACACCGGACAGGTTTGCGCAGATGAGCGCTGCGAGCCGAGGCAAGAGCACCCAGAACCGTGTAGTATGCATTCGCCGAAATTGCCCTTCTCACAAAATGCCTGGTAGATGGGATGACGCTTCTTTGACTGAACGGCAAGAAGTGCAGAGTCAACGGGTCTGGGTACTCGCAAGTAGCGACTTTGAAGTGATGCGCAGCGAAATGGTGCATGAGCAGGCGATGCGTACAGATGGGAGCACAGGGCCGGTGCGCGCCGAAGTGGCACGCGCAGAGGAGGTCTCGTAGACGGTCCGTGACGAATGGTGCCAGAAGGCCGCGCAACGTGGCTTTGGGCAAACAGATGCCATACGCTGGGGAAACGCGATTTGTCTGTGACGCCGGTGGATGTCCCGTCGGGGGAGTACAGTTTATCTACTGCAGCCCCGACGCACGGAACATCTGCGGAACGAACTGCGATCTGCGACCTGTGGCACGTTTCGGCCAGGACCCTGGCGGCTCGAGTTCCCCTCGTCCGATACCATGGCGGCTCGAGTCCGCCTCGGTCGGTGGGTTCCCGCAGGTTGCGGGCGCGTTGCGTCGGGGGAGACATACGGAGGTGGCTCATGCGCTTCTTGCACACTGCCGACTTGCACTTGGGGCGGCGCTTGGCTCAAATGCCCCTGGAGAAGGACCTCGACGTGGTGCTGGACCAGCTGACGGAGCTGGTGCAGCAAAAGGGCGCCGATGCGTTGGTGATTGCGGGCGACGTCTTTGACAGCCCGAACCCGTCGGAGGCGTCCGTGCGCCAGTGGGATGCGTTTCTGAACAGGCTCGCGGATGCCGGCATAGCGGCGTTTGTGGTCAGCGGCAACCACGACTCGGGCGCACGCCTGGGCATGGGGTCGACGCTGATCGCCCACACGGGCATCGTGATTGCGGGAGAGCTGCGTGGAGAGGTCACGCACGTGCGCAACGGCGGCGTCACCTTCTGGCTGCTGCCGTTCGTGCGGCCCGCCGAGGTGCGCTCGTGGGCGCGCGGGCTGGGCATGGACGAGGATGCGGTCGCGGCGGTCAACAGCTACGATGCCGCGCTGCGCCTGGTGTGCGACCACATCCGCTCGCTGGACGACTTCTCAGAAGGGCCCAACGTACTGGTGGCCCACCAGTTCGTGACGGCGGGCGGCAGCTCGCCCGAACGCAGCCAGTCCGAGCAGGTGTCGCTGGGCTCCCTCGACAACGTGGACTATCGCGCCTTCGACGGCTTTTCGTACGTGGCCTTGGGACACGTGCACCGGCCCCAGCGCATCGGCCGCGACTCGGTGCGCTACGCAGGCAGCCCCCTGAAGCTGTCGGCGTCTGAGATCGACTACGCCAAGTCGTACTGCCTGGTGGACGTGAGCGACGACGGTGACGTCGCCTTCGAGCTGGTGCCCGTGAAGCCCCTGCACGACTTCAGACGCCAGAAGGGCAGCGTGCAGGAGCTCGTGGCACGTGGCCAGCAGGAGGACGTCCAGCGCAGACAGGACTACATCCAGGCCGTCGTCACGGACGATGACGCCATGGACGTGGTCTCCAGGCTGCGCAACGTGTGGCCCAACCTGGAGGAGGTCGTGTTCGACAACGCCCTCACGCGTGCGGCGGGTGCCGACCAGGTGCTCAGCCAGGAGCCGGCGCAGAAGGACCTGGCCCAGCTGTTCGCGGAGTTCTTCCAGCAGCAGGCAGGACGTCCGCTGGCGGACGACGAGCGGGCGCTGGCGCTGGACGCATTCGAGAAGGCCCAGCGGGGAGACCAGACTGACGAGGAGGCCAAGGCATGAGGCCACTGCGACTACAGATGACGGCGTTTGGCCCGTATGCGGGAGAGGTCGACCTGGACTTCAGCCGCTTCGGCGACCATGGCCTGTACCTCATCTACGGCGACACAGGCTCGGGAAAGACCATGCTGTTCGACGCCATCGCCTACGCCCTGTTTGGCCGCGCGTCGGGCGACCGAGACGTGCGCACGCTGCGCAGCGACTTCGCCACGCCCGACGTGTCGACGCGGGTCACGCTGACCTTCGAGCACGCGGGCCGCGAGTACGTGGTGCAGCGCGAGCCGCAGCAGGACCTGGCGCGCAAGCGCAAGGGGGCAGCGGGCTCCTCGGCGCTGTCCAGACATGCCGCGTCGGCCGTGCTCAGCTGCGGCGACGATGTCCTGGCCTCGAACACCAACCAGGTAAACGAGTGCGTGGGGGATCTGCTGGGACTGACGTACCCGCAGTTCAGGCAAGTTACCATGATTGCTCAGGGGGCGTTTCGCGACCTTCTGTGCGCGGAGCCCGGCATGCGCGAGGAGGTCCTGAGGAAGATCTTTGGCACGCAGGACCTGCAGCGCTTTGCCGACGTGCTGGCAGAGCGCTCACGCGACGCCCAGGCGCAGCTGGATTCCGAGCGCCACGAGTTCCAGGCGGCTGTCCAGAGGCTGGACCTGTCGGGCGCGGACGGACTGCACGAGTTCAAGGCGCTGTCCGCTCCGGAGCCCGCGCTGGCGGCGGACGACTGCCTGAAGGCCGCTGACTCGCTGCTGCAGACGCAGCGCGCGCGGCGCAGCGACGCCGACCAGCGCGTGTCACAGGCGAAGGATGCGCTCGATACGGCGCAGGCAGAGCTGTCGCGCCTGACCGAGGCCGCCCAGGCCCTGGAGCAGCTGCGCCAGGCACGCTCCGCGCTGGGGCAGGCGCAGCGTACGCAGTCGGAGGCGGAGGAGTCCCTGACGCGGGCGGACGCCGCGTACCAGGAGCGTCACAGCGCGCTCGTGGCGCGCGAGGACCAGCTGTCGCGCTCGCTGGAGCGCTACGACGAGCTGGACTCCTGGCAGCGCAAGGCTGGCAACGCCCAAAACAGGCAGGCGCAGGCCGAGACGCAACAGCAGCAGGTCCAGGAACGCCGCGACCGGCTGGAGCACGACGTGGCCCAGAAGGCCGCGCGCATTGACTCCGCCAGTACGACGCCGGTGCTGCTGGAGCGCGCAAAGTCCGAGCTGAGTCAGCTGGAGGAGCGCCGCGAGAACTCCGCCGGACTGACGGCCGAGGCCCAGGAGCTGGCAGCAGCCTGCGATCAGCTGGACGACGCGGCCCGGGTGGCGCTGAAGGCCCGCGCTGCGGCGCAAAGTGCGCGCGAGGCCGCTGACCTGGTCTTCGATGCCCTGGTGGCAAACGACGCGGGCTTCCTCTCGGCTCGGCTGCGCGACGGCGAGCCCTGTCCCGTGTGCGGCTCCACCTCGCACCCGCATCCGGCTCCGGCCGCCACCGTAAAGGTGGACCCGGACCAGCTGGAGAAGAACCGCCAGATGCAGGCCGAGGCCGAGCGCCAGCAGCGCGCGTGCGAGCGCAGGTATGAGAGCATATCCGCCCAGCTGGGGCAGCGCTCGAAGGTGCTGGCCGCCGGCGCAGCCCAGGCCCTGGGAGAGGAAGTGGCCTTGAACCTGGAGCCTGGCGTCGGCGGCTCGGATGCGACGTCCGCCGACGGTGCGCAGGTTGCGGGCGGCGCCGAAGCGGGCGGCACTGAAGCGGTCGGCGCCGAGGCCGCCGCAGCAGAAGGTGCCGGCAAGCATGCGCTCCTAGCGCTGGCATCGCGCCTGCATAAGCTGACCGAGGGCCTTGAGCTGCAGATCCAGCGCCATCGCACGCGCATACAGACCCTGCAGCAGATGCTGGACGAGCGCGCCCAGCTGCAGAGGGAGGTCGAGCAGGCGCAGCAGACCCTGCAGCAGCTGCAGCAGCAGAAGGAGTCACTCGTGCTGGAGGCCCAGGCTGCCGCGCAGGACCTGGCTGCAGCGCAGGCGCACCTGGACGCGCTGCAAGAGTCCCTGCACTTCTCGTCGAAACAAGAGGCGTCGGAGGCCGTCGAGGAGACGCGCTCCCAGCGGCGGGAGCTGGAGGCCGCATTGGACAAGGCCCGCTCGGCCCACGACGCGGCCGTTGCGGCAGTGGCATCGTGCAGCTCGACTTTGGACGAGCGCCAGGCGCGGCTGCGGCAGCTGGGCGTTGCCGAGGACGGCCCGGACCCCGACCCGCAGAAGGCCCGGAAGAGCCTGATGATTGCCCAGTCCCAGCTGGCCGAGGCCCAGAAGGCCCAGCGCCATGCCGACCTTCTGGTCGAGAAGAACGCGACCACTCGCGAGCAGATGGCCCAGAGCGCAAAGAAGCTGCCTGCGCTGGAGCGCGCGTGTGAGGCCGCCAACTCGGTGGCGCGCATCGCGCGAGGCACCACCGTGGGCACGAACCGCGTGTCGTTCGAGCGCTACGTGCTGGGCTTCTACTTCGACCAGGTCATCACCTGCGCGAACAAGCGCCTGTCGGTCATGAGCAGCGGCCACTACACGCTGCTGCGCAACTCCGAGGGCGGCGGTGCGGGCAAGCAGGGCCTCTCTCTGGACGTGATGGACTACGCCACGGGGAAGCGCCGCCCCGTCTCTTCGCTCTCGGGCGGCGAGACGTTCGAGGCGTCGCTGTCGCTGGCGCTGGGGCTTTCGGACTACGCGCAGCAGCAGGCCGGTGGCATGCACCTGGACACGGTGTTCATCGACGAGGGGTTCGGCACGCTGGATCCCGAGTCGCTGGAGCTGGTCATGCGCGTTCTGTCCGAGCTGGCCTCCGGCGACTGCCTGGTGGGCATCATCAGCCACGTCGAGGAGCTCGAGAAGCGCATCGACCGCAGGATCGAGGTCGTGGGCAGCCCCGAGGGCAGCACGGCCACGCTGGTGGCGGAGTAGGAAGATTGCAGTAGATCGGGTGCCCCAATCCGGAGAAGGCCACCAGCCCTGGGTCCCGACCTGGCGACACCCCCGCTCTGGCCCGGCGATACCCCCCACTCCGACCTGGCGATACCCCCACTCCGACCTGGCGATGGTGGCTGCTTGCCGCGTCGGTCCTACGATGCTCCCGCCCCGACCTGGAGTTAGCCGAGCTACGGGGGTGGTATTCCCAGGTCGGGGCACGACGGATTCGCAAAATGCCATAGCATTTCACCCGATAAGGGGCCACTTATCGGGTGAAACCTTACGGTGAATGCCCATTCCGTGACGCTCGTGTTGCACATGCATAGCTTTTCGGACGGTGGCAAACCGGCCCATGCGGCACGGGCGCGGTTCGCGATTCATCACGACGCCGCTCGTAATCCTCTACGGCCCTGCGCGCGGGCTCCGGGCGCCCAGACCCGGACTTAGCCAAGGCTAACCCCGTGGGATTTCCTGGTCTGGGCGGATCCTGTACGTTAGCGTCGCCAGGTCTGGGCGTCCGCCGCCCAGACCTGTAGATAGGTGGCCCCCGGACGCCCAGACCCGGAGTTTGCAGGGGCCCTTCGAGTGCCAATCTCCAGATATGGGTGCCCAGACCCGGACTTCCCAGCCCTTCTCGGCAGGCCCTAGAAATGGGCGGGTCGTCTATCAGGCACTTTGTGAGGCTGAAAGACATAAAGATCTCAATCTGCCAGATGTGGGCGCCCACATCCGGAGATACACCCCGGTTGGCGTCGGCTAACTCCAGGTGTGGGCGCCGGCATCGCCAGGTCTGGGCGAAAGGGGCGGGGCTATCGACGGGTCTGGGCGGATCCTGCACGCTAGCATCTCCAGGTCGGGCCGCCAATGGGGTGGGTATTTCCGAGCCGGGGCGCCAATGGGGTGGTTATCTCCAGGTTGGGGCGACCGGCAGCCCGGGCAAACTCCGGGTCGGGGCGTTCGGCCGGTGCTAATGCCAGGTCGGGGTGTCAAAGGGGCGGTCGTCTCCAAGTCTGAGCGTTCAGAAATCCACGGCTGGAAGCCCGTCGAACTTGCGGTTCGGCAGCGGGACGTTGAGCTTGCGACCTCCTCGTTTGCGACTAGGAAAATCGCCCAAAAAAGTTCTGGACACGTCGGAAGAACTCTGCGTATAATGTTCCTCGCACCAACGCACGGGGTATTAGCTCAGCTGGTTAGAGCGCCGGCCTGTCACGTCGGAGGTCGCGGGTTCAAGTCCCGCATATCCCGCCATTGTCACTGCAAGGGCCTCGGTTTTCCGAGGCCCTTTTTCTTTGTGCCGATGCCAGCGCCTGCAATGCCAAAAACCGGCACCTTCACTGTCGGCGCTGGTCCTCTCGCTGCCTACCCGGTGCCTGCAAAGCCGGTGCCCTCGCCGTCGGCGCCAGTCCCCTCGCCGTCGATGCCGTTCCTTCACGTGAACGTTGCACGTGGCTTGCCTGCCCATCCGTTTGAATGTGCCCGCCCGTGGCACAATATAAAGTGTGAGCGCATTACAAGCGATTGAGACCCAAGCCACTCGGAGGGACTGCATGGACGAAGACTCGGCACAGAAGGTTCGCCTCGCCGTGTTTGACTTCGACGGCACCTGCATCGAGGGGCAGTCGGGGTATCTCTTCTCGACATATCTGCGCAAGCGCGGCTACGTCCCCGTGTCGAGTGCGCTAAAGCTGATCTGGTGGGGGATTCGTTACGTGCTTCACCTGCCACATCGACAGGCCGCTCCGCGCGAGATCATCTTTGAGTGCCTGGAGCACCATACCCCCGACGAGGTGCGCCAAATAATGCGCGAGTTCCACGATCAGGTGCTTTTTCCTCGCTATCGTCCGAAGGCGGTTGAGACCATCCGCCGGCGCAAGGCCGAGGGCTGCGTCACGCTGCTGGTCTCTGCCACGTTCTGGAGCATTGCCGAGGCGGCCGCCGATAGGCTGGGCGTCGACGGCTTCATCGCCACCACCATGGAGAAGGACGCGCGCGGCAACTTCACCGGGCGCGTCTCGGGTCCTGTGACCGAGGGGGACGAGAAGCCCCGTTCGGTCCGCAGGTGGGCGAACGAGCGCTATGGCTCCGATAGCTGGATGATAGAGTATGCCTACGGTGACCACCACAGTGACGAGGCCATGCTGTCGCTGGCCCGCCATCCCGTGGCGGTGTCACCTGGCAAGACTCTGGCCAAGGTGGCAAAGCAGCGCGGCTGGCAGATTCAGGACTGGTCCATCGACGTCCACTGATGCGCCCCACCTCGCTGTTTGGACAAGAAGAACTCATCTTGTCGGTAACCTGTCTCGGTGTTCGTACCGCAGTTGTGCCAAACTGGGCATGAGCTTACATAACGGTCGTTCGCTTTTATTGCATAGGGGAGCTCGGCCGCGTGCCTGCGGCATGGAGGGTTTGCGTTGGATATATCCAGAAAGACAGACTATGCGTTGCGCATGATATCGGAGCTGGTGCAGGAGCCCGACGCCATCGTGTCGGTCAGGAGCGCTGCGGAGGACAACGGCGTCCCGTATTCCTTTGCGCGCTCGATTCAGCACGAGCTCGTGCGTGCCGGCATCATCACCAGCCTGCGCGGATCGCGCGGCGGCATGCGCCTGGCGGTAGACCCCAACGAGGTCTCCCTTCTGGATGTCATCGAGGCGGTCCAGGGTCCCATCAGCCTGGCCCAGTGCGACAACCCCGCCTGCTCCACCCTGTGCCCAAACAAGCCGAAGTGCCACCTGAATCCCATCTGGCGCGGCGCGCGCGAACTCCTGAGCGACTACTTCAGCAAGATCTCCCTGGCCGATGCGGTGCAGGGCGTGGACGTGGCGGCTATGAAGGGGCAGACTCCGCTGTGCTCCTCCGGCGTGGCGCGGCTGTCGGCGGAGCTTGCCTCCGGTGCCTGCGACGACGAAGTCCCTGATGCGGCCGCTGATCAGGACGCCGATGGTGCGGGTTCCGCAGACCGCTCCTCAGGCCCCTCCGGCTCTGACATCTCCGGCGACTCCAGAAACCCCCAGGCGTGAGCTTCGACTTGGAGCGCGGCCTGACGCTGGGGCCTGGCCAGCAGCCCAGCGCGGCGCAGATGGCCGACTTCCACGAGGCGGTGCTGCGCCAGGGGGCCCTTCTGTACCGCGACCTCCCGTGGCGGCGCACGCGCGATCCCTACGCCATCTGGATTTCCGAGGTCATGTTGCAGCAGACCCAGGTGTCGCGCGTGGAGGGGCGCTGGGAGCGCTGGCTGGACCGCTTTCCCACCTACGACGCGCTGGCGCAGGCCAACTCTGCAGACGTGCTGCAGGAGTGGCAGGGCATGGGCTACAACCGTCGCGCGCTCGCGCTGCTGCGCGCCGCCCAGGCAATCAGCCAGCTGGGCGCGTTTCCCCGCGATCAATCCGACCTGGTTGCCCTGCCGGGCATAGGCCCCGCCACGGCGGCGGGCATCCGCGCCTTCGCGTATGACCTTCCTGGAACGTACCTGGAGACCAACGTGCGGACGGTCTTCTTGCACGCGTTGTATCGCCAGAGGGTGGACGTGCCCGATCGCGAGCTGGTGCCCCTAGTGGCGGCCGCCTGCCCCAAGGACGCATCCAACCCCGAGGACGACCCTCGTACCTGGTACTATGCGCTGCTGGACTACGGCGCCCACCTGAAGCGCACGCTGCCCAACCCCTCCAGGCGCTCTCGCGCGCACACGGTGCAGTCACGCTTCGAGGGATCGCATCGTCAGAAGCGCGCCGAGGTGCTGCGCATCGTTCTGGGCGCGCATGCCAGCCTGCCCACCGGCGAGGTGGCCGACGCCCTGAACCACCACGAGCTGTCGGCCGGAAGGCCGCCGGTGCCCATGCCTGAGGTCGAGGCCCTTCTTGCGGAACTCAAAAAAGAAGGATTCATTACTAATAAGGCTGGATATTGGTCGATTTAGTGGGTATGATTACCTCGAAGCACGGCGGGGAGTTGGGGTTCCCGCCGTATCGCAATGCGCTCAAAAGAGCGCGAGAGGAGTGGTTTGCATGTCCGTCGACTTCCAGAATTCGCAGACAAAGAAGAACCTCGAGGCCGCCTTCGCTGGTGAGTCCCAGGCCACGAACAAGTACTCCTACTATGCCAGCAAGGCAAAGAAGGAGGGCTACGTTCAGATCTCCAACATCTTCACCGAGACCTCTGGCAACGAGCGCGAGCACGCCAAGATGTGGTTCAAGTACCTGCACGACGGCGACGTGCCTGACACCCTGACCAACCTGAAGGATGCCGCCGCGGGCGAGAACTACGAGTGGACCGACATGTACAAGGGCTTCGCCGAGACCGCCGAGGCCGAGGGCTTCAAGGAGATCGCCGCCAAGTTCCGTCTGGTCGGCGAGGTCGAGAAGCACCATGAGGAGCGCTACAACAAGCTGGTCGAGCGCGTCAGCAAGGGCGAGGTCTTCGACCGTCCGGGCGTCAAGGTGTGGAAGTGCACCAACTGCGGCCACCTGCATGTGGGCCCCGTCGCGCCGAAGGTCTGCCCTGTGTGCGGTCATCCTCAGAGCTACTTCGAGGAGCAGGCGGTCAACTACTAGCCCTTGGCTAGCCAGCCTGACTGACGGCACGGGTTCGCGTCACCGACCAACCGCCCGACGCGGCACCCGCGGCCGCAAAGGATGAACTAAGCCCCGTCTTCGGTAACCCCGAAGGCGGGGCTTTCTGTTTGGACGATAGCAACGCTACCTCGGGTTTCTTTGCTATCAATTGAAGCGATAACATCCTGACCCATTCGCATATATGGCATCTACCTGCACAAACGCTGCTCAGCAATGTTTTCTAGCCAAATCCTATAGACAGATTTTCACCGAAATCTATGATGTGATTATCCGAACGAGCGATATACAAGCGATTGGAAACCACAATGCATTCGAGAAAAACGATGAGGTAGCCCGGACCCCCTTCAGCGACTTTCGCAAGGTTCCATCCGGGTTCGGGCGTTAAAGCGATGTCTGGCATCGCGGCTCGCACGCACTTCTTAGCAGTTTCCAGCATCTAGCACGTATTCATCGCGCGCCGTATGGCGCCTACCACGAGGAGACACATCATGCCTTTCCAGCTGAACCCCGACTTCGCCAAGGACACCGAGAAGCACTTTGACACCCTGCAGGTCCACGCGGGCTGGTCGCCCGACCCCACCACCGGCTCCGCCGCGCTGCCTATCTATGCCAGCGCCGCATTCGAGTTCAAGGACGCCGAGGACGGCGCCGCCAAGTTCGCCCTCACCCGTCCGGGCAACGTCTACGGCCGCCTGACCAACACCACCACCGACGCCGTTGCCGCGCGCGTCGCTGCTATCGAGAGCGGCACTGGCGCAGTCGCCGTTGCCTCTGGCCATGCCGCCGAGATTCTGGCCCTGACCAACCTGGTGGGTGCCGGCGACGAGATCGTGGCTTCCGACTCGCTGTATGGCGGTACGTGGAACATCTTCCTGCACACCCTGGGCGACCTGGGCGTAAAGACCAACTTCGTCGAGAACAACGACATCGACGCCTTCGTGGCCAACACCACCCCCAAGACCAAGCTGTGGTACGTCGAGACCATCGGCAACCCGCTGGTGGACGTTGCAGACGTCCCCGCCATCGTCGAGGCTGCCAACTC
>JAQXQO010000056.1 GCA_029101205.1 Coriobacteriales bacterium | reverse complement strand
CGTGACATACTTCTGGGGAGCGCCGCCCGCCACGTCGCCCGCGGCGTACAGGCCGGTCAGTGTCGTGCGACGCCTCTCGTCCACCCAGTAGCCGCTGGCCGTGTGACCGCCCACGACGTAGGGCTCCGTGCCCTCTATCTCGACGTCGTGCTGGTCGGGGCCCGCGCCCGCCTCCAGCCAGCGCAGCGTCTGCGCCGGCGCCATGTTCAGGTAGGCGCGGTAGAGGTCGTCCTGGGCCTCCTCGCCGATGCCCGTGGTCTTCAGATAGCACGGGCCGCGGCCGGCGCGCATCTCCTGCACAGTGCCCCACACGCGCTCGCTCGTGCGCAGGCCGTACTTCTGCTCGTACACCTGCCCCAGCGCGTTCACCTGCGGCGCGTGCACACCCTGGGCTATGGTGCCCGTGGGGGCAATGGTGTCCTTGCAGCGCAGCGCGATGAAGCGCATCTCGAACGAGGTCATCTCGGCGCCGGCGCGGATGCCCATGGCGTAGCCCGCCACCGTGTCGAAGGGGCAGTACCACATCTTGTGCCGGCTGAAGCCGGGGTTGTTCGGGCGGTACAGGCCCGAGGCGCCGCCCGTGCACACCAGGATGGCGCGCGCCAGGATCTCGTATGCCACCGTCTGCCCGTCCTGGGGTCGGACGCCGAAGCCCACCGCTCCGTACACGTGGCCGTCGACGGCAAGGAGATCGGTCACGTTCACGTGCTCAAGCACGCTGACGTTGGGCTGCCTGCGAGCGGCGCATGCCAGGATGGGCTTGATGTTCTCGCCGTTGATGCGAACGTTGCGCGTGCCGCGCTCTGCGTAGTTGCCGTCAGCATCCTTCAGGAAGACCAGGCCCTCGTCCTCCAGGACCTTCGCGACGTGGTTGAGCCTTTGCGACATGGACAGCAGGAGGTCGTAGCGCGCGATGCCGTCCGCGTCGTTCATGGCGTAATCGGCGTAGTACTCGGGCGTGCGACCGCGGGTGATGTAGGCGTTGATGGCATTGACACCGGCGGCCAGGCAGCCCGAGCGCTTGATGGCGGCCTTGTCCACCACAAGGACGCTCAGGCGACGAGGGGCAGTGCCCTTCTTGCCCTCGGCGTCGGCCTGATGGCCGCCCTCCGGGGCGTCGCCGTCACGCAAGAGCGCGCGCTCGTCCTGACCCAGGGAGTATGCCGCAAAGCAGCCGGCGGTTCCGCCGCCGATCACCAGCACGTCGGTATGGAGCACCTTGCGTTGCATGTATCCTCCCCCTGCCAACACCATGCGACCCGTCTTGACGTTTTGCTCCGCCTTTTCGATTCGACGGCCGCTGCGCTGTTTCGAGTAGTTGCCTGCTTTGTTCCGGCTGGCCGCCCATGCCGTTTCGGCTAGAGGACCGTCGCACCGTCTTGACCCGCGCAGCTCGCCGAACCGCTGCCACCCGCGCCCTCTCCATTTGGTGAGTGGCTCGTTTGCTGGTTGTGCATTCTCCTAGGAACTTGGTGGGATTTGTACCCCCCACTTATCGTTGCTTCTTTATCGCTTGAATTGATAGCCTGGTTCACGTTGGCAAGAAGTACACCCATATGCGAGGCGCATCAAGAGGCGCAAACCGCACAGATATGGGTGGCCCATGCAGGTTTTGCAGCGGCGGGCCCTATGCAGGTGTGGGCGTCCAAGCAGTTATTGGTGCCCCATTCAGGTGTGGGCGCCTCGGATTCCATCCATAGTGTCATGCAGAGGTGGCAGGTGTGAGTGTATGGCCACCCGCAGCTCGAAAGCCTGTCAGTCCACCCATCAGAGGGTACCGGTGTGTTTCAGGTGCGAGCGATAATTTCAGGTGCGAGCGATTCCGTAGGTAGACGGTTTATCACCTATAACTTTGCACCCCGCAGGTTCTCCCACAATAGTTGCGGTAATCGTCCCAGCTCACGCAGCCGAAGTCCTGCATCGCGCAACTGTTATATGTGATGTTGCCAAATACATATGTGACGTTACCAGTTACGTGACGTGGCCAGATAGGTGACATGGCAATATGCGTGACGTGGCTACGTAGTTGCTACGATACGTGTCGCAGCTAGGTAATATGTGTCGCGGCTACGGCGACGTGCGTTTCGCCACTACACGCACCCCGTTGCTACATGCACCCCGTTGCTACATGCACCCCGCCGCTACATTTACCTTGTCGCCGTATGTGCCAAACCACCATCGCATGCGTCAAGAGCCCTACGATGTCTACGAGTAGCCCCCGTGAAGAAAGTTGCGCTTCTTATGCTGAATGTCGTGCTGGTCGAGCCAGAGATACCGTCGAACACCGGAAACATCGGACGCACCTG
>JAQXQO010000055.1 GCA_029101205.1 Coriobacteriales bacterium | reverse complement strand
AGCTGGACGGCTCGCAGAAGAAGGACGTGACGCTTACGGATGGCACCCAGACCTCCGTGGTCATCTCGGGCTTCCGTCACGACGACCGGTCCGACGGAAAGGGCAAAGCCGGCATCACCTTCATCTTCGGCGATGCAATTTCCAATCAGAGCATGAACTCCAGAAACACCGACTCTGGCGGCTGGGAACAGAGCCAGATGCGCTCGTGGCTGTCGTCTGACGGAATGGTCCTTCTTCCCGATGACCTCCGCAAAGACGTCGTAACGGTGAGTAAGCTGACCAATAACACCGGGGAGACCAAGAGCGCCAGCTCGGTCACTGCGACCGATGACGCATTGTGGCTGTACTCGTACAACGAGCTGAGCGGTGACTACTCCTACTGGGATTCAGATTCCCTCAGCGAGTATGGCGATATCTTCAAGGCTGAGGGCACGACCTACCAGCTCTTCACTGACACGGATAACGACAACTCGGTGCGCGTGCGGAACTACCAGGGTCAGTCCTGCTTTTGGTCGGAGCGTTCGCCGGATCCGAGCGACCCCGTCGACTTCCTGGGTGTCGCCGCCGATGGCGATGTCGTCTACGGCGGCGTGAGCTATTCGTATGGGTTCGTCCCTGGCTTCTGCATACCGTCATCCTTTAATCTGCCAGTCGGCCCGCCCATGCCCTGCGTGGCATGGGCGGATAACGTTTGGATGGATTAAATGAGTACAGTCCCAAAGAGCAGAAGGAAGACTGCGCGTACCGAGTTCGTCTACAACGCGGCACAGCTGTTCAGCTATACGTTGGACTGCGTTATGAAGCTGCCGAAGCGATAGACGTTCCTCCTGTCCGAGCGCACCGTGAACGCAGCCGCACAGGTGCTGGAACAAGCGAAATCGGCTAACTCGATCTACGTGACGTGTGCCATGGACGCACAGCTGAGGTACCTCCACCTGCAGCAGACGTACTGCGGTGCGCAGGTTCTGTCCAGCTACGTGGACGAGATCTATCATCGCGTGCCCGTGCGGGCCGACGGCAAGGCCTGCATAAGCGAGCATTCGTACGTGCTGCGGGTCGATGCCATAGACCACGTTGAACTCTGTACAAAGGCGCGAGCGTGCGCGGCGCATGGACGGATACTTTAAGAGTACCTTTGGTGTGGACTGGCGCGACGCGGTGAGGGGCTCCGCCTAGGGGCTTCCACGTTGGCAACGCATAGCCCGATGCGATTCCTTACTTTGCGGCAGTGTAGCGGACGCGGGCGCCCTCGTGGACGGCCGACAGCCTGCCCTCGCCTAGCATGGCCGAAACGACCCTGCGCAGGCGCTTGCTCACGCCCTTGTATCCCAGTCGGCGCGAGAGCTCGGACATCAGCAAAGGATGGTCCTGCAGCTGAGCCATGATCTGTCGTTCGAGGTCGTCGTTCTTCTTGCCCTGCCTGTCGGTTGGCGCGAAGGCCGGGTGCACGGGAATCTCGACGCTGAGGTAGCTGCGTGCTGGATCCATGTGGAACCTGGGCAGGGGAGAGCCGTTCTGTTGCAGCGCCCTGAACGTCGTGGGGAAGCCGGTGTTACGCCCCTCGATCAGGTGGAGCTCCTTGAGGAAGTCGCCGATGCGCCGGTTGCGGTAGATGCGCGACTGGATGTGCAGGTTGGCGATGTCGTCGTCCGTGATACTGCGGTCGAAGCCGGGATAGCTCGTGACTTCCATCGACTCCGGCGTGATGCGGACCACGATGGGTTCGGATATCTGGTACGAGCGATGATACACGGCGTTGGAAAGAATCTCCTCCACGGCAGCGAAGGGGTAGTTGAACACCGTTACTGCCTCGGGCTGGTCAGGCTTCTTGAATGTCATGCTCCTGATGGCGTAGTTCCTCAGGAAGAGGAGGGCGTCTCTCAGCTGGTTCTGGATGGGGCCGGTGAAAACCTGCTCGGTCATGCCCTCGCCGGTGGGGTCGGGAAGGTCCACGACCTCGATGCGCGCGTACCTGAAGTAGTTCTCGATTTGGTCGCTGAACATGAGGATCCCGACGTTGCGCGGGTGGCGGTCCTCTGGTGGGCCGGACAGGAGCTGCAGGTCGTTTGCCAGCTCCTCCAGCGTCAGCCCATCGGAATCGTCGCAGAGCGCGCTCCCGACGGAGTGCAGGTAGTCGCGCATGCGCTCCTTGCTGAGGTCCTTCGGGCTCGCAGCCAGGTTTGGCCTGTCGTCAAATGGGATGTCCGACGACACGTAGAACAGTTCGCGCTCCTCTTGTGGGGACGCGATGACCGTGCTCGCCATCTTGCGAATGTAGTAGCGCTTGTCTGAGGTGTTCTTGTACACGTTCCTGGCGGCCTTGTAGGGACGGCCGAAGCCGCCGGGGCACCAGATGACGATGACGTACTTGCCATCGAGGAGCCGCGGCTCGACGATGGGCTGGTACAGAGGCTCGATGCAGTGGCAGAACCCCTCGAGCTTCTTGAGGATGGGATCGATGCGGGACTGCGGGATGCCCTTGGGCGGCAGCTGGGGAACGGAGCCCTTCTCCTCCACGCCGATGACGATGTAGCCTCCGCCAATGTTGTCGATGTCATTCGCGAAGGCGTACATGGTGTGGACGATGGGCTCGGGATTGAAGT
>JAQXQO010000054.1 GCA_029101205.1 Coriobacteriales bacterium | reverse complement strand
ATCGAGAAGATCTTCTTTGGCGAGAACACGCGCTCGGCCATAGCCACGGCCCACGCCCGCGGAGCCGCCATCGTGGCTTGTGCGCAGAACGGGCTGCAGCTGGGGGAGTACACTCCCATGCAGATAAAGCAGGCCGTCGTGGGCACGGGCAGCGCCGACAAGTTCCAGGTCATCTACATGGTACGCAACATCCTGGCGCTGGACCACGACCCCAGGCCCGACCACTGTGCCGACGCCCTGGCAGCTGCCATCTGCCACGCGAACCTCATGTCCACCAGGATGGTCACGCGCAGGCTGGCAAAGTCCCAGATCGAGGCAGCTGAGCGCGCGCAGCGAGCCTACGACGCCGAGCTGGCGCGGGAGCGCACTTCCGCGGCGACGGCTGCGCACGTGGCGCGTTCCGGTGACGGCGCGGCACCCATCGTTTCAACCAGGCAAAGTAGGAGGTCCACCTCATGATCGTGCAGCTGTGCGGTACGCTACTGGAGGTCATGCCCACCCATGTGGTGCTGGACGTGAACGGCGTGGGCTACCTGCTGGGGGTCTCCGCTAACACGGCGGCGTCGCTGCCGGCGGCGGGCGAGGCCGGGGTCACCCTGCTGACGCGCCTCCTGGTAAAGGAGAACTCCATCGAGCTCTACGGCTTCAGCACGCGGGAGGAGCGTGCCGTGTTCGACCGCCTGGTGGGCGTGTCGGGCGTCGGCCCGAAGCTGGCGCTGGCTGTGCTGTCGACCTTCTCGCCCCAGGCGCTGGCCACGGTGGTGGCCACCCAGGACGAGGGGCACATGTCCACCGTCCCCGGCGTTGGAAAGAAAAAGGCCCAGCGGCTCCTGATTGAGCTGCAGGACGTCTTTGCGAAGGACCCAGACCTGCAGGGGCTGGTCGGCATGGCGGAGCCGGCGACGCCCAACGCGTCGCACGTGGAGCAGACTGACGAGTCGCTGGTGCGGGAGGCCACCTCGGCGCTTCTGAGCATGGGCTTCACGCCCCAGGAGGCCGAGCTGGCGCTGGAGGGCCACGAGTCGGCGGGACCCAAGCTCGAAAAGGTAGTGGCTTACGCGCTCAGGCGCCTGGGAGGCGGTGCATAGCATGTGGCAGGCCGGCAAGGAGGACCTCTTCGACGACGACAACCAGTCCCGTCCGTCGCACGCGGGCCCGCGCGAGGTTTCGGGCGAGCTCACGAGCGACGACTTGGACATAGACCACAGTCTGCGACCAAAGACGCTGTCGGAGTACATAGGCCAGGAGCGCGTCCGTGACAACCTGCGCGTGCTCATAGCCGCGGCGAAGGATCGCCACGAGACGCTGGACCACGTCCTGTTCAGCGGCCCTCCCGGCCTGGGCAAGACCACCCTGGCCAACGTGGTCGCCAACGAGATGGGGGCTCGCCTGCACACGACGTCCGGCCCGGCCATAGCGCGCACGGGCGACCTCGCCGCCATCCTGACGAACCTGCAGGAGGGCGACGTACTCTTTGTGGACGAGATACACCGCCTGAACCACCAGGTGGAGGAGGTCCTGTATCCGGCGATGGAGGACTTCTTCCTGGACATAGTCATCGGCAAGGGTCCGGCAGCCCGCTCCATCAGGCTGGACGTGCCGCACTTCACGCTCATCGGCGCGACGACGCGCACGGGCCTCCTGACGGGGCCGCTCCGTGACCGCTTTGGCATCAGCTACCGGCTGGACTACTACACCACGCGCGAGCTCTCCGACATCGTGATGCGCTCGGCCAAGATCTTGGGCGTCACCATAGACGCCGAGGGCGCGGCCGAGATAGCGTCGCGCAGCAGGGGAACGCCGCGCCTGGCCAACCGCCTGCTGAAGCGCGTGCGCGACTACGCACAGGTCAGGGCTGGCGGCTCCATCACGTGGGACGTCGCCTCCGAGGCACTGGCGTTCTTCCAGATAGACGAGCTGGGCCTGGATTGGATGGACAAGAAGATCCTGACCGCCCTCACCACCACCTTCAGGGGCCGGCCCGTCGGGCTGACCACCATCGCCTCGGCAGTGGGGGAGGACCCCAGCACGCTGGAGGACGTCTACGAGCCCTACCTTCTGCAGCAGGGGCTCATCATCCGTACGCCGCAGGGAAGGCAGGCCACGCTGGCGGCCTTCGAGCACCTGGGAGTACAGCCTCCCCAACAGCGCTAGAAAGGACGCACCATGCTACAGCACGACTACCTGATGGAGGTCATCCAGCAGTTCGCACGCGCCGTCTCCTCGGCCCTGAGGCGCGCTCTCGCCCAGAAGGACGAGGCTGCCGCGCAGGAGGTGGAGGCCGCCGTGGGAGAGCTCCTGCAGCTGGACCCCCAGACGGCAATGTCTTTGGCGCCAGGCTCGCTGGTCACCATGATGCAGCTGGCCGGCACGGGCGACGCGGTGTCGGGGTACGTTGCCTTCTCGCTCAACAAGCTGGCCGATGCCTACGACGGCATGGGTCAGCAGGACGTGGCCCAGCAGCGCAGGGCACAGGCTCAGGCGGTGGCGGGTGCGTTCGGCGCCAGCCTGGACGAGGTGCCCGAGGAGCTGCGGGATCTCGACCTGGGATAGGCCGGCGCCTGGGGTCTTCTGTCGAAGGTGTGGCAACTTCGCCGCGCAATCCGCCCTGATGGATGGAGCCGCGTCGGCATAGGCGTTATATTTCGATATGTGGCGACGTCCAGGCGGACGCCGTAGGCACCCGAAGGAAGGGGATTCCCTTGGCACAGCTTTCCGACATCGAGATCGCACAGTCCGTGAAGCCACGTCCCATCACCGAGGTGGCTGCCTCCTTGGGCATAGCGGAGGACGACCTCATCCCGTATGGCAGGGACAAGGCGAAGGTCGACTACAACGTGCTCAAGCGCGAGCCCGAGTCGCCCTCGAAGCTGGTGCTGGTGACGGCCATCAACCCCACGCCCGCAGGCGAGGGCAAGACCACGACCACCATCGGCCTGACCGACGCCTTGCGCCGCATGGGAAAGAACGCCGTCTGCGCGCTTCGCGAGCCCTCCCTGGGCCCCGTGTTCGGCATCAAGGGCGGTGCCGCTGGCGGCGGCTACGCCCAGGTGATTCCCATGGAGGACATCAACCTGCACTTCACGGGCGACTTCCACGCCATCGGCGCCGCCAACAACCTGCTTGCCGCCATGATCGACAACCACATAAAGCAGGGCAACGAGCTGGGCATCGACCCGCGACGCATCACGTGGCACCGTTGCGTCGACATGAACGACCGCCAGCTGCGCCACGTCGTCGACGGCCTGGGCGGCGTCGCGAACGGCGTGCCCCGCGAGGACTCCTACGACATCACCGTGGCCTCGGAGGTCATGGCCGTGCTGTGCCTGTCGAGCTCCATCCACGACCTGAAGGAGCGCCTTGGCCGCATGGTGGTCGCCTACACGTACGACCGCCAGCCCGTGACCGCCTCTGACCTGCACGCCCAGGGCGCCATGGCAGCCCTTCTGAAGGACGCCCTGAAGCCCAACCTGGTGCAGAGCCTGGAGGGCACGCCCGCCTTCGTGCACGGCGGCCCGTTCGCCAACATCGCACACGGCTGCAACTCTGTCATGGCCACGCGCATGGCCATGCACTACGGCGACATCACCGTGACTGAGGCCGGCTTCGGCGCCGACCTGGGTGCCGAGAAGTTCATGGACATCAAGTGCCGCATGGCGGGCCTGGAGCCCGACGCGGTGGTCATCGTCGCCACGGTGCGCGCGCTGAAGTACAACGGCGGCGTCGCAAAGGCCGACCTGGGCCAGGAGAACCTGCAGGCGCTGGAGGCGGGCATCCCTAACCTCCTGCGCCACGTGGGCAACATCACCGACGTGTTCGGCCTGCCCGCGGTCGTGGCCATCAACCGCTTCCCGACCGACACCGAGGCCGAGCTGCAGCTGATTGAGGACAAGTGCCACGAGCTGGGCGTCAACGTCTGCCTGTCCGAGGTATGGGCAAAGGGCGGCGAGGGCGGCCTCGACCTCGCGCAGGAGGTCCTGAGACTCGTCCAGCAGCCGAAGCACTTCTCGTACGCCTACGAAACCGGCGCGTCGGTGGTGGACGCCATCGACGCCGTGGCGCGCCGCGTGTACCACGCCGACGGCGTGGACTTCACGCCCGCGGCGACCAAGCAGCTGAAGCAGCTGGATCAGCAGGGCTTCGGCAACCTGCCCGTGTGCATCGCAAAGACGCAGTACAGCTTCACGGACGACCAGCACAGGCTGGGTGCGCCGGAGGGCTTCCGCATCACGGTGCGCGACGTGCACGTGGCCGCCGGCGCGGGCTTCGTGGTGGCCATGACGGGAGCCATCATGACCATGCCGGGCCTGCCCAAGCATCCAGCCGCCGAGAGGATCGACGTGGACGACGAGGGTCGCATCACAGGCCTGTTCTAGGCTAGACTACACGTGTTCTGGGGTGTGAGGTTCTGAACTGCGCGGGTCCTGCACGGGTACGGGCCGCACGGCCGCGGCTGGAGCACCTGCAGAAACACGACATATCGATTGCAAGGCGTCGCGGTGCGGCGCCACGGGGCGCCTCGCCACGGTGGGGCGCCCCGTTGGGTAGGGGGCCAGACCAATGGGACATCAGGCAAAGGAGCGCGGGGCTCAGACCTCCGAGCTGCCGCGCGAGAAGACCATAGTGCGCACCAGCGTGGTGGGCATCTGCACCAACCTGGCGCTGGTGGCGTTCAAGGGCGCCATCGGCCTGGCATCGGGCTCCGTCGCCATCCTGCTGGACGCCGTGAACAACCTGACCGACGTCCTGTCGTCCGTGGTAACCATAGTGGGCATACGCATGGCGTCCCGACCCGCGGACGACGAGCACCCCTTCGGGCACGGGCGCATCGAGTACTTCGCCTCCATGTTGGTGGCCGCCATCATCGTGTTTGCGGGCGTCTCGTCGCTTTCGGAGTCCGTGCAGAAGATCATGGACCCGCAACTGCCCAACTATTCTGCCGTGATGCTGGTGATCATCGTCGTGGCCACCGTGGTGAAGGTGGTGTTGGGCGCCTTCTACAAGCGCGTCGGGCACAAGGTCTCGTCCGACACCCTGGTGGCGTCGGGAGCGGACGCCACGTTCGACGCCGTGATCTCCGCGGGCACCCTGGTGTCGGCCCTGGTGGCCATCGTGTTCCAGGTGTCCGTGGACGGCATCCTGGGCCTGGCCATCTCGGTGGTCATCGTGAAGTCGGGCTGGGAGATGTTCGCGGGCCCCATGAACGAGCTTCTGGGCACGCGCGAGGACGCCTCGTTCTACCGGAAGATCCAGGACGACATCAACTCGTTCGACGAGGTGGAGGGCGTATACGACCTGGTGCTGCACGATTACGGCCCCGAGCGCCACATGGGGGCGTGCAACATAGGCGTGGCCGACACTATGACCGCGCACCAGCTGAACGACCTGACCCACGACATCCAGAGGCTCCTGAGAGGCAAATACGGCCTGGACATCATCATCGGCATCCACGCCATAAACAAGGACGACCCCCACTACCTTCAGGTGCAGGAGCGCGTGCGCCAGGAGTGCGGACGCTACCTGGGCGTCAGGCAGGTTCACGGCATCTACATCGACGACGACCACAAGGACCTGTCCGTGGACGTGCTTCTGGACTTCGACGTGGCGGACCCCACGTCCATCCACAACCAGATTCAGTCCGACCTTCAGAAAGCATGGCCGGGGTATGTGGTTCACGTGCGGATAGACCGCGACTATTCCGAATAGCCTGCCGCCCGTGGTGTGCCCAGTGCCTTCCCAATTTGGCACCAGCTTTGCAGGGCGTCATATACGCGCAGCTAGAGGGGCATGTTCTGACGACCCATAGCTCAATGGGCATGGGTGCGTCAAGCGCTTTCCCGTGAACGACCAATCCTAGATTGGCAGGATTGAGCGATGGTCTTTAGGGTAAGATGTCCTCTGTGACCAAGCGGTCATAGGTATCGCGCTTCGGCGCAGTGTTTTGCCCCGTGGGGCAAAAGAAAGAAAGGCACGTTCATGGCACAGGGTACGGTAAAGTGGTTCAACCCCGACAAGGGCTATGGCTTCATCTCTCGCGAGGGTGGCGACGACCTGTTCGTTCACTACTCCGAGATTCAGATGGACGGCTTCAAGACCCTGGACGAGGGCCAGGCTGTCGAGTTTGACATCACCACTGGTCAGAATGGCAAGCTGCAGGCTTCCAACGTCCGCAAGATCTAAATAGCCTTCTGCTATAAGGACCCACGGGAGGGACGCTTCGGCGCCCCTCTTTTTTTATGCCGCGAAGGCCCGAAGACACCGTGGCCCCCAAGGAGACGCATTGGCCCGGGGCGCCTTGGCCCCAGGAGGACGCCGCGGCCAGGTTGGGCGCGCGGTCCCACAGATCCACCGTGGTCACAAGGTGAAAACGGCCAAGAAGCGCAAGCCGAGCCGGCGCTTCTTGACCAATGAGTCCCAGCTAGCGGGTGGTGTCCAGGCGGATGTCGGTCCACTCCCACAGGAACCTGTCGGCCACCCGGCGCACCTCGGCCACGTTCTGCACGGGGTCGTTCGAGTAGACGCCGCAGGCGCACATGCCCGCCCGGCGCGCGGACAGAAGCCCCGGCACTATGTCCTCGAACACGATGCAGCGGCCGGGCTCCACGCCCAGGCGGCGTGCGGCCTCCAGGTAGATGTCGGGATGGTCCTTCTGGCGCGCGACCTCCTTGCCGTGCACGCGCACGTCGAACAGGCGGTTCACGTCCACGTGGCGCATGGAGTCCAGCACGTCCGGGTCGTTCGTTGTCGCCAGGGCGATGCCGACGCCGCGCCCGCGCAGCGCCTCGATGTAGCCCTGCGCGCCGTCGCGCAGGGTGGCGCGCGAGCGGTACAGCGCACGTCCCATGAGGTTCCACTCGTTGCAGATGTCCTCGGGGGCCTCGTGGAGCCCGTAGCGCTCGATCGTGTAGCGCGCGCCGGCCTCGAAGCCCAGAACGTTCAGCTTCTGCGGGTAGTCGGCCGAGTAGGGCAGGCCGCGCTCGCCCAGGAAGGCCAGGTCTATCTCGTGCCACAGCGACGCGGTGTCCGAGATGGTCCCGTCGAAGTCGAAGATCGCCGCGTCGAAGTCGGGCGGCCACAGGCCCATCGGTGCGGTGCGCACGCTCGGCTCGGCGTCAGGCAGCGCCTCGTCGTCCGGCATCGCTGCGGCCAGGCGCTCTATGCGGCGGGCCTGCGCCTCGAGCGCGTCGTCCTGTGTGGTTCCCATGGCAGACCCTCCTGTCCGTGCCGACCTGTCACATGCGGCAGAATTCTAGCACGCGCGCGGCCGTGCGCCGGCAGGCAGCGCGTCCGCGCGACGTGATACGCTAGCACCCGACAGCAGGAGAGCTTTTGCCCCGAGTCGCGGCACGCGCGCGATGGCGGAGCGCCAAAGGAGGATGCCGTGTCAGACGAGCAGCTGAAGCAGCGCGCGCAGGAGTACGTGGACGAGGTCTGGGAGGACATCGTCCACGACATCGACTACCTGGTGCAGGTGGAGTCGGTGGAGGACAAGGACCACGCCGAGCCCGGCAAGCCCTGGGGCCCCGCGCCCTACGAGGCGCTGTCGCGCGGCCTCAAGGTGGCGTCCAACTTGGGTCTGGACACCCACGACGTGGACGGCTACCTGGGCTACGCCGACCTGCCGGGCGAGTCCCCGAAGTACCTGGCCACCATCGGCCACACGGACGTCGTGCCGCTGGGCACGGGCTGGGACTTCGACCCGCTGCACGTCACGCGCAAGGACGGCTACCTCATCGGCCGCGGCGTCCTGGACGACAAGGGCCCCACGGTCCTGTCGCTGTACGCCGCGCACTTCTTTGCCCGCGAGGTCCAGCGCACGGGGCACAAGCTGCCGTACACGCTGCGCGCCATCATCGGCAACAACGAAGAGACGAACATGGGCGACGTCGAGTACTACCTGGCGCACTACCCGGAGCCCGAGTTCCTCTTTACCCCGGACGCGGACTTCCCGCTGATCTGCGGCGAGAAAGGCCGCGTGGGCATGAGCATCACCTCGGGCGAGCTGGGCTCCGACGCCCGCATCGCCGACTTCGAGGGCGGCACCGTATCCAACGCCATCCCCGGCGTGGCCAGCGTGACCGTGCGCGCCGACGCGGGCCAGCTGCCGCAGGAGCCCGGCACCATCGAGGTCGCCCCTGCGGGCGACGGCCTGGCTAAGGTCGTCGCGCACGGCAAGGGCGGACACGCCAGCATGCCCGAGGGCACGGTGAACGCCATCGGCCTTCTGGTGGACTACCTGCTGCAGCAGGGCCTGTGCAACGCCGCCGAGCGCCAGTACCTGGGGCTGCTGCAGAGGGTGTTCGCCTCGACGGACGGCACGTCTTTGGGCATCGACGCGACGGACGACCTGTTCGACCCGCTGACCAGCATCGGCGGCACCATCCGCATGAGGGACGGGCGCCTGGTGCAGACCATGGACGTGCGCTATCCCAAGTCCACCACGGGCGAGGCCATCGCCCGGAAGGTGGGGGAGGCCGCCGGCGCGGCCGGTGCCAGCCTGCACGTGGACTCCGACATGGTGCCGTTCTACACCTCGCCCGACTCGCCGCAGATCCAGACCCTGGTGAGCACGTACAACGAGCTCACGGGCGACCATGCGCACGCCTTCACCATCGGCGGCGGCACCTACGCGCGCCACTTCAAGCGTGCCGCGGCGTTCGGCCCGCACGACTCGCGCCAGCAGATGCCCGACTGGGTGGGTCCCGAGCACGGCCCGAACGAGGGCGTGGCCGAGGCGCAGCTGAAGCTGGCGCTGAGGATCTACATCGTCAGCATCGCCCGCCTGATGAGGCTGGAGTACTAGGCCAAGCGAGCTCGGTGCGACCGGCCGAGTGCCGGCGCAGCCCGAACAGCCAGGCGGCCGCTTGGGCGCGCGTCGCCGCCTGCGGTCAACCGGAGCGTTCCGCACAAGGCAGCGGGGCCGGCGGGGATTGTCCTCGCCGGCCCCGCTTGTGTTCGCTTGCCAAGAAGCGCACCTCAATGGCTGCACTTCTTGGCCAGGGCATATGCCGCGCAGGCCCTCAGAGCCGTCCTAGCGGTCGGGTTCGCCCTCGACGGAGCGTATTACGTTCATGACCACATCGTCGCCCGAGAGCTCTCCCAGCTGCTCCACGAAGTTCTTCGCCACGGGGAACACCTCGGCGTCGAACGACGCTGCCATGCCCTCGTAGAAGTAGTGGGCTATGCGCTCGCTGGGCGCCACGGGGATGTCCTGCTGCGCCAGGATCTGGCGCGAGGTGCTCTCGTCCAGGGGCTGGGGAGACTCCTCGCCGCCGTTCTCGGCCAGAAGCGCCCCCATCTCGCTGCCGAGCGAGGGGATCAGCTGCCCCATGGACTGCGGTATGCGCTCGAAGCAGGCCCGTGCGGCCAGGAGGTTGCCCCGCGACCACTGCAGGTGCGCCATCTGGTAGTAGGCGATGCCGATGCCCTGGGGGTCGTGCGCCACGCGCAGGAGGTCGTCCAGCTGCTGGATGGCGGCGTCGTCCTGGCCCGTCGCCTGCAGGCACGTCACCAGGTTCAGCGCGGTCCACGAGCTGATGGGTGCCAGCTCGTGGCCCCTGCGGGCGTGCTCGAGGGCGCCCTTAATGTTGCCCTGGGCCAGCAGCGCTATGGCCAGGGTCATGTGCGCCTCGAGATAGGTGTGGGGGACCAGGCGGACCTGCCTGCTGTCGCCCACGTGCAGCCTGTTGTACAGGGCGCGGTCGACGTAGCTGTCGAAGGCGCGCCACTTCACCTGGTCGGTGTCCTCGTAGGTGCGGGCGTCGTCTATGGGCTTCAGCGCGGCTGCGACCGTGGCGGCCGCGCCCTGGTAGTCCTGGTCGCCCAGCTGCCTTCTGGCGAGGTCCATGGCCTGGGTCAGCTCGTCTCCGCTGACGAACTCCTCGTGCACGGCGAGGGCGTCGTCGTCCGAGATGGAGCCGTCTATGAGCCTTCCCGCGGTCCTGCGGGCGGCGTCCTCGACCACGGGGTCGCCCGTCTGGTCGGCCAGGTCGAAAATCATGCGCACGTTCTTCTCGGTGGAGTCCGAGAGGTGCCGCACGACGTCGTCGGCCACCGCCTGGCGCTCGTCCTCGTCGCTGATGGCCAGGCCCGAGACCTGGTCCGTGCCCAGGGCATAGGCGTAGCGGGCCGGCAGCCTGCGCGTGGAGAGCGCGACGGGCTCGAAGCGGCCCGGCGGGCAGAAGCGCTGGTCGTCCAGGGAGAAGCCGTCCTCGATGGGCTGCAGGATGCCGTTCTCGTGGCGCAGCGCGCCACCCAGGCACAGCAGGCACTGGATGGGGTCCACGATGTGGTCCATCTCGATCCAGCGGAAGGACGAGCGGTCGATGCGCGCGTGGTAGTAGCAGTCGTGGCTGGTGGGCGTGTCGATGGCGCCCTGCACCCAGACGTGGCGGACGCGCTGGGAGGCGTGGAATGCGCAGGCGGCCAGCATGATGCCCATCCTGAGCGCGTAGCGCGACGCCTCCTGGCGGCGCATGTCGGACGTCGTGGGGACGATGCCCAGCCCCTCGACCCAGGCGGTGCCGGGGAAGACCGAGGCGGGCGTCAGGTCCACCTGGATGGCGACGTCGCCGCAGGCAACGTTGCTGCGGTAGGTGGCCGTCAGGCGGTAGGGGGTGTGCACGGTCTCGATGGCCTGCCCCAGGACCTCCCTGACCATCCACTCGCCGTCGGGGTCGCTCAGGGGCTGGCCCTCGCGCGGCAGCTCCATGGTGATGTTGGGAATCTGCGCGCACACGGAGCTCGTGAGCCCCTGCACCAGCTGGTACACCTGGGTCAGGGTGGCGTTGCCGGGCTTCTTGAAGTAGCTGCACACGAAGGCGTAGGAGTTGAGCGCTGCCTCCAGGGCTATGACGCGCAGCTTTGCCCCATAGGTCATGCTGCCGTTGGTGCGCAGGTACAGAAGGTGCGTGCGGCGCGGCGATACCACGCGGATGGGGGGTAGGCGGACGTCGTCCTTCTGCAGCCCTGCCTCGTCCAGGCGGCGTGCCAGGTAGGACTCGACGGGCTTGGGGGCGTCGGAGGAGTCCGGGTCCACGTCCGCGTCTATCTCGCGACGGTGGACGTCGGCTGCCCACAGCTTCAGCAGGCCCATGGGGTCAGAGGACTCCATCAGCTTCTGTCGCAGCTCGAGGTACTTCGCGACGTCGGGGTCCACCTCCTCGCCCTGGTCCTCGCCGGCCAGCTCGTCTGGCTGGTCGGCGGACGCCAGCTGGGACGGCACGTCGTCGGGCGCGTCCTCGGGTGCGTCGTCGTTCTGCCGTGAGGGGCCGTCGCCCTCCGGGCCGTCGTCTGGCGCCTCGTCGGCATTACTACCATCGGCCTGTGGACGGTCCTGGTCCTGCTGTGGCGTCGGGTCCTCGTCCGTGCTCTGTGGCACGTGACTTGCCACGGCGGGCCTTGCGGGCTGGGCGTCTTCGGCATGCGCGTCGGCATGGGGAAGGGTCCCGTCGCCCTCGGTGTCGCCCTCGGCGGCCTGCGCGCGGGCTCCGGCCTGGGCCTCGCCCTCGCCCTGCCGTACGTCCTGCTGCTCGTCTTGCGGGCTCTGGCCCGCAGGCTCCGTCTGGCCCTCCGAGTCCGTCGAAGGCTGTCCGCCGTCACCCTGCCGCTGCGTGTGGGCGTGCTGTCCCACCGCCGCGCAGGCGGCGCAGACCACGCCCAGTGCGGTCAGCGCGGTGGAGCTGGCCAGGATGCCCAGCCCGACGGCGGCTACCCCAATGCCTCCCAGGATGGGAAAGATGGCTGGTGAGACGTCGGCGCCCTGGGGGTCGACGTGCTTGCGCGTGTGCCTGTCCAAAAGAAGAACCCCTTCGTGCCTCGTGTGCGTTCTGCCGCGGCTCCGCCATCCTAGATGTAGAGCGTGCGGCTACCCACGGTATATACCCAAAGGCCCCTATGCGTGGCGGCGGGGCCGTGTGCTACCCTTCGAAGTGTTGCCTACCAGGTCGCAGAAGATACGGTGATTGTCATGATTCCACAGTGTTCCCCCGACATCGAGCCGGACGTGCTGTCAGAGCTTCTGGCCAACGACGACGTCATCTACAACGCCACGCAGATATTCGACGCCCTGTCCGACTACACCCGATTCCAGATACTGGGGGCGCTGTGCATGGGCGAGCACAGCGTGTCCGAGCTCCAGGAGGTCTGCCACGTGTCCCAGTCGGCCATCTCGCACCAGCTGCGCCTGCTGCGCGACCGCGGCCTGGTGCAGCCGCGCCGAGACGGGCAGCGCATGATGTACTCCCTCTCGGACGACCACGTGAAGATGCTGATCCAGGTAGGCCTGCAGCACGCCAACGAGGCGGTCGGGGAGGACTAGGCGGGCTCGCAAGCGCTTCTTGCCCAGGAGCGCTTCTTGCCAAGGGACGCTTCTTGCCAAGAAGTGCTTCTCTCGAGATGCGCATTCCTCTTTAAGAGGGCACTTCTTGACCCATGAGAACTTCTTGCAAAAAGGCGGGGACACAAAAAGGCGGGGACGCGGCGCCGTTGGGCTTCGCGTCCCCGCCTCGTTCGTGCGGAGCTGGCTTTGGCAAGAGGAACAGCTGCGGCCGCGAGGCCGCGCGCTCGCGCGGGCCCGAGAGGGGCTAGGGGATGGCGTTGCTGGTGCTGTCCTTCGAGATCTCGGTGGGCCAGACGGCGTCGGAGGGCATCTGCTCGTCGCCGGACGTGACCTCGTCGGGGATGCGCGGGTCGGACTTCATGAGGTCCGAGATGGTGACGAACTGGTAGCCGGCGTTCTGCCACGCCTCGATGATCTGGGGCAGCGCCTGGACGTCCTCGTCGCGGTTGCCGCCGCCGTCGTGCATGAGGATGATGGCGCCCGTGAACATGTCCTTCGTGGCGTTGCTGACCAGCTTGTCGACGCCGGGGACCTTCCAGTCCTCCGAGTCGTGCGTCCAGAACACCGACACGCTCATGGTGCCCTTGGAGTACAGCCAGACCTTGTCGTTGATGGAGCCGTAGGGCTGGCGCAGCATGGTGGTCTGGTAGCCGGTGACGTCCTGGATCTTCTGGAAGGAGGGTCCCAGCTCGTCGGAGACCTGCTGCTCGTTCAGCTTGGTCAGCTGCTTGTGGTCCCAGGTGTGGGAGCCCAGCTGCATGCCGTCGCTGACGACGCGCTTGGCTGCGTCGGGGTACTCGTCCACCTGCTGGCCCAGCTCGAAGAACGTGGCCTTGATGCCGTACTGGTCCAGGATGTCCAGGTACTTGTCGGTGTACTGCGACGGGCCGTCGTCGAAGGTCAGCGCGACCAGCTTCTGGTCGTTGTCGGGGGCGATGCCCTGGCGCTGGATGATGAGGTCCTGCACGTCCACGGACGTGACGTCGGCGGTCTTGCCGGACTGCTTGCCCTTGCGGGTCTCGATGGTGCCGGTCTTGCCCCACTGCTTCACGTAGAAGACGGAGCCCTCGGTGCCCTCCATCTTTAGCTGGGGCTGCACCGTGGTGGTGTTGACCACGTCGTAGTCCTCGGTGCGGTCGTCGCCGTTGCCGAACTTGATGTCCTCGCCGCCCTTCACGGTGGTGGAGGCCAGCTGGTCGTCGTCCACCGCGTTGCCGTTGATGGTGGCCGAGAACGCGTGGCCGTCCGACGGGGTGATGACGTCGCCGGTGACGGCGACCAGGTTGCCGGGGCTGACCTTCTGACCGCTGGCGTCCAGGACCTGCTCCAGCGTGGAGTTCACCACGACGTTGACCTGCTTGTCGTCCACGGTCACCTGCACCGTGCGGTGCATCCAGGCATACGCCACGACGCCCACGATGGCCAGGGCCACCAGGCAGGCGATGATGGCGGGTGCGTGGTTGACGCGCTTCGTCACGGGGGACTGTGCTTGGGTGCCGCGCTCGAACACCACGTCGGGCGTGCGGAAGTAGTCGTCGCCGGGGATGGGGCGGGGACGCACGTGACGGTCGGGATGCTTCTCCTGGCGGCGCTGCTGGGAGGCGTATTGGCGCTCCGCTCGCTCGGTGCTGCGCCTGGCGGAGGGGGCGTACGCACGGTCGGGGGAGACCTCGTGGTACTGGCGGCGCAGCTCCTCGCGGCGGGCTGCCTCGATCTGCTGTGGCGTGGGCTTGGGAGCCTGGTGGCGAGGCGGGCGCTGCGCCGGCTGCTTGCCCTGGGACGCGGGCCTGGCGGCGCCACGACCTGCGCCCGCCTGTGCGGCCTGCTGGGGCGCCCTGCGCTGCTGCGGCACTGCCTGCGCGTTCGTGCGCTGGGCGGACTCGCTCCTCAGGGCGGCGCGGCGCTGCTCCACGCTGGGATGGTGTGCGTTCGTGCGCTGCACCTCCACGCGGCGCGGTGCCTGGACGTGCCTTTGGGCGGCGGAGCCGGGGACCAGGCGGGCGCTCTCTGGCTGCGCGGCCCCCTGGCCTGCGCCGGATGCAGGTGCGGGGATGCTCTGGTGATGGGTGCGCCTGACCCTGATGGGGTCGGCGTCGTCGTACGGGTTGGTTGAGGGCCTGCCGCCCTGGGCGGGCCTGCTGGGCTGGGACTGGTTGCGGTGCTGGTGCTGATTGCCCTGAGACATTAGGTCTCCTTGCAGCTGATTGTTACCTGAGTACAAAGACCAGAACCATGCTAACCGACTGGTGGGACTGCGACGGGAGCACACATTCTTTGCGCATTCTGTTACCTCAGGGTGTGGTAGGTCAGGAAAACCAACGCAGGGACACGTTGACTCGGCAACATGACACTGCGCATTTTTCGAACATCTGTCTAGTTCCGAGCGACCTTCGGGGCGTCGTTGCTAGTCCTTCCGGGCCTTGTGGGGCTCCCCCAGGTCCAGCCTGCGCACGAACAGGCCGCTGAGGAGCTTCGGCCAGAACCAGGTGGACTTGGGCGGCATGAGCTCGCCTGCGTCGGCAACCGCCATGAGCTCCCTGACAGAGGTGGGGTACAGCCAGAACGCCACGCCGCCGTCACCGGCAGCCTGCTCCAGCGTACCCTCGGGGGCGCTGGCGGGCCAGAACGAGATGCGCGGGTCGGTCCTGGGGTCCTCTATGCCGCAGACGGGGCCCAGCACCTGGGCCTGCAGAACCGAGACGTCCAGCCTCTCCACGGGGTCGTCTGAGCCCTGCGCCTTCCAGGCCAGGGGATACCAGGACCCGCCTGCGTACATGCCAAAGGTGGAGCGCTCCTGCGGGACGTAGGGTTCGTCCTGCGCGGGCCCCACCTCGAAGCCCGCCTGGCGCACCCGGTCTAGCAGCTGGCGGACGTCCAGCCCGACCTCGCGGACGGCGCGGTTGTACGCCAGGGTGCGCAGCTGGCTTTCGGGGAACAGCACCGCCAGGAACGAGTCGCAGGGCTGGGGGCCCTCCGCCTCGGGGTGCTCCTGGTGCCACTCGCGGCAGTAGCGCACGGCGGCCGCCGCGCGGTGATGGCCGTCGGCGATGTAGCCCGCAGGGATGGTGGCGAACGTGGCGGTCAGCGCCTCGTGTGCCGCCTCGCGCGCGATGCGCCACACGCGGTGCCTGATGCCGTCCTCGAACGTGAAGTCGTACAGCGGCTCGGCCGCCTTCGCGGCGCCCACGATCACGTCGACGGCGTAGTTGTCGGGGTAGGCTATGAGCGCGGGGCTGGTCTGGGCGCGCGTGGCCGCTATGTGGTTCAGCCGGTCCTGCTCCTTCTGCACGCGGGTCTTCTCGTGGCGGCGGATGGTGCCGTCCAGGTAGTCCTTTACGGCGCAGACCGCGACGAGGCCCGTCTGCACGTGGCCGTGGTCCGTGAGCTCGTACAGGTAGTAGCAGGGCTTCTCGTCCCGCAGGAGGGTGAAGTCGCGCTGGCGGTCCAGTAGGAGCTCGTGGGCGTGGGCGTACACCTCGGGCGCGTAGGGGTCCTGGCCCCGGGGGAAGCTGGTCTGCGGCAGGTCTATCTGCATGAAGTTGTTCGGGTGCGCGCTCACGAAGGCGCGGGCCTCGTCGTCGTCCACCGTGTCGTAGGGCGGGGCAACGAACTGGGCCACCTTGTCGGGGTGGGGACGCAGGCACAGCAGTGGCTGAATGTTCATGGTCGCTCCTTCTCCGGCATGAGCCGGCACGAAAGTCGCCTAACGAAGAGCGGCCCCGAGCTTCGTCGGGACCGCCTTGACAATCGATATCCTAGACCTTAGGGCTCAAGGACGCGCACCAGGTACACGCCCGAGATGCCGCGCAGGCGCTCGGTGGTGGGGTCGTCCAGCTCGCCCGAGAAGTCCACCATGGTATAGGCGTTGTCGCCCTGTGCCTCGTTCGCCATCTTTTGGATGTTGAGGTCGGCGTCGGCCAGGATAGACGTGATCTGGCCGATCATGTTGGGCTTGTTTGCGTGAAGCACGCAGATGCGACCGTCGAAGCGGCAGGGGCCGAAGTCCGCGTCGGGGTAGTTGACCGAGTTGCGGATGGTGCCGTAGCGCAGGTAGTCCTTCATCTCGCCGATGGCCATCTGCGCGCAGTTCTGCTCGGCCTCGCGGGTGCAGGCGCCCATGTGCGGCGTCACGATGGCGTTCTTCATGTGCATGGTGGCCGGCGTGGCGAAGTCGGTGCAGAACCGGCTCAGGTGACCTATCTCCAGCGCGTGTGCCACGGCCTGCTCGTCCACGATGTCGGCGCGGGCGTAGTTCAAAAGCATCGCGCCCTTGTTCATGCGGAAGATCTGCTCCTCGCCGATCATGTGCACCGTGTCCTCCTTCGAGGGCACGTGCAGGGTCAGGTAGTCGCAGTCGCGCACGAGGTCGTCCAGGTCGGTCACGCGCGTGACATTGGGCGAGATGGCCAGGGCGTGCTCGACCGACAGGTACGGGTCGTACCAGAAGACGCGGGCGCCCAGGGCTGCCATGGCGTTGGCGACCTTCGAGCCGATGTTGCCGGCACCGATGATGCCGACCTTCTTGCCATAGACCTCGCGGCCGACGAAGGCCTTCTTGTTCCTCTCGGCGCCCTTGGTCACGTCCTCGTCGTCGGCGTGCTCACGGCACCAGTTCATGCCGCCCAGAACGTCGCGCGAGTTGGCCAGCATCATGCCGACGACGAGCTCCTTTACGGCGTTGGAGTTGGCGCCGGGGGCGTTGAAGACGACGATGCCCTGGCGAGCGGCGCGCTCGAACGGGATGTTGTTCACGCCCGAGCCCGAGCGGGCGATGCAGCGCAGGCGGGGAGGGAACTCGATGTCGTTGATGTCGGAAGCGCGAATCAGGATGGCGTCGGCCTTCTCGAGGTCCTGCGTCGAGGCGTAGCCCTCGCCCAGCTCGGACACGCCGTCCTTCGTGATCTTCGAGGTGATGTTGTCTAGTACGCGTACGTAACGCATGTGCTTCTCCTTCTGCTATGACGTCTGACTTCTGGCAAGCGCTTCTCTGTGAAAAACCGGGCTACCCGGCTAGCGAGATCGCACCTGCCCGGCGTGGGCCTTCTCGAAGTCGGACATGTAGGACAGAAGGGCGTCCACCGCGGCGTCGGGCACGGCGTTGTAGCAGCTGGCGCGCATGCCACCCACCAGGCGGTGGCCCTTGATGTTTGCGATGTTGTGCTGGCGTGCGCCGGCGATGAACTCCTTGTCGAGCTCGGGATCGTCGGTCCTGAAGCACACGTTCGCGATGGAGCGCGACTCGGGCTGGGCCGTGCCGTGGAACAGCTTCGAGTGGTCCAGGTAGTCGTAGAGCTTGTCTACCTTTGCCCAGTTGCGCTTCTCCATGGCCTCGAGGCCGCCGGTCTGCTCAATCCAGCGGAACACCTTGCCGCACAGGTAGATGCCGTAGGTGTTGGGCGTGTTGTACATGGAGTCCTTCTGGCACTGCAGGCGGTAGCCCATGTAGATGGGGGTGATGTCCGCCAGCGCGGGACCGTCTCCCACCAGGTCGTCGCGGATGATGACCACGGTGACGCCGGCGGGACCGCCGTTCTTCTGGGCGCCGGCGTAGATGACGCCGTACTTCGGCACGTCCAGGGGCATGCTGAGGAAGCAGCTCGAGACATCGCCCACCACAGGCACATCGCCCACCTGTGGGACCTCGCGACGCATGGTGCCGAAGACCGTCTCGTTCTGGCAGAAGTACACGTAGTCCAGGTCCTGGCTGGGCATGCCGTCCAGCTGCGGGGTGCGGTCGTAGTTCGTGTCCTTACTGGAGGCCAGGACGTCGACCTTGCCGTAGCGGCGGGCCTCCTCGTAGGCCTTCTGCGACCAGTTGCCCGAGACAATGTAGCCCGCGTGGCGTGTGCGCATGAGGTTCATCGGGATGGCCGAGAACTGCAGCGTAGCTCCACCCTGCAAGAAGAGCACATGGTAGTTGTCGGGGATGCCGTAAAGGCGACGAAGGGTGGCCTCTGCGTCATCGATGATCTGCTGGAACTCCGGAGATCGATGGCTCATCTCCAGCACTGACATTCCCGTGTCCTTGTACTCGAGCATCTCCTGCTGCGCCTCGCGCAACACGGGCTCGGGCATTGCGGCGGGCCCTGCGGCGAAGTTGAAAACACGCGCCATGCCAATCCTTTCGACGAACGTCAGAACTCCTACGTTGTGCCAAGCCTAATGCGGCTGGGCGGGTACATAAAAAGCTTGGAAGGCTCGAGCGAGCTCGAAAACCGACACTCGCACCCAGGCGCTTGCACCCAAGCCGTGTCCCCGAGCACTTGCACCCAAGCCGTGTGCCGATTGCACCCGAGCCGTATACCCGACCCGTATACCCAACCAGCCGAATAGGCTTTCAGTAGAGTATCGGGCAAGCCGATGGTCTCCATTATTTTGCTTCCCTGCGTTAATCAAAGCGTTACGGGCCTTGTCACAAATCCCACAGCAGGGGATTGCGGCGCGGGTGGGGGCGCGACGGCGCAGCTGGGGCCGCGACGGAAACGCCTCCACAAATGATTTAATCTCAGACGATCCTCACGAGGTGACTACGAGCGTGCCTGGATTGCCCACGATTGGTTGGCAGCCGTACTGAGCCGGTGAATGCGGGCCGTCTCACGTCCCGATCTGGAGTTGGCCGCCCGGTTGGCACCCCGAACTGGAGATTCCCACGTCGGAGGCTCCCCGTAACTCCGGGTCGGGGCGTCTGGGGGCCACCTATCTCCCGACCGAGGCGGCAAACGCCCCGACCTGGAGATGCTAGCGTGCAGGATCCGCCCAGACCCGGAGATTGCCCGGGCAAAACGCCCCGACCCGGCGATGGCTACGCCCCCCTCGCTCACACCTGGCGATTGCGACGCCCACACCTGGAGTTAGCCGGCACCAACCGGGGGTTATTTCCAGAAGTGGGCGCCCACATCTGGCAGATTGAGAACTTTATGTCTTTCAGCCACACACAGTGCCTGGTAGGCGACCCGCCCAGTTCTAGGGCCTGCCGAGAAGGGCTGGGAAGTCCGGGTCTGGGCGTCCGGGGGCCACCTATCTACAGGTCTGGGCGGCGGGCGCCCAGACCTGGCGACGTTAACGTGCAGGATCCGCCCAGACCCGGAAATACCGACGGGTAGGACGCCGAGACCAGGAGATTCTGGCGGGTAGGACGCCCAGACCCGGAGATTCCTCGCAGGTCAGGCTGGGCAAACTCCAGGTTTGAGCGCGTACGGCACCGGTAACTTCGGAACTGGGCGCTCACGACCTCCTCAAACTCCAAATCTGGGTGCCTCACGACTCCGGAAGTTTTGGACCGGGCTGTTTGGGCTAACTTTACGGATACCGGATGCGATTGCTCCAGTCGCTTTCGTGGGTTGAACGTGCTGAAGCGGTTGTTCTCACGTCGTATTTCCTGAGGATACGCGTACGGCCCGCAACCGCGTACGGCCCGCAATCGCGGACAGCTCGTCACTGCAGGCAACTCACGGTCAAGCGCCCGGGCAAGCGCAAGAGGGCGCGGGTGCGGGTGGACTTGCGACGAAATTCGCGCCAATATTGGATCGGCTGACACAGGCTGGATCGGCTGCCACAAGCTGGATTGGCTGACGCAGGCTGGATCGTCCAACTCAGATGGATTCAGCTAGCCCAAATCAGCTCGCCTGACCCAGACTGGCTCGGCTTACCAAAACCTCCACCCAAGGGAGAGAAGCACATGTACTTGGCCCCGAACGCACCACACGACCTGTACGCCCGAAGGCTCGTCCTGTTCGACTTCGATGGCACCCTCGCGGACACGAAGCCCTACATCGTCCAGACCGCGACCAAGGTGCTCTTGGAGTTCGGGCTTTCCCCCGACCAGCTGGGCGACGTGGGACGCCTGGTGGGCCCGCCCTTTCCCGAGGCGTTCAGCATGGTGTACGGCCTGTCGAAGGCCGACGCCGCCGAGGTCACGCGGCGCTATCGTGAGCGCTACGCCAAGCTGGGACCTGAGGGGTGGCCCCTCTTCCCGCAGGTAAAGGAGTTGCTGGCATCGCTTCATGACCAGGGCAGGCTCGTGGCGGCGGCGTCCTCGAAGCGTCAGCGCGTCCTGGAGCGCTGCATCGACGACAACGGCGTGGCCTCGCTGTTCGACCTCATAGCCGGCAAGCCCACCGACGAGCCCGTGACGAAGGCCCAGACCATTGCGTGGGCGCTGAAGCGCATGGGTGTCGCCACCACCGACGCCGTCATGGTCGGAGACCGGAAGTACGACATCGAGGGTGCCGTGGCCTGCGACGTTCCGGGCGTGGGCGTGGACTACGCCGACACCGGGACCATGGAGGAGCTGGTGGGTGCCGGCGCCGTGGCGGTCGCAGACAGCGTGCCCGAGCTGGCCCAGGTGCTTGGCGCGACCCTGTAGCGCACCGCTTTCTTCTGTGGCGTATCGCCTTCGGCGGCGCTTGCCCGAATGCCGCATGTCTAGCTTCGGTTGACGACTTCGAAGACTGCGTAGCATGCCAGTTGCGTAGCATGCCAGCGGTCGCGTAGTAATCGCACCCGCTGGTTTTTCTCGTATGCCGAACCTTGGGGATATGAGCCACAATCTGGGGTAAGAAGTACACAGTGTCCTTGCCGCGCATCCGGTGCGGAAGGCGCGGATGTAAAACCCAAACCGAGAGGGGACATCATGAACATGCTGGATCCCGTGGACGTCATCCGCAAGACGTTCCTGGCTGGAGTCGGTGCCGTCGCCACTGGTGCCGAGAAGTCCCAGGAGCTCGTTAACGACCTGGTCCGCAAGGGCGAGCTTACGGTCGAGCAGGGCAAGACCCTGAACGAGGAGCTCACGCGCAAGGCCTCGAGCGCCATCTACGACACCCAGGACGCCCTGCTGCGCGGAAAGATGGAGTCCATGACCCCGGACGAGCGCGCCGCATACGCCAAGAAGGTCGCCGACATGGCCGCCGACATCGACTCGAAGGCAAAGACCGTGCACGTGGACGTGGAGGACGCCTCCGACGCCGACGGCGACAAGGCCAACGAGGCCAGCGCCGAGTAGCGTCCCATACCAGTGAGCGAACCCGAAGACAGAAGAACCCAGGCACAGCAGTCCCCAGACGCCACTCCCGGAGCCGCCCGAAAGGACGGCCCCGGGTCTTCTGGTGCCCAGGGGAGCTCTGCCGGCTCGGCGGCGGCGACGCCGGCCGCCTCCAGCTCGCCCGACGCTGGTGCCGCTGCTCCTGGTGCCGGCGATGCGGACCGTGCAAAGGATGACTCCGCCGCCCCTGGCGCGGCCGCCGACCCCAGCTGCCGTGACCCGCAGCGCATCCACGAAGCCACGGCCTCGGTGGCGCGCGAGTACGGCTCCGGCCCCGAGTCCAACCGCCCAAAGGACAGCGACGAGGCGTTTCGCGAGTGGTACCAGTCCATGCTGGGCAGCAGCTCGCAGCAGGCGGACGAGAACCAGACCATCGGCCTTCTGGGCGGCAGGTCGTCCGGGCACGACCGCTACAACCTGAACCGTCGCAGCCGGGCGCGCCGCATGAAGCAGATGCTCGACATCGTGCGCCGCTACGACATCCTGCACGGGCTGACCCCGACGACCCTGCGCCAGATGCTGGAGGAGCTGGGCCCGACCTTCGTGAAGGCCGGCCAGATTCTCTCGATGCGCTCCGAGATCTTGCCCGAGCCGTTCCTGCGCGAGCTGTCGAAGCTGCGCGCGGACGTGGAGCCCATGGACCGCGACGTGGTGCTGGATGCGCTGCGCCACGAGTACAACCGTCCCATCGAGGACATATTCGACGCCATCGACGACGTGCCGCTGGGCTCCGCCTCGGTGGCGCAGGTGCACAAGGCGCGCCTGATCACGGGCGAGCTCGTGGCCGTGAAGGTGCAGCGCCCAGGCGTGCAGGAGGTCATGGCGCAGGACATCGACATCATGCGCACGTTCGCCCGCTACGCCGACCGCATCATGGACGGCAGGGGAGGGCAGTTCCTGGACTTCCAGAGCGTGGTCGAGGAGCTGTGGCAGTCCTTCCGCGAGGAGACCGACTTCATGGTGGAGGCGCGCTCGCTGGACGAGTTTCGCCGCAACAACGCCGATTGCAAGTTCGTGGGCTGCCCCAAGCCCTACCTGGGACTTTGCACCGAGCACGTCGTCGTGATGGACTACGTGCAGGGCATTCCCATATCGCAGACCGACCGCCTGAAGCAGGCTGGCTACGACCTGGAGGAGATTGGCCAGAAGCTGGTCGACAACTACACCCAGCAGATGCTGGACGACGGCTTCTTCCATGGCGACCCGCATCCCGGAAACATCATCATCTCGGGCGGAAAGATCGTCTACATCGACCTGGGCATCATGGGCAGGCTGTCGGCGCACGACCGCGCGGCCATGTCCGACATGGTCGTAGCCGTGGGCAAGCACGACACGGCCCTGCTGGAGCGAGGCCTCCTGCGCTTCTCGATATCGGACAACACGAGCGTGGACCACTCGCACCTTCTGGCCGACCTCGACGAGATCGTGGACGAGTACGGAAACGCCGACCTGTCCGAGCTGGACATCGGCCGCATGCTGAACGCCATCATCGCCCTGGCCCAGCGCCATGGCATCGAGCTGCCCAGCTCGGTGACCATGCTGGCCCGCGCGCTGGTGACGCTGGAGGGCGTGGTGGACGAGTTCCTGCCCGGCGTCAGCATGGTGCAGATAGTCGCCGCGCACCTGAAGGCGCACCGCGACTGGAAGGACACGGCAAAGGGCGAGGCAAAGAAGTACGCCCGCGAGGCGCACGCCGCCTCCCACGGGCTGCTGCGCGCCGCCGCGCAGGCGCCCCTGGCCATGAACATGCTGACCCGCGGCCAGCTGCGCATGAACCTGGACCTGCCGGGGACCACGGACCCCATAGCCGACTTCAGCCACGCCTTCGACCGTCTGACCATGGGCATCATCATCGCCGGCCTGTTCATCGGCTCGTCGGTCATCTACTACGCGCGCATCCAGCCGGTCATATTCGGCATCCCCATC
>JAQXQO010000053.1 GCA_029101205.1 Coriobacteriales bacterium | reverse complement strand
CATCGTGGCCGGAGTCGTTTGCGGACTCGTTGGATGCGCTGCGCCGGCATTTCTGTTCGAAGAGGTATTGACGAAGGGAAGGCGGGTACAAGTCTCAAGTGGCTTGGTCAGCATCATCGTCTCGTTTGCGCTGATGCTGGTTGCGCTGTTCGTCGTGCACGCTGTGCGCAGCGAGCTTGTACTTGCGTTCGGATGTTCGATGGTGGCGACCTTTCTCCTCTTTTGGGGGGTCGAGTCGCTAAGGGCATGGCGGGCTGCCAACGTCGCCCCGAAGGATAAAGGGAAGGACAGAGGATGAACCCTCTAGACAATCTTCAACCGAAGATCGACGAGCTTCTTGACGACTTCATGACGCACAACGTCGTGGGCGACGCGAACCCCAACGTGACGTCGGTGGGCTTCTCGCAGTACATCTTTTGGATGTTCGTGGCGCTGGCCCTGCTGCTGATTGTCACGTTCGTGTTCAAGAAGAAGCAGTCCAAGAGCCTGGTGCCCCACGGCTTCTTCGTGAACAGCATGGAGTTCTTGGCTGAGTTCGCACGCGACGACCTCTGTAAGTCCATGCTGCCGAACAGCTGGCAGAAGCACATGCCCTTCATCCTGGCTATCTTCTTCTTCATCCTGGCCAACAACATCGTGGGCATCATCCCCGGCTGCCACCCCGGTACCGGCACCATGGGCGTCACGGCGGCGCTCGCGCTCTTCTCGTTTGTGTACTTCATCATCGTGGGCTGCAAGCGCAGGGGTGTCCTCGGATATCTGAAGAGCCTGGCGCCCGAGGGCATTGGCTTCCCGATGAACGCCCTCGTGTGGATCATCGAGGTCTTCTCCACGTTCCTGCGTCTGATCACCCTGGCCGTTCGACTCTTCTGCAACATGTTCGCCGGCCACGTGGTCATGGGTGCCTTCGCCATCCTGGCGTCGCTGTTCTTTGAGCCGCTGATCCAGAGCATCGGCACGGGCACGTTCCAGGTGGCCTATCTGGGACAGGGCGTCGAGTCCGCCATGTGGGTGCTGGTCCTCATCATCATCTACATGGTCGAGATCCTGGTCGCCGTCATCCAGGCGTACGTCTTTGCTTTGCTGACGTCCGTCTACATCCAGGTCGCCGAGGGCGACGCCGCGTAGTCTTGGCGTTCGAAGGCTTCACGCGAAAGGGCGCCTGCGCTTTCGCTGAAACATAGGTTTGTGGTTCGTTAGTTAGGTCGTCTCGTCCGAGGCGAATGACAAAGGAGGAATCGTGGGCGTTATCGGTTATGGTCTGGGCGTTATTGGCGCTGGCATCGGCATTGGTCTTTCGGCGTATGGTGCTACGACCGCAATCGCACGTCAGCCTGAGGTTCAGGGCCGTCTGTTCACCGTGTTTATTCTGGGCTCCGCATTCGTCGAGGCTCTGGCTCTGATCGGCTTCGTCGTCGCACTTATCGTTCATTAGCACTACACGACGAAGACTCTGAGTTGGAGGCACGTATGAAGGACAACATGAAGGTGCTGGCTGGCCGTTGCGCCGGTCTGACCACGGCGGTGCTGCTGAGCTCTGCGGTACTGCCCACCTCCGCGTTCGCAATCGACGGCCCTCAGATTCTGCTCCCCAAGATGGAGGAGTTCATCCCCTCGCTCATCGCGTTCGTCGTCATTTGGGCCATCATGGCAAAGCTTGCCTGGCCGTCCATCTACGGCGCAATGCAGAAGCGCGAGGACAAGATCAAGAGTGACCTCGATGACGCGGAGCGCTCAAAGAAGGACGCCGCCCTTTCTGCCGATGAGTACAAGCAGAAGATCGCGGAGGCCGAGCGCAAGGCCGAGAGCATCGTTGCCGACGCCAAGCGTGAGGCTGAGCAGCAGCGCGCTGACATCCTGAACCAGGCACAGAAGGAGGCCGGCGAGATCATCACCAAGGCGCACGGTGCCGTTGAGGCCGAGCGCCACAAGGCTGAGGTCGAGCTGTCCGGTTCCGTGGTCGACCTCTCCGTGGAGATCGCGGGCAAGATTCTGGGCGACAGCATGGACGAGGACAAGCAGCGCAAGCTGGCCGAGAAGTACCTCGCGGAAGTGGGTAGCCTGAATGACAAGTAGGCGCATCGAGCAGAAAAAGGTCGAGGCCTACGCGAGGGCCCTGCTCGAGGCCGCAAAGTACGAGGGCCGTGCCGCACGTGACCTGGAACAGGTCAAGCACGTCCTGAAGTTCTCGCCTGAGGTCATGGAGACCATCACGTCCATGCAGGGCGAGGACGACCTCGACCTTTTGGACAAGGTGTACAGCCAGTACAAGGACCTTCTGGAAAAGAGCGACGACACGGTGTCCGTCGACGTGACGACCGCCGTGCCGATGGACGACGAGCTGCGCGAGAAGGTGCGCGAGAAGTGCCGCAAGGACTTCGACGCTCCCATCTACCTCGTCGAGCACGTGGACCCGAAGATCCTGGGCGGCATCGTCCTGGAGGCCAAGGGCCAGCGTCGCGACGCTTCCGTTCGTGCCCAGCTGGTCAACATCAGAAAGACTCTCTCCTCGGCATTCATCGGAAGTGATGAACAATGAGCCAAGTTATAGATGCGTCCTCGATTATGAGGACACTGAGGGGTGACCTCGACAGCATCTCCACCTCGGTGGAGACGCAGGAGGCATCCAAGGTCATAGAGGTCGGTGACGGCATCGCTCACGTGGCTGGCCTAAAAAGCGCCATGGCAGGCGAGCTGCTGCAGTTCACGAGCTCTGCTACGGGCCGCAACGTGTACGGCCTTGCGCAGAACCTCGAAGAGGACGAGGTCGGCGCCGTTCTGTTTGGTGACGTCGACTCCATCAAGGAGGGCGACGAGGTCACCACTACCGGTCGCGTCATGGACATCCCCGTGGGCCACGCCATGCTGGGTCGCGTCGTGAACCCGCTGGGCCAGCCCATCGACGGCAAGGGCGCCATCCCGACGAGCCACCGCAGGCCCATCGAGTTCAAGGCCCCTGGCATCATCGAGCGTCAGCCGGTCTCCGAGCCCGTGCAGACGGGTCTCATGGCCATCGACGCCATGGTCCCCATCGGCCGCGGCCAGCGTGAGCTCATCATTGGCGACCGTAAGACCGGCAAGACCGCAATCGCCATCGACACCATCATCAACCAGCGCGATACCGACATCATCTGCATCTATGTCGCCATTGGCCAGAAGGCGTCCACGGTTGCATCCATCCGTGAGACCCTGCAGCGCCACGGCGTCATGGACAAGACGATCATCGTCTCGGCAACCGCTGCCGACTCCGCGCCTCTGCAGTACATCGCCCCTATGGCAGGCGCTGCCATCGGCGAGTACTTCATGTACAACGACAAGAACGGTCACCCCGCGGATGCCGAGCACCCCGGCGGACACGTCCTCATCGTCTACGACGACCTGTCAAAGCAGGCTGTGGCATACCGTCAGATGTCGCTGACGCTGCACCGTCCGCCTGGACGCGAGGCCTACCCTGGCGACATTTTCTACCTGCACTCTCGTCTGCTGGAGCGTGCTGTCAAGCTGTCCGACAAGAACGGCGGCGGCTCCATGACGGCACTGCCCATCATCGAGACGCAGGAGGGCGACGTTTCGGCGTACATTCCCACGAACGTCATTTCCATTACCGACGGTCAGATCTACCTGCAGTCAAACCTGTTCTTCCAGGGCCAGCGCCCCGCAGTCGACGTGGGCATCTCGGTGTCTCGAGTCGGCGGTGCCGCTCAGCTGAAGTCCATGAAGCAGGTTGCCGGTACGCTGCGCCTTGACCTGGCCAGCTACCGCGACAAGCAGGCGTTCGCACAGTTCGGCTCCGACCTGGATGAGACCACCCAGTACCAGCTGAACCACGGCGCCCACATGATGGAGCTGCTGAAGCAGAAGCGCTACGCGGCACTGGACGTGGCCGACCAGGTCATCGCCATCTTTGCCGCAAAGGAAAACTTCCTCGACGACCTCGACCTCTCGCAGGTCGTGGTCTTCCGCGACGGCTTGGCCAAGTTCATGCAGGAGCGCCACCCCCACACGCGCGAGCTGGTTCGTCAAGGAAAGATCTCCGACGAGCTGGGCGAGAAGCTCAAGAAGTGCATCGCCGAGTTCAAGGAGCAGTTCGTCGAGACACACCGTAGCGCGAAGGAAGTCGCAAACGAGGAGGCTCCCGAGACCGGCGCTGAGGCAAAGGCCTAAGGACACGATTTATGGCAAACCTTCGTGACATAAAGGCACGCATCAACTCGGTGAAGAGCACCTCGCAGGTGACCCGCACCATGGAGATGATCTCCACGGCGCGCATCCGCAAGGCTCTGGACCGCGCGCAGCAGGCTGCGCCGTACAAGGACGCCATCACCCGCATGCTGGCCCAGGTGGCCAGCGCGGGCTTCGATGACTCCCAGCCGCTGCTTGCCAAGCACGACACCGAGAAGAACGTGCTGTTCATCCTCATAGCATCCGACCGCGGTATGGCAGGTGGCTTCAACATCACGTTGCAGCGCGAGGTTCAGCATGAGATGGAGCGGCTCGAGGCCAAGGGCGTGAAGTCCCAGATCATCACCTGCGGACGCAAGCCTACGGAGTACTTCAGCTTCCGTGGCACGAAGCCCGTCATGTCCTTCGAGGGCATTTCGTCGGAACCGACCATGGACGAGGCCGACCGTGTGGCCTCCTACCTCATGGATGGCTATGCCAGCGGAAACATCGACCGCGTGATGGTGTACTACCAGCACGCAAAGAACCGCGTGGACCAGACGCAGGTCATCGAGCAGCTGCTTCCCCTGAGTGAGGAGCAGCTCAAGATGCCGAACAAGCCCCGCACCAAGGAGGCTCTGTCCCAGATCAAGGAGGAGAAGTACACGGACTTCGAGTTCGAGCCATCGGCCGTCGAGGTTCTGGGCTATCTCATCCCCGCCTACATCCGGACCGTCATCTACCACGCGCTTCTGGACTCTGCCGCAGCCGAGCACGGCGCCCGCCGTCGTGCCATGCAGTCGGCAACCGACAATGCGAAGGAGATCATCTCTTCGCTCAGCCGCACCTACAACCGCGAACGTCAGGGTTCCATCACTACCGAGCTCAACGAGATCGTTGCCGGCGCGACTGGAATGGAGGACAACCACTAATGGCAGATACAACCGTAGGAGAGAAGACGACGCTCGAAAAAGCGGCAGTCAATCTCCTGAAAAAGAGTGCCGGTACCGGCACCATCGTGCGAATCATCGGCGCAGTCGTCGACGTTCGCTTCGATGACCAGGTACCTGCCATCTACAACGCACTGGTTGTAGATGGCGACACGCCCGTGGGCCACGTGCACACGGTGCTGGAGGTTGAGTCTCAGCTTCCGGGCAACATCGTTCGTACCGTCGCCATGTCTTCGACCGACGGCCTGCAGCGCGGGCTGAAGGCCGAGGACACCGGTGGCCCCATGATGATGCCCGTGGGTCCCGAGACGCTGGGACGCGTCTGGAACGTCATGGGCCAGCCCGTCGACGGCAAGCCCATGCCCACGGACGTGCAGTACTATCCCATTCACCGTCCCGCACCCGCGTTCTCTGACCTGACCACGCACACCGAGATCTTCGAGACGGGCATCAAGGCCATTGACCTTCTGGAGCCCTATGTACGCGGCGGTAAGACCGGCCTGTTCGGCGGCGCTGGCGTCGGCAAGACCGTTCTAATTCAGGAGCTCATCAACAACCTGGCTCAGGAGCACGGCGGCACGTCCGTCTTTACCGGCGTCGGCGAGCGCACGCGTGAGGGCACCGACCTGTACCTCGAGATGTCCGAATCCGGCGTCATCAGCAAGACCTGCCTGGTATACGGACAGATGAACGAGCCGCCTGGAGCTCGTATGCGCGTTGCTCTGGCTGGCCTGACCACGGCTGAGTACTTCCGTGACCAGGGCCAGGACGTGCTGCTGTTCATCGACAACATCTTCCGCTTCTCGCAGGCAGGCTCCGAGGTCTCCGCACTGCTGGGCCGTACGCCTTCCGCAGTCGGCTACCAGCCTACGCTGGCCACCGAGATGGGCGACCTCCAGGAGCGCATTACGTCCACGCGCGAGGGCTCCATTACGTCCGTGCAGGCAGTCTACGTCCCTGCAGACGACCTGACCGACCCCGCCCCCGCTACGACGTTCACGCACCTGGACGCCACCACGGTTCTGTCCCGTGCCATCACAGAGCTGGGCATCTACCCGGCAGTCGACCCCCTGGCGTCCTCCTCGAGCGCCCTTGACCCCGAGATCGTGGGCGAGGAGCACTACCGCGTGGCCGAGAAGACCCAGCAGGTTCTGCAGGAGTACTCCGACCTCCAGGACATCATCGCCATTCTGGGTATCGACGAGCTCTCCGAGGAGCAGCAGCTTGTGGTCGCACGCGCCCGCAAGGTCCAGCAGTTCCTCTCGCAGTCCTTCCACGTGGCCGAGAAGTTCACCGGCAACCCCGGCGTGTACGTGCGCGTCGAGGACACCGTGCGCTCCTTTGCCGAGATCGTTGACGGCAAGTGTGACGACCTGCCCGAGCAGGCCTTCTACTACGCCAGTACGATTGAGGATGTTCGCGAGCGCGCAAAGAAGATGGCGTCGGTCACCAAGTCCGCGAATTAGGGGAGTGCGTCATGGCAGAACTAACCTGTCAGTTCGTGCGCCCCGACAAGCTGATGTACGAGGGGCCCGTGGCCAGTCTGGTGCTGGTCACGTACTCGGGTGAGCTCGGTGTGTGGCCCGGCCACTCGCCGCTCATCTGTGCCCTGGGAGATGGCGTCGTTCGCCTTCACAAGCTCGAGAAGGACGGTGGAGGCGAGGAGGACGTGGTCATCAGTGGCGGATATGCCGAGGTCGACAACGACGTCGTCATCATCCTGGCCGACCACGCTCGCCTGAAGAACGACATCGATCCCGATGTGGTTATGGACACTCGCGCAAAGGCTATTGACGCGCGAGACGCCCTACCAGAAGATGACAACCGTAGGGCTTATTACGACAACAAGATCAACTGGTGCAACTTGCTGTTGAAGCAGTCCCCCGAGCAGTAGCTCGAGGGGCTGCCCCCTTCTTTGGGGGACGAGTTGTTTCACGGGGGCCACGGAGGTCACATGGAAGTCATACGGGTTGAGGGCGGCAGCCCCATTTCCGGCGAGGTCGGCGTCGAGGGAGCAAAGAACTCCGCGCTGAAGCTGATGGCCGCCACCATATTGGCGCCGGGCGTTACCACTTTGAAGAACGTACCCAACATCTCTGACGTGCACGTCATGGGCAAGGTGTTGAAGTGCCTGGGTGCCCGCGTGGACGTCCTGGGCGTGCACGAGCTGCGCATAGATACCAGTGGCGTCGACAGCTGGGAGACGCCCTATAGGCTGGTCGAGCAGATGCGCGCGTCGACGGCCGTGATGGGCCCGCTGCTGGCCCGGTTTGGCAAGGCCGTCGTGGCCATGCCCGGCGGATGCAACATCGGTGCCAGAAAGATAGACATGCACATCCTGGGCCTCGAGGCCCTGGGCGTGAAGTTCAAGATCGACCACGGCGACATCCATGCCTCCGCGCCCGACGGCATCACCGGTGCCAACGTGACGCTGGACTTCGCCAGCGTGGGCGCCACCGAGAACCTCATCATGGCCTCGGTGCACGCGAAGGGCACGACCGTCATCGACAACGCGGCGCGCGAGCCCGAGATCGTGGACCTGGCGAACATGCTGAACGAGATGGGCGCCAACATCAAGGGCGCCGGCTCTCCCGTGATCGAGATCACGGGTGTCGGCGAGCTGCATCCCGTCACCCACACGGTCGTGGGCGACCGCATCGAGGCCGGCACGTTTTTGGCCATGGCTGGCCTGTGCGGCGAGCCCGTCACGGTGAAGGGCTTTGAGCCGCTGCACCTGGGGCTCGTCTTGCGCAAGTTCGAGCAGATGGGCATCACCATCGAGACGGGCTTCCGTCAGGTGACCGCCTATCGCAACGGACCGCTGAAGCCTGTAGACATCCAGACGCTGCCATTCCCGGGATTTCCCACCGACATGCAGTCCCAGACCATGTGCCTCTTGGCGCTGGCGAAGGGTACCTGCATCGTGACGGAGAACGTGTTCGAGAACCGCTTCATGTTTGCCAGCGAGCTGCAGCGCATGGGCTCCAATATCGTCATCAAGGGGCACCATGCGGTGGTCCACGGCGTCGATGGGCTGTCCGGCGCCGAGGTGAAGTCCCCCGACCTGCGCGGTGGAGCGGCCCTCGTGATGGCCGGACTTGTGGCCGATGGCATCACCACGGTGTCCGCCATTCATCACATCGACCGTGGCTACGAGAACTTCGTGCCAAAGCTGCAATCGCTGGGCGCAAAGGTCGAAAGGGTGGAGGTGCCCGATCCGGAGGATCCCGACCTGTAACCGGAACATCCGGAGGCGTTGCGGCTGCGCGTGTCCTTCTTGGCCAGCGAATGGCACCGCTGACGGCAGTGCGCTGACGGGCGCCTGGGTGGATATGGTTGCGTACGAGTGATATTTTATGGTTTGATAGACCTGCAGGTCCGGCTTGTGTCGGACCTGATTTCTTATTTATTTGCGCCCGACGCCAGAGTGCCGAGGGGCGCTAGAGGGGGTGCAGCATGGCCAGAAACGAGCCGCAGGAAGGCCATCAGCTCAGCATGGCAAGCGAGGACTACCTTGAGTCCATCTACAGACTCATGGGAAAGGACGACGCTGGCGACGGTGTGCGTTCCGTGGACGTGGCAGACCAGCTGGGCGTGTCGAAGGCCAGCGTGAACAAGGCGCTCTCCACCCTGAAGGATGCGGGTATGGTGGAGCAGACGCGCTATGGCAGGGTCAGGCTGACGCAGAAGGGTTCCAGCTACGCCGCGCGTGTGTGGCGCTCGCACAGAACGCTGCGCTCCTTCCTGGTGAATGACCTGGGCGTCGACTACGAAACCGCCGATGACGAGGCCTGCCTGATGGAGCATTACCTGTCGGAGGATACGATGGACCGCTGGTGCGACTACCTGGAGCGCCAGGGGCTCAAGGTGGACGAGTAGGGGCGAGGCACATGCGTGCCAGTCAGACGTGGGAGCGCACCGCGTTCGACGATGCGAACGACCAGATAGCGGCTGAGCTGGGTACGGGGCTCTCCCAGGGTACGAAGCGTTTCGTGCTCTCGGGTGACCCGGCCCAGATTCTGGACCAGGAGACGCGGCAGCTTGGCATTGCGCCGGCCCTGTGGGACATCAGCGACGAAGAGGGGCTGGCGCAGGCACACCAGCTCTTTGCCGACGCGGGCGCGGACGTCGCCCTGACGAACACCTGGGGCTGCGGGCCCGCAGGCCTGAAGCGGCTGGGCGTCCAGGCCACGGTGGACCAGGTGTGTGATCGTGCCGTCAGGGCTGCTCTGTCGTGCTCGCCTGCGGCGGTTGCCGGCCAGGTGGGCGTCGGAAAGGCCGTCGCGGGCGTCCGGGTAAAGGATGAGGTTTACCAGCTGGGCACCGCGTTGCTGCACCAGGGAGCCCATCTGCTGGTGGTCGGCGGAACGCAGGACGAGGACGCGCTGCAAAGCATGGTGGAGGAGGCCGCGCGTGCCAATGACGGGCAGGCCGTGGCCCGACCCATCGTGGCGGCACTGACCGGTCGGCTGGCGGCAGTGGTGTCGGAGCCCTTTGTCAGCGTGCTTCAGCAGGAGTCCGACGACGCTCTTGCGGGCCTTCTGGTGGGGCCGCTGGACATCGCAGACCCCGAGGGTGCCATGCGCGCCGTCGACTCGGTGGCAGCGGTTGCCCAAAAGAGGGGGCTCTCGTTCGGTGTCTCTCTGTGCTCTGCGGATTATCGCGAAATGGACCTCGTTGAGGTGGCACATCGGGTGGTTGCCGGTGGTGCGAGCTTCTTGCGTGGGTCGGCGGGCATACCCATTGCTGGCACGACCGTGCTCGCCGAGGCGTTGGAAGGCTAGGCCAAGCTGCGCATAATTGCGTATGCACATCAAAGCCTACCCAGACGCGAAGGGCGCATCTGACGCTGGCGAAGGGGCGTTTGGGTCTGTTGTGGCGACGTTCGGGACGTGCCTAGCGCTTCAATTCGAAAAAATGAACCATGATGTGGTATCACGAAGTGTGAATACTCTGTGTCCGGATTACCGCAGCGCCTCGTAAACGGTCCATTGACGGCCGCTTGCGAGGCGCTGCGCTTTTGCGGCACTCCTGCGGGGTATTCTGATATGCACTGTGTTTTGCGCTTTTGGCGCGGCACGGCTCTCACAACTCATCACCACGAAGGGATGTCACTCATGAAGGCTATCATTCCGGCTGCAGGCTTGGGCACGCGCTTTCTCCCCGCGACGAAGTGCACTCCCAAGGAGCTGCTGCCCGTGCTCGACAAGCCAGTGATTCAGTACGTGGTCGAGGAGGCGCTGGAGCCCTCCGGAGTCGACGAGGTCGTCATCGTGAACTCTCACGAGAAGCCCCAGATGGAGGCGTACTTCTCGCCCGATCCCAAGTTCGAGGACTATTTGCGCGCGCATGGGAAGGATGCCCTGGCACAGAAGGTGCACCAGGCGGGCGAGCTGCCCGTCTCGTTCGTGTACCAGGATGAGCCGCGCGGCCTGGGCCACGCGGTGTGGTGCGCTGCGCAGAAGGTGGGCGACCAGCCGTTCCTTGTGCTGCTGGGCGACTATTTCGTGCCCGATCGTCAGATGTGCGTCAGGATGCAGGAGGTCTCGCAGCAGCACGGCGGGGCGTCCGTCATCGCCGTGGCCCCCGTGCCTGCCGACCAGGTCAGCCGCTACGGCATCATCGCAGGCGAGTGCGTAGGCTCCTATGGCGACTCCGGCGCCACCGGCGAGCAGGAGGGTGCCGTCTGGCGCGTGACCGGCCTCGTCGAGAAGCCCGCGCCCGAGGATGCTCCCTCCCGCCTGTTCATCGTTGGCCGCTACCTGCTGTCGCCACGCATCATGGACCTGCTGGCTACGCAGGGCAAGGGCGCGGGTGGCGAGATTCAGCTGACCGACTCGATGGAGCGCCTGCTGGAGGAAGAGCAGATGTACGCGCTGGTTGTCGACCCCGACGAGGGCTGCGACACGGGCACGCCTGCCGCCTGGGCGGCCACGAACGCACGCCTGGCACTGCGTGACCCTCAGATGGCCGCCGCTTTCAAGGAGGCCCTCGGCGACGAAGTGAAGCTTGGCTAAGCCATGCGTATCATCAGATTTGACAACAACGGTTGGCGCTCGCGCTTCGACGACGACTTCAACGACGCGAACGTGTGCAGGATTGCGGATGCGGCAGGAAAGGTGTGGTCTTCGGCGCGTAGGGGAGCCACGGTATACGTGGGCTACGACACGCGCCATGAGTCCGAGCACTTCGCCGTGCTGGTCGGCGCGGTCATTGCCGCCCACGGCCTCAACGTCATCGTGTCCGACTCGTACCTGCCCATTGCTGCGCTCGGTTGGAGCGTGGCGCAGGACCGCCGCGCCATAGGTGGCGTCATGTTGACGGCATCCGAGGCATCATGCGAGTTCGGCGGCATCTGTCTGCGTGGCAGCGACGGTGGCCCCGCCCGCGATGACTTTCAGGAGGCCGTCGAGAAGAGCATTGCGGCCCTGCCCTCGTCCTCGCGTGGAGTCATCTCAAGGAAGGACCTGGTGGGCCCCTATCTGAGCGATTTGGCCACGCTCGTGGACCCCAATGTCATCAAGGAATCCGCACCTAAGGTGGTCGTCGACTCCATGTATGGGGCAACGTCTGGGTATGCCGGTCGATTGCTGGAGCGGCTGGGCTGCAAGGTGGTGCATATTCACGAGCAGGCGCGCGACGACTTCGGCGGGCTCCACCCCAGGCCAAGCGATCCCTGGCTGGATGACTGCGAGCAGCAGGTGGTTGCCAGCGGGTCCGCCATGGGATTGGCGCTGGATGGCGATGGCGATCGCCTAGGCGTGGTGGACGATCGCGGCAGGTTCATCACGGCGCACCAGATGGTCCCCCTGCTGATGGGGCACCTGGTACGCAATCGCCACATCAGTGGACGCGTCGTTGCGACGCAGTCCAGCTCGGCGCGAATCAGGAGGCAGGCGGACATTCTGGGGTGCCCCTTCACCTCGGTGCCCGTGGGCTTCGACAGGATCTATCGCGAGTTTGCGGATGGCGACGTGATGCTGGGCGCCGAGGAGTACGGTGGGATAGCGTACCCGTCTCACCTTCCCGAGCGCGATGGGCTTCTGAACGCGCTGTATATGGTCGAGCTCCTGGCGATGTCGGGTAAGGGCATCTCACAGCTAGAAGAAGAGCTGGCGAACACGGTCGGTGCCATGAGCTATGTAAAACGCGATGTGAGACTGGACGTGGCTGCAATAGAGTCGTTCAGGACGATGCTCCCAGGGCTTAACCCGCAAAGCGTGTCGGGGAAGACGCCCTGCGCGGTTGGACACGTCGGAGGACTACGCCTGCAGTTCGATGATGACTCGTGGGTGCTGCTGCGCCCGTCCAGGACGGAACCGATGGTCCGGGTAGCTGCGGAGGCACCGACGCAGCGCGAGGCGTCCGATTTGGTGACGGGCGCCATCGAGGCGACCATGGTGGACGTCTAGACAAGGCGTGCCGACATGCAAGGTGAGCGCGGTTTCGCATATGCCCAACAAATATCGGGCGGGAGACGTCGAATGAGGCGTTTCCCGCTCGTTTGTTTGAGCGTCGAAGGCAAACGCAGGGGGTACTCGACGGCGAAGCTGGCCGTCCGTTGTCCGGAACAATCGTTGTCCGGCGCAATCTGTAATGATCTGCCAATACGCTTTAGCTACAAGAAGCGCATGGGCCACCAGAAGTGCTTCGACCTTTTGGAACCACTGTCCACGCGAGAAGTGCCCGAACCGCTGGAATGGGCCCACTGAATATATTCGGTCCATTTTTGATGACTGCTGCACTGCCCTTTTGAATTCTTGCGTCGAGGGGTCGAGCGATTGTTGACAGATGACCGCACGCTGTGAAGTTGTCGGGCGATGGCGCTCACTATAAGGGCGCAAGAGGGGAGAGGGACGGGGTCCTTAAGGGGAAATGAGGAATCGCTGACTTCCCCTTGCCGCGCCGTTTGTGTAGGTGCGGTGGAGGCGGCGCCCGCCGGCCCCCGCGGGGGGCCGCGGGGCGTATAGTGTTCCCTCGCGCCGCGGGAGCCCCGCGGCGGCGAACCTTGAAAACCGGATACCGCGATCGAGAGATCGGTCAGACGAAGCACAGCAGAGTAGGTAAGGCATCAAGATGCAGCGGAGCCCCGAGAGGGGCCCATGGATCCGACATTGCCGGCGCGGTCCGGACGGGCCGGACTCGAAGAGGATTTTCAGGAACTGCGGGGCCCTCGGGCCCCGGACGGAGAGTTCGATCCTGGCTCAGGATGAACGCTGGCGGCGCGCCTAACACATGCAAGTCGAACGGCCGAGGCGCCCCCGGGCGCCGAGGCAGTGGCGAACGGCTGAGTAACACGTGGGCAACCTGCCCCTCGCACCGGGACAGCCTCGGGAAACCGGGGGTAATACCGGACGCCCCGCCCCCGCCGCATGGCGGGGGCGGGAAAGCCCAGACGGCGAGGGATGGGCCCGCGGCCTGTTAGCTTGTTGGCGGGGCAACGGCCCACCAAGGCGATTATGGGTAGCCGGGTTGAGAGACCGACCGGCCAGATTGGGACTGAGACACGGCCCAGACTCCTACGGGAGGCAGCAGTGGGGAATCTTGCACAATGGGCGAAAGCCTGATGCAGCGACGCC
>JAQXQO010000052.1 GCA_029101205.1 Coriobacteriales bacterium | reverse complement strand
GCAATTGCCGCTTGGCGAGCACATCGCCGCAGGTTGGCTTGAGTATGCGGTGAGTGACCGAATTTAGCCGCCGCGAAACGTGAGCGGATTTATGCTTTCAGAGATACTAGCCATTGTTGCTTAATAGTGGCTAAACATTGTACAGGTTCATGATCGCGGGGAAGGCGTAGTCATGGGCATGGATGTATTTGGCATGTCGCGCGACTTTGTCGAGCGGCTATGGGCGGGCGACGTCGAGTGCTGCGTTCGCCTGTTGGACGACGAATTCTCGTTCGTCGGTCCGTTCTCGGGACCCCTGGGCACGGGTCCCCAGCAGATTGCTGACTTTTGCGCCCGTAGCAGGCCCGTCGCAAGGATGCTGCGCTTCCACATCCAGGGCGTGCGAGACGTCTATAGCGACGCACGCACGTCGGTCGTCTTGCTGGTGGGGCAGGCGACTTCGGACGGAAGCGACTCGTCGCATTCCAGCTTTCGATGCACCTTCGTTTGGCATATGGTAGGCGACGGTGCCCGGCTGGCGCATCTGCACGCCTCGGTCCCCATGCTGGTGGCGGCGCTGGACGGCGTGCACGAGCTGGGACAAATGGGCCAGCATGACGCCCTAGCCGCGGAGGCCAAGACACCGAGCGATCCGGCGCCGGTAGTGCTGCGCGACACGAACGGGCAGACCCACATCCTGGGCGTGCGGCAGACGACGTACCTGGAAAGCTTGCACCAATACACGCTCGTGCACGGGGCTGGCGTCCCGGCGTTCAAGGTGCGCGCTTCGCTGACCAGCCTGCTGATGCGCTTCCCCGCCTACTTCGTGCGAGTCCATCGCAGCTACGCCGTGAACTCCCTGCTGGTAAGGAGCATCAGCGGCTCCGAGATTCGCCTGTCCGACGGCTCGCGCGTGCCCATCCCGGTGAAGCGCGCCACGCAGGTGAAGTCCGACGTGTTGCAAGCGATGACCGACGCGCTATCGAACCAGCGTGCACACGAGGTGTAGCCGAGGCAACGCCATGTGGCCGCATGCCATGACGTCGTGCGTCGCGATCCGTGGCAACCTGCAGCCAGCAGCCGGCAGCCGGCAGCCGGCAACCGCACTCCGCAGCAGCCAGCAGCTGCGCTCCGCATCGCCTGCGTAATCACACTCCCACCACGTGCCCTCCCCGCCACTGAGGTCCGCGCATTCTCTGCCCTATCACAGAGGCCCGCTCCTTTCAGTCGCCGGCGCATGGCCATCAGGCGCTCACCTGTTCACGCCGCGGCGTTCTGTAGTGGCTTTTGCAGAAGCCGGACCTGCGGCAGTGTCCATGGCCACGTAACCTGCACTCCCCTGTGCAACGCCCGCACTTCTCGGCGCATGGCCCACGCTTCCTCAGCACTCCCCGGTACCAAGCCCCCCAACGAGGGCGCCCACACCTGGCTTTCCTGCAGGCGCCGCTGCAAAAGTCGGACCTTCGGGCGCCCACACCTCCGAGTTCTGCATGGGCGCGATTTGCCCTTATCGCAAAAGCCCAGGTAGCAGGCTTATCAATCCTAAAGCACCGATTTCTGAATGCAGAAGTCCCACCGGTGGGCGCCCACGTCTGGGACTTCTGCAGGCGTCTCTGCAGAAGTCAGGCCCGTGGGTGCCCACACTCCTGTTTCCTGCAGGCCGTCGGATCCCGATGGGCCATGGGACAGCTGGGCTCGCGCGGGACGGAATCCCCAGCACACCCAAGCAGCTCGTTCGCGTCCGGATGCGTACGGTAATGCACCGCACATTCCCGGCGGCAACACATAACCGTACCCAAACGGCCGCTAAGAAGCCCGTTAGCGTCCGGATGCGTACAGTTATGCGATCGAAGGTGCCCTCTCACCCGAGAGAGGGCATATAACCGGACGCAAACGGACGCAAGCGCCGACCATTGGACCCCGGATAGCCTCGGGGCACGCAATCAAGGGCGCGCGGCGTTCTGTCAGTGCCACGCCAAGCTTCAAAGTCACCGCGCGACGATCAACCGGCGACATTGGATCAGCCAGTGATATTTCTGCAGCTCAGAGGTTACGTTGGGGAGCTTGCTCGGGAGCAACAAGAGCGCCCCAACGGCTCGGCGTCGCCCATCTTGCCAAAAAAAGCGCCCCGCCGGAGTTGAGGCTCCAGCTGGGCACATGTTGTTGCGGTCGAGGGCGCGCGACCGTGTGCGATGGCGATGTACGCACGGGCCCGTCGGCGTCACGTCGTGGACGTGGCACCGACGCCGGACAAGAAGAACTCCCTACTCGTTGCCCTTCTTGTCCGCGGAATCATTCGAATCCCCGGCAGCGTCCGAGTCCGCAGCGGCGTCCGAAGCCGGCGCGTCCTTCGGCAGCTTCAGCGCGCGGTCGGAGTCGCGCGCCAGCTCGGCCAGGAACGTGCGGCTGGCCTCGACGCTACCCAGGTCGGCCTGCCAGGTCCAGTTGCCCTCGGCCACACCCGGCATGTTCATGCGGGCCGAGTCGTCCAGCGACAGCACGTCCTGCAGCGGCACCATGACCACGTCGGCCGACGAGTTCAGGCACTTCTTCATCAGGTCGTAGAACAGCAGGTCGGGGTTGTCGCCCTGGAAGCGCGACTTCACCCAGCCCATCAGGGTCTGCGTGTCGTGCGTGCCCGTGTAGCAGATCTTTCCGCGGGCGGGCGTGTAGCCCTGGCGCACGTCTCCGTTGTAGAACTGCACCACGTCCATGCCCGGGAAGCCCGTGCTGGCCACCAGCATGCGCACGGCCGGCGTCACCACGCCCAGGTCCTCGCCGATGAACGGCAGGTCGCCGAAGTGGCGATGCACCGCCTGGAACAGGTCCAGGCCCGGACCGAAGTGCCAGGCGCCTTCCTTTGCGGTCTTGCCCTCGGGGATCACGTAGTAGGACGAGAAGCCCAGGAAGTGGTCCAGGCGCACGTAGTCGTACAGGTGGATCATGCGGTCCAGCCTGCGAATCCACCAGTCGTAGCCCGTGGACTTGAGGTAGTCCCAGCGATACGTGGGGTTGCCCCACAGCTGGCCGTCCTCGGAGAACGAGTCGGGCGGCGCGCCGGCCATGCCGCGGGGCTGGCCCTCGGGATCCAGGTCGAACACGTCGCGCTCGCACCACACGTCCGAGGAGTCCAGCGACACGTACATGGGGATGTCGCCGATGATCTTTATGCCGCGCGCATTCGCGTAGGCGCGCAGCTCGTCCCACTGCTGCTCGAATATGTACTGCACCTGGCGATGCAGCTCGAAGGAGTCACGCAGCTCGGGCCTACGGCTGAGCGCGGGCGAGTAGTCGCGGTACTCGTCGGGCCACATCTGCCACGGCACGGTGTCACCCACCTGCTCCTTTATGGCGCGGAAGGTGGCGTACGGGCGCAGCCACTCGTCGTTGTCGGCGCAGAACCTGGCGTAGGCCTTGCGGTCGATGCCGTCCAGCAGCTGGTCCAGGTGGGTCTCCAGGCCCTCGATCAGGAACGGGTTGCCCGCAAAGGCCGAGAGTCCCGCATACGGGGAGCCCAGGTTGTCCGTCGGGTTCACCGGCAGCACCTGCCAGTAGCTCTGGCCGCAGTCGGCCAGGTAGTCCACGAAGGCCTTGGCCGGGGTGCCCAGCGTGCCGGGGCGACCGGCGTTGGGCACGGAGGTTATGTGGCACAGCACGCCCATGCCGCGCTCCATGGGGCGCTGCAGGCGCTGGGCCTTGTGGAAATACAGCACCGAGGTGCCCAGAGGCCACAGGAACACGCTGCACTTGTCGTCTGCCACCTCGGGCGTGGTGCCCTGCACGATGTCGTCCACCTGCTCGTCCGCCATGGGCACCTGCACCGTGGCCGACTCGGTCAAGCTGGCGTTGGCCAGCACGCACACGGTGCTCTCCCCGTCGCTGCGGGTGAATCCAAACACGTGCTCACCCAGCGAGAAGGGCTTGAAGTCGCCGTCGATGAACACCGGCAGGCTCTTGCGCACCGCGATGGCGTTGCGGTAGATGTCGCGGCAGTTCTTGTCCTCGTGGCCCCAGGGGTAGGACGAGCGGTTGTACGGGTCGGTGTAGCCCTCGACGCCTGCCTCGTCTCCGTAGTACACGCAGGGCACGCCAGGCATGGTCATCTGCAGCAACGCGGCCACCCACAGGCGGCTAACCGCCAGCCCACGCTGGTCTTTGCTCATGCGGTAGTGGTACTTCTGGTCGTCGGAAAGCGTCTCCTTTGCGGGGCAGTTGCCCAGCATGGTCAGCAGGCGCTCGCGGTCATGGCTGCCCAGCAGGTTGAGCTCGCTGTAGAAGGCGTCGGCGGGGTAGTTCTCGCGCAGGGTCTCCAACTGGTCGGCAAACTGCTGAGCGGTGATGCGCAGGTTCAGGAAGTCCAGCATGGCGGTGCGGAACGGGTAGTTCATGGTCCCGTCCAGCTCCTTGCCCTGCAGGTACTTGCGCAGCACGCCGTAGCTGCGCTTGTTTGACGCGTCCTCCCAGACCTCGCCTATGAGCACGGCGTCGGGCTTCTCGGCCAGGGCCGCCTCCTTGATGGCGACGATGAAGTCATCGGGCAGCTCGTCGGCCACGTCCAGACGCCACCCGCTGGCACCCAAGCGCAGCCACTTGCGCACGACGCCGTTCTTTCCGCAGATGAACTCGCGATAGCCGGGGTCTTCTTCCTCCACGTCGGGCAGGTCGTCCACGCCCCACCAGCTTTGGTAGTTGTGACGGTCCTCGTCCGAGAACTTGTACCAGCTGGCGTAGGGAGACTTGTCGCTTTGGTAGGCCCCCAACGTGGGGTAGTTGCCGTACTTGTTGAAGTACCTGGAGTCGCAGCCGGTGTGGTTGAACACGCCGTCCAAGATGATCTTTATGCCCAGGGCGTTGGCGTCGGCGCACAGGCGCTTGAACGACTCCTCGTCGCCCAGCATGGGGTCGATCTTCTGGTAGTCGGCGGTGTCGTAGCGGTGGTTGCTGGCCGCCTCGAAAATGGGGTTCAGGTAGATGACGGTAATGCCCAGCGCCGCGAGGTAGTCCAGCTTTTCTCGGATACCCTCCAGGGTGCCGCCGTAGAAGTCCCAGACCGAGATGCGGCCGTAGTTGTCCTTGCGGTAGTGGGGCACGGTGTCCCAGTCGGCCACCAGGTCGCGCTCGGGGCCCTTGCGCTCGCCCTCCAGGGCGTCGCGCACGCGGCGCTCCCAGTCTTTGCCGCGGTTGAAGCGGTCGGGGAAGATCTGGTACACGACGCCGTTGCGGTACCACTCCGGCTTTACCTCGCGGGGCTCGTACACCGTAATCTGGAACGAGTCGGGATCGCCGTAGGCAAAGGCGCCCTCGCCCACGCGGCACTCGGGGCGAGCGCCATAGCGCCAGATTGCGCCGTCGTCAGCCGTTATCTGGAAGCTGTACCAGATGATCTCGGTCTGCTTCGGGGTAAACGAAGCCGAGAAGTGCACGTGGTCGCCCTCGCGCTGACCCTCCATGTCGAGCAGCGTCTCTCCGTCGTCGTCGACCCAAAGGCGCACCTTCGCGCTGGGATGCTGCACGTCCCAGACATCGATGCCTAGCGTAATCTCACCGCCCAGGGGCGCTGCGCCAAAAGGCTGCCTGTAGAGTGGATCGGACGTACAATGCTTTGCTCTCACCGCAACTACCTGCCTCGTTCTGTAGCACTCAAGGTTCGGACTTTGGCCACCCCAGGCGCAGGACTTCCACCCTGCGACCGGTCCTTCAGGTCAGCGGCCACGAGCCTCCCCTGCCCGCGACCACCAGCGTTCCCGTTTGCCATCGCAGGCTTCCCTGCCCGCGACCACCAGCGTTCCCGCCTGCTGGCACCGGCCTGCGCCCGCTGGCGTTCCCGCCTGCCGCCGGCCCGTGCCGACACGCAACCGCAAGCCATCCAGACCCGTAGCCGATCTTCGAAGCGCGCCAAGACGACGCTTCGAGCGTCGTGGCATCGTCGCGCTTCAGGCCCGGCTATTCTGGGCTCACCAATAAACGCTAGTATTTTAAGTGCTGTCGAACCACAAAACAGAAAAAATAGCAGGTATCATGCCAGATAAGCCATACCAGTTTCGCAGGACGGGATTGATGGCTCCTCAAAAGGTCGTTCGTACTGTCATGCACGTATATCCGGAATGGCCAACTCACTATCTGCGGCTTGGCTGGCACCCTAGCAACCGCACCCCACGTTTCCGCGCGCTCCGGCATTCGCGAACGCCCTCACTCGCGCGCGTCACGGCATACGCAAGCCCTCGCGCCCCCCGCACTCGCCCGCACCCCATTCCTTCGCACTTCTCGGTGCACACCTGACACCTGTGGGTACCCGAACCTGGCCTCTCTGCACCTCTCGGTGCACACTAGCCAGCTGTGGGTACCCAGACCTGGCGACTCTGCACCTCCCGCATCTCATGGCCAGCGGACCTGGCCTCTCTACCTGGCCTTTTGCGAGAAGGGCGATACCTGCCGGTGCACACTAGCCAGCAGTGGGTACCCGAACCTGGCCTCTCTGCACCTCCGGGTGCACAGTCGGCACGTGTGGGCGCCCATACCCGGCGACTCTGCACCTCTGGGTGCACACTCGGCACCTGTGGGTACCCGGACCTGGCCTCTCTGCACCTCCAGGTGCACAGTCAGCAGTCGTGGGCGCCTACGTCGCCCCGGCTAGACCAGCCCAGCTATACCAGCCCCGCCATACTCCCCCGCAACAGGGCACCCCGCACAGAGCACTCCGCGCGAGCGCGCACAAGAAGAGCGGCGCCGCCCGATGTGGGCGACGCCGCCGTAATCACCTGGAGCCAAGCTTCCGAGGCCGTTGGGGACGAACCCGGGCACCGGGCTTAGATGTCCCTCCGCTTGTTGTAGCGGATGACCTCCGGATGCAGGCTGTGGTAGATGTCCATGTACTCGTTTGCAGCACGACGCCAGGAGAAGTCCTCGTTCATGGCCTGCACCTGCAGCTGGTGCCATGCTTCCTGGTTGGTCCAGAAGACCTCGCAGGCGTTCAGCAGGCAGGATGCCATCTCATCGGCGTTCATGTTTGCAAAGCGGAAGCCCGTACCCTCGCCAGTGAACTGGTTGTAGGCCTGGACGGAGTCCTGCAGGCCGCCCGTCTCGCGCACCACGGGCAGCGTGCCGTAGCGCATGGAAATCATTTGAGACAGGCCGCACGGCTCGAACTCGGACGGCATCAGGAACAGGTCGGCGCCTGCGTACATGCGGTGTGCCAGCTTGCCGTCGAACGCGATTTTCGCGCTCATCTGGTTGCCGTACTTCCAGTCGAAGTACTTGAACGAATCCTCGTAGTCCTTGTCGCCAGTGCCCAGCACCATGACCTGCACGCCACGAGCCATGATGGCGTTCATGGAGTAGCGCACCAGGTCCAGGCCCTTCTGCTTTGTCAGGCGGCCAACCATGGCCACCAGAGGCCGCGTCGGATCCTGGGCCAGGCCCATCTCCTCCTGGATGGCACGCTTGTCCTCGGCCTTGCCCTCCAGGTCGTCGGCAGAGTAGTTCTGCGCGATCAGCGGGTCGGTCTTCGGGTTCCACTCGGTGGTGTCGATGCCATTCAGGATGCCACGCAGCTGCCCGGCACGACGCCGGAAGATGCCGTCCAGGCCCTCGCCGTAGAAGGGCATCTGCAGCTCGTTGGCATAGCTGGGGCTGACCGTGGTAATCATGTCAGAGTACAGGAGCGCGCCCTTCATGTAGTTGATGGCCTGAGGAGCACAGTACAGCTGATCACGCGCGGCCGGCACGTCGGCCAGTCCCAGCACGTCGTTCAGTACGTTGTCGGAGAACTGTCCCTGGAACTTCACGTTGTGCACGGTAAAGATGGTCTTTACGTTCTGGCACGCGGGAATCTGGTTGTAGAACTCGCGGATGAACACGGGGGCCATGGCGGTCTGCCAGTCGTTGCAATGCAGAACGTCGCACTGCAGCTCGGGCACCTTCACGATGGCCTCGCAGATAGCCTTTGAGAAGAAGGCAAAGCGCTCTCCGTCGTCGAAGTAGCCATACAGCCCGTCGCGCTTGAAATAGGCCTCGTTGTCCACGAAGTAGAAGTCCAGGCCGCGGTACGTCAGCTTCTCGATGCCGCAGTAGACGCTGCGCCAGCTGAGGGGCACGTAGAAGTCCGCCACGTGCTTCATCTGGTCCTGGAACTCCGCAGGTATGGTGCTGTACTTCGGCATGATGACGGCCACCTTGGCGCCCGCATGCTTCAGTGCGCGCGGCAGAGAGCCCGCGACGTCACCCAGGCCACCGGTCTTGGCGAACGGCACGGCCTCGGAGGCCGCAAAGAGGATCTTGAGCTTTCTTCTTACGCTATCTGCCATGGTTGCATCCCTACTCGCTGGCCTTGGCCATGATCAGAGCCTCTTCCGGGGTGCCACGATACTCGGCACCCTCGGCTATGACGTTGCCGCGGTCAACAATCGCGTTCTCTACGTGAGCGCCTTCCTTCACGACGACGCCCTGCATGATGATGGAGTTGGACACCGTAGCGCCCTTCTCGATGACGACGTCGCGGCTGAGCACGGAGTCCTTCACCGCGCCGTACAGGCGGCTGCCGGCGGAGACCAGGGAGTTCTGCACGTGCGAACCGGGCTCGAACTTCGCGGGCGGGTTGTCGTGGGCCTTCGTCTTGATGAAGCGGTCGGCAGGCGACAGCTGCTCCAGCGTGCTGGGGCTCAGCAGGTCCATGTTGGCCTTGTAGTAGGACTGCGCGTCAAAGATGGGGGCCACGTAGCCCTCGTAGTCGTGCGTGCGCACGCTGACGCGCGCGATGTCGCCCGACTCCACCAGGGCGCAGAACAGGTCCTTGTGGTCGATGGCGCTGTACCAATCCAGCATGTCCAGCAGAAGCTCGCGCTTCATGACGGCCATGTCCAGAAACTCGGTGTCGCCAAACTCGACGCCGAACTTCTTGCCCTTGACGCCCACGCTGTCGGTCTCGAAGCCCAGGATGTCGGGGTTGGCCTCGGTGGCCTTCTTGGTCAGCACGGTGACGTCGGCGCCGGAGGCCTCGTGGTCGGCGATGAGCTTCTTTACGTCGACGTTCATCACGAAGTTGCAGGTGCTCAGGACGACGTACTCCTGGCTGTTGCGGGTCAGGAATGCGCGGTTCTCCTCGAGGTCGCGCAGCAGGAAGCGGCCGCCGTTGCGGGCGGTGCCGAAGTTGCTGCCCGGCATCACGAACAGGCCGCCGTCCTTGCGGTCCAGGTCCCAGTCCTTGCCGGAGCCCACGTGGTCAATCAGCGAACGATAGTTGTTCGGCATGATGAGGCCCACGGTGCGCAGGCCGGCGTTCACCATGTTGGACAGGGCAAAGTCGACCAGGCGATAGCGGCCCATGAACGGCATGGAAGCGACGGGGCGGCCACTCGTCAGCGCGGTCGGGTTAGCAACCGCGTAGTTGGCGGTAATGAGTCCAACAGCCTTCTCCATCGTTACTCATCCCCCTTCTCGATCACGTCATCGTCGCCGATGGCGATTGTCTCCTCGTTGGGGTCGCCCAGGGTGGCGCCCGCCTTCACAACCGAATTCTCGCCCATGACCGCGTTCACCACGGTGGCACCTTCCTCGACGCGCGCGCCCGGGAACAGGATGGAGTCAATGACGTTGGCATTCTGGCCCACGTACACGTCAGTCGAGACGACCGAGTGCTTCACGGTGCCCAGGATGGTGGAGCCGTTGGAAATCAGGGCATCGTCCACGACGCCGCTGGGTGCGATGAACGCAGGCGGACGGGTGGAGGCGTTGCTCATGATGGGCTTGGACTCGTCGTACAGGTCGAACGCGGGCTCGGGCCCCAGCAGCTCCATGTTGGCCTCGTGGAAGGAGGCAACGGTGCCGACGTCGCGCCAATAGCCCTTGAACTGGTAGGTAAAGAGGCGCTTTCCGGCAGCGAGCATCCCAGGGATGATGTTCTTGCCGAAGTCGTGCTCGGAGTCGGGATCCTTCGCATCGGCCTTCAGGGTCTCGATCAGCAGGTCGGTGTTAAAGATGTAGATGCCCATGGAGGCCAGGTTGCTCTTCGGCTCGGCGGGCTTCTCCTCGAACTCCTCGATGCTGCCGTCGGCATTGCAGTTCATAATGCCGAAGCGGGAGGCCTCGGACCAGTCCACGGGCATGACAGCAACGGTGAGGTCTGCGTTGTTATCCTTGTGGACCTGCAGCATCTCGGCGTAGTCCATGCGGTACAGCTGGTCGCCCGAAAGAATCAGGGTGTACTTCGGGTCCTGGCTCTCCAGGTAGCCGATGTTCTGCGTGATGGCGTCGGCCGTGCCGGCATACCATGCGCCACCGGTCTGGGTGGCGTAGGGCGGCAGGATGGCTACGCCGCCGTCGCGCTCGTCCAGGTTCCAGGCCTCGCCGGTTCCCAGATAAGAGTGCAGCAGGTACGGACGATACTGCGTCAGCACGCCGACCGTGTTGATGCCCGAGTTCGCGCAGTTGGACAGTACGAAGTCGATGATTCTGTACTTGCCGCCGAACGAGACGGCAGGCTTTGCCACCTTGCGCGTCAGGGCCTTCAACCTGCTGCCCTGCCCGCCGGCAAGAAGCATGGCCACACATTCCTTCTTGCTCATTGCACCTTCCCCTTTCTTTGGTCTTGCCCTTTATGCGTTGTCCTCAATATGCCAAATATCCGCCGCATACTCGCGAATGGTTCGGTCGCTAGAGAAGTATCCGGACTTGGCGGTGTTGTGCAGCGACATGCGGTTCCACGCGCGCTTGTCCTTGTAGCCGGAGGTCAGCTCCTCCCAGGCCTGGACGTAGGAGTGGAAGTCCTTCAGCACCAGGTACTGGTCGTTGTTGACCATGAGCTCGTCGTGCACGCTGTCGAAGTTGCCCGACAGGTGCGCCAGGGTGCCGTCGGTCAGCATGTCGACCACGCGGCCCAGGCGTGCGCGGTCTGCGTTGTACTCGTTCCAGGCGAAGTAGCGGCCGGAGCGCTGCAGCTCCTCGACCTCGGGCGTGCGCAGGCCGAAGATCTTGATGTTCTCCTCGCCCACCAACTTGGTGATCTCGACGTTGGCGCCGTCGTAGGTGCCCAGCGTGATGGCGCCGTTCATCATGAACTTCATGTTCGACGTGCCGGAGGCCTCGGTGCCCGCCGTGGAAATCTGCTCGGAGATCTCGGTGGCGGGGTAGATGATCTGCGCGTTGGACACGGCGAAGTTCGGGACGAAGCACACCTTGATGCGGTCGTTCACGCGCTCGTCGTTGTTGATAACGTCGGCGACCGAGTTGATCAGGCGAATGACTTCCTTCGCGAAGGTGTAGCTGGAGGCAGCCTTGCCGGCAAAGATGAACGTCGTGGGCTGCGGCTCGTAGCCCTCGGTCAGCATGCGGTTGTAGATGTCCAGCACCTTGAACACGTTCAGCAGCTGGCGCTTGTAGGCGTGGAAGCGCTTCACCTGCGTGTCGAACACGGTGCTGGTATCCAGGACCAGGCCGGTGGTCTGCTTCACGTACTTGGCCAGGCGCTCCTTCTGGACCTGCTTGGCCTTGCCGATCTCCTCCAGGAAGCTGGGGTCGTTCTCGTACTTCTGCAGCTTCTCGAGCTCCATGGCGTCGTCGTACCACTTGTCGCCGATGGCGCTGGTGATCAGCTTGCTCAGGGCCTGGTTGGCGTTGCCCAGGAAGCGGCGGTGAGAGACGCCGTTGGTCTTGTTGTTGAACTTCTCGGGCGTCAGCTTGTAGAAGTCATGCAGCACCGAGTCCTCGATGATCTGCGTGTGCAGCGCCGACACGCCGTTGACGGAGTGCGAGAAGATCACCGAGAGGTTGGCCATGCGGACCTGGCCGTCCCACAGGATGGCGGTGTTCTTCAGCATCTCGGACCAGTTGGAGCCGGTGCGCGGGAAGCTCTCGCGGTAGCGGCGGTCGATCTCCTCGATGAACATGTACAGGCGCGGCAGCAGGGCACGGAAGGTGTTGATGGGCCACTTCTCCAGTGCCTCGGGCATGACCGTGTGGTTGGTGTACGAGATGGTCTCCTGGGCGATCTTGAACGCCAGGTCGAAGTCGACGCGCTTCTCGTCCACCAGGATGCGCATGAGCTCGGGGCCGCACATGGCGGGGTGCGTGTCGTTGGTGTGCACGCACACGTGCTTGCCCAGGTCCTCCCAGGCGTCCGGGCCGTACTCCTTCTCGTAGGCGCGCAGGATGGTCTGCAGGCCGGCCGAGACGAACAGGTACTCCTGCTTCAGGCGCAGGATGCGGCCGTGCTCGCCGGCGTCGTTGGGGTACAGGATGGTCGAGATGGCCTGTGCGTTGGCGCGGAAGCGGAATGCCTTCGCGTAGTCGCCGTTGTTGAAGGCGTCCAGGTCGAAGGCGTCCTCGTAGGGCTCGGCCCTCCACAGGCGCAGGTTGTTGATCTTCTTGACGCCGTAGCCCACGATGGGCACGTCGTACGGGACGGCTGTGACCTTGTCGCCGCCCTCCTGGGTGAACCAGTAGTAGCCGTCCTTCTCGTGACGCTCGACATGGCCGCCGAACTGCACCACGACCGAGGATTCGTTCTTGCGCATCTCCCAAGGATAGCCGTGGGCCAGCCAGTTGTCCGTAGCCTCGACCTGACGGCCGTCCTTGATGACCTGGCGGAACAGGCCGTAGCGGTAGCGCATGCCGTTGCCGTAGCCGGCGATGTTCTCGTGGGCCATGGAGTCCAGGAAGCAGGCGGCCAGACGGCCCAGGCCACCGTTGCCCAGGCCGGGGTCGGCCTCCTTCGCGCACAGCTCGTCCAGGTCGGAGCCCATGTCCTTCAGCGCGGAGGCCACGAGGTCACGCACGCCGTAGTTCAGCAGGTAGTTGTCCAGCAGGGGACCCAGCAGGAACTCCAGCGAGAAGTAGTAGACCCTCTTCTCGCCCTTGTGGTGCGTGGCGCCGGTGTCGTTACGAGCCTTGTCGGCTATGAGGGAGGCCAGGCAGTTGTAGCGCTCCTGGTCGCCCAGCTCCTCGAAGCTCTTTCCGGTGAGGTTCTGGCACTCGTCGCGGTACTGGGCGATGAAGTCCTGCTTGTCCTTGAAGATGTTGCTCTGCATACGGTTCCTTAGTCTTTGCATACCTTACCCGAGGAACGAAGTTCCCCCGCGTCGCATGGTACCTTACTTCGCGCTGGAAGACTTGCGAGCGCGGGTACGCTTTTGGGCCGTTGACGTGGTCTTCGTTGCGGTCTTGGAGGTGCTGGGCGCCCGCTTTGTGCTGGGCTTTTCCGTCTGTTTTGGGGCCTTGGAGGCAGCAGTAGACTTTTTCGAAGAAGTACGGCGAGCGGTAGGCTTTTGGGCGGGCTTGACAGCGGCCTTGGTGGTCGACTTTGCGGCAGTCTTTGCCGCGGGCTTGGCCTCGGCCTTCGCAGCCTTCGTTGCGGGCTTCTGGGCCGCCTTCGTGGTGGCCTTCGTCGACTTGCGCGGCACGGACACCTTTACGCTGCCGGCCTTGGTGCCGGTGGTGTGGGCGTGATGCGCGTGCTTCTGCGGCTTCGGGGGCAGCGGGGCCACGCGCTTGAACACAACGCCACCCAGGGGCGGGATGCGCACGTCGATGGAGTTCTCGCGCAGGTTCCAGGGTTTGTCCTGGGACTCGATCTTCGTGCCGCCGTTCGTGACGCCAGAGCCGCCGAACTCCTCGGCGTCGGAGTTGAAGACCTCCTGGTAGATGCCAGGCGTCGGCACGCCGATGCGGAAGTCCTCATGGGCGTTCACGTCGAAGTTGATCAGCACGACAAGGTCATCCTTGGGCTTGTCGCCGTGGCGCACGAACGAGATGATGGACTGCTCGGCGTTGTTGGCGTCAATCCACTCGAAGCCGTCCCCGGTGTAGGCGCGCTGCCACAGGGCCGGGTTGTCGTTGTAGAACTTGTTCAGCGCAGCAACGAAGTGCTGGTGCTTGCGATGGGTGTCGTACTCCTTGGTCAAGAAGTACTGGATGCCCTCGTAATAGCGCCACTCGATGTACTGGCCGATCTCGTTGCCCATGAAGTTCAGCTTTGCGCCGGGGTGCGTCATCTGGTAGAAGGCCAGAGAGCGTAGGCCAGCGAACTGACGCCACGTGTCACCGGGCTGGCGCGTGATGAGCGAGCACTTGCCGTGCACGACCTCGTCGTGGGACAGCGGCAGCACGAAGTTCTCATTGAACGCGTACATGATCGAGAAGGTCAGCAGCTTGTGGTTGCTCGGACGCCACGGGAAGTCGGTCTGGCAGTAGTGCAGGGTGTCGTTCATCCAGCCCATGTCCCACTTGTAGTTGAAGCCAAGGCCTCCGACGCTGGGCGGATAGGTGACCAGCGGCCACGCCGTGGACTCCTCGGCGATCATCATGACGTCGGGGTCGAAGGACTCGACAACCTTGTTGCATTGGCGGATGAAGTTGATCGAGACGAAGTCCTCCTCGGTGCCCTTCTCGTTGAACTTCTTTTGGCGCGGGTCGTCGATGCCGAAGTTCAGGTACAGCATGGAGGTGACGCCATCCATGCGGATACCGTCGGCGTGGTACAGCTCGACCCAGTACAGCAGGTTCGACACCAGGAACGTACGGACCTCGCCGCGCGAGAAGTCGAACTTGAACGTGCCCCAGTTGGGGTGCTCTTCCTTCTCGTACAGCTTGTCGCCGTTGAAGTGGACCAGGCCGTGCTCGTCGCGGCAGAAGCCGCCGGGGACCCAGTCCAGAATGACGCCGATGCCGGCCTCGTGGCAGGCGTCGACGAAGTGCATGAACTGCTTCGGTGCGCCAAAGCGTGACGTGGGCGCGTAGTAGCCCGTCACCTGGTAGCCCCAGGAGCCGTCAAAGGGGTGCTCCATCACGGGCAGCAGCTCGACGTGCGAGTAGCCCATCTGCTTCACGTAGTCCACCAGCTCGACGGACAGCTCGTCGTAGGTCAGGTAAGAGCCGGACGTCTCGTCGGTGCCGGCCTCGCCGATGCCCGACAGGCCGTCCTCATGGCGCTTCCAGGAGCCCAGGTGCACCTCAAAGATGTTCAGCGGGCGCTTCATGTGCGGATTGGCCTTGCGCTGGGCCAGCCAGTCCTTGTCGTGCCACTGGTAGCCCGTGATGTCGGTGGTGCGCGAGGCGGTGCCGGGAATCAGCTCGGCGGTGAACGCATAGGGGTCGGCCTTGTACAGCAGGTCGCCCTTCGAGGTCTCGATCATGTACTTGTACAGCTGACCGGGCTCGACGCCGGGGACGAAGGTGTACCAGACGCCACCCACTGGAGTGCGGGTAAGGGCGTCGGCCCAGGGGTCCCAGTCGTTGAAGTCGCCCACGACGTGGACGCTCTTTACGTCGGGAGCCCACACCGCAAAGTAGTAACCGTCCTCGCCCTCATGCGTGCAAGGGTGGGCGCCCAGCTTCTCGTAGCTGCGATACCAGCTGCCCTCTGCCAGCATATAGAGGTCGTCGTTGGTCAGAAGGTAGTTCTCGATTGGCGCACTCATGTATCCTCCACCGATTGAGACTCAAATCACCCGTGCCCCCAAACAAACCGCACGCAGGAGGCGCTAAATGCCGTTTAAGTTTATGTCGAAAATCAATAGGTACCTAGGAGCCGTACGCGGGCGGACGTTTGGCGCCACTCTGCGGCACATAACGCAAAAGTGTCACGCCGGATGCCATGCCCTGGAAATAATACCGCATTCCACCTGCGGCGCATTTGAGTTAGAGGATATGCCCCAGAGGGACTTTCGTTCTGCATCTCACGTATTGTGGAATGAATACAATTCGCCAGACGGGGCCTGCGGCGCACCCGCACGGTGTACCATTTCGACAAAGAGGCGTTCACTTGAGTAAACAAGCTGATGATGGGACGCGGCCGCCCACACCCCGCCCGGCCGTCCGAAGCCAATCCGACCGATGGTCGCATCCCAACCATCCGCATCCCCACCATCCACATACGTAGGAGGTCGTCATGCCCCGCGAGTCGTTGGCACAGAAGCGCGAGCGCGGCGTCGAGCTGTGCGCCCGCATGGAGGAGCGCTACGGGCACTACGGCGCGCAGTTGGACTTCAGCACGCCCTTCACCACGGTCATCGCCGTCATGCTGTCCGCGCAGACCACGGACGCCTCGGTCAACCGCGTGACGCCCGAGCTGTTTCGCCGCTGGCCCACGCCCGAGGCCATGGCCCATGCCGAGCCCGGCCAGGTGGCAGAGGTCATCCGGTCACTGGGCTTCTACCGCAGCAAGTCGCAGCACTGCGTGGACATAGCGCGCATGATCATGGCCGACTTCGGCGGAGAGGTGCCGCACACCATGGAGGAGCTGGTGCGCCTGCCCGGCGTGGGTCGCAAGACCGCCAACATCGTGCTCAACAAGTGCTTCGACATCGTGGACGGCATCGCGGTCGACACGCACGTCTACCGCATCGCCACGCGCATGAAGCTGACGAAGGCCCCCACCCCGCTGGAGGCCGAGCAAGACCTCCTGCGCGTGCTGCCGCGCGACCTGTGGAAGAACGTCAATTCCGAGTGGATCATGTTCGGGCGAGAGTACTGCACTTCTCGCGCGCCGAAGTGCGACGCGTGCCCCATGGCCGACATCTGCCCCAGCGCCGGCCTGGACGTGCACGTGAACGGCAAGGGCAACGGCCGCGCCTCCGACACCAAAGCCTCGGGCCAGAAGCGCACGAGCAAGAGGGGCGGTACGAGCAAGAAAGCCAACGCCGGTAAGAAGGGCACGCCCAAGAAGAGCGACGCAGGCAGCAGCGAGTAGAGCAAGCCGCCGAGAGAAAAAGGCGGGTGCCACGATGTCGTGACGCCCGCTTCCGAGTCATATGGGGGTTCGAGCAGGGCGAAGCCGGCGGCGCTGATGGGGCGGCGCCGGCAGTCGCCTGCATACTGGTGCTGATGGTGCTTGGTTGCCGCTAGATCTGTGCCAGAGCCTGGTCGAGGTCCGCGATGATGTCGTCCACGTTCTCGATGCCCACGGACAGGCGCACGAGGTCCTCGGAGAGGTGCGCGGCCTTCAGCTGCTCGGGGGACAGCTGGGAGTGCGTGGTCGAGGCGGGGTGGATGATGAGGGACTTGGCGTCGCCCACGTTGGCCAGGTGCGTGAACAGCTTCACGTTGTCGACGACCTTCAGGCCGGCCTCACGGCCGCCCTTGACGCCGAACACGACCACGCCGCCGAAGCCGTGCTTCAGGATGCGGCTGGCAACCTCGTGGCTGGGATCGCCCTCGAGGCCGGAGTAACGGACCCAGCTGACCTTCGGGTGGTTCTGCAGGAACTTGGCAACAGCCAGGGCGTTGTCAGAGTGGCGCTGGACGCGCAGCGACAGGTCCTCGATGCCCAGGCCGATGAGCTGAGCCGCGTACGGGGACAGCGTCGGGCCGAAGTCGCGCAGCTTGTTGGCCAGGACGCGCGTGGCGAAAGGTGCCGCGGGAGCGGCGTCGGCAAAGACAAGGCCGTGGTAGGAGGGATCGGGCTTGGCCAGCGTGTGCCACTTCTCGGGATCCTGCTTCCAGTTGAACTTGCCGGTGTCAACGACGGCGCCGCCCAGCGTGGCACCATGGCCGCCAATCCACTTCGTGAGGGACTCGATGACCACTGCCGCGCCGTCCTCGGCGGGACGATACAGGTACGGGGTCGCGAAGGTGTTGTCCACAAAGACGGGCACAGGGCTGGGAAGCGAGTTGGCAGCCTCGACGATGGCGGGGACGTCTGCAACGTCCACCAGCGGGTTGCCGATGGTCTCGACGTACCACAGCTTGGTCTTGGGGGTGGTGTTGGCCACGAAGGCGTCGATGTCGTTGTTCTCGACGAAGTTGGTC
>JAQXQO010000051.1 GCA_029101205.1 Coriobacteriales bacterium | reverse complement strand
CGACGCCGGGGGCGGCCGCCGCGACGGCCGCGAAGTCGGCGCCGCGCCACATGGCGAGGCCCGTCCCCGCGACGGGCGACCCGGCCTCCCCGGCGCTTCCCGCGGGCCTCGCGTTCCTCGGCGCGGCGATGGCCGCCGCCGGCGCCAGGCTCCGCCGCAGGGACGAGCGCTAGCGCGAGTCACTAAATGGCTCCGTTAGCATCTCGAGAGTTTTTTACATCCCTCCCGCCCCAGCCTGGTCTGTGGCGGGAGGGATGTCGTGATGTTCTGACCTTATGCTCTAAAATGTGTGGAGTTCGCATAGTCACACGATGCCATGGTATTCTCCTCACGGCACATATTGCCAACAACCGAATACTGGTCTCATTGGAAACGCACACGAGCCTCTCGTGATAACGAACAACACAGTCGTCAACACAGGAGGAGTGCTGTCCATGCCCAGAACCAAGTTCGAGAACTTCGTCTTTACCGTGATCATGGCGTTCATCATGGTGTACGCCATGATCTGCTACAACATCTCGCTCAACATCGGCGGCATGACCGACCAGGTGTTTCTCATGGCCCTTGGCGAGCTGCGCATCATGTGGCCGGTCGCCATCGTGCTGGAGATGTTCGTGATGGAGCGTCCCGTCGTGCACCTCACGAACCGGGTCGTTACCAAGGACATGCCCTTCATCTGGATGCTGCTTATACGCTGCTCCCTGACGGTGTGTCTGATGTGCCCGGCGATGAGCCTCGTCGCCACCTTCCTCTTTAAGGACTACTCTGCCGCAGGCGTTGTGGGGACGTGGCTGCAGACCGCCGCGCTGAACTTCCCCATGGCGCTGGCCTGGCAGATCTTCTTTGGCGGCCCCCTGGGCAGGCTAGTGTTCCGCCTGATCTTCAGGAGGGGCGAGGACGCCCAGACGGCCCCCGCTGCCGAGCCCGCAAGCGGGTCGGTGGCCGAGGAGGCATAAAAGGCCTGTTGCCTGGCGTATTTCATGGGTGCGAAGGCAACTGAGCCATCAGTCAGCCATGCAGAAGGAAGTGGCAAGAAGGACTGTCCTTCTTGCCACTTTGCATTCGCTGCCTGGGACGGTTACGCATCCTTGGCGGGGCTGCTAGGTACAGGCGAGGGCGACCTCTGCAGGGCCCTGAGTGCGCGGCCGTGGCGGCTGCGGCCTGGTGCTGACCGAGATCTGCTCGGTGATGGATGGTTCAGGACGCGGAGACGCGCGCAACCTCCTGATAGACTCCGACGAGAAGATTCCCAGCTTCAGGGCCATGGTCGACGCAGTGCACCAGACGGGCGCCAAGTTCGGCCTGGAGATCTACTACCCTGGATGCCAGGGCGTGCCCGCGCTCATTCCCGACGGTACCTGCGTGAGCCCCTCCGGCCAGGAGTCCAAGCTGACGCACGCGCCTACCCGCGCGCTTGCGCACGACGAGGTGCTGGAGGTCATCGACACGTTCGTCCAGGGCATTCGCCAGGGTACTAGCCCCGACTTCGCCATCATGGTACGCATCACGGCCGACGAGTACCTGCGCATGATCGGCATAGACGACGGCATAACCCTACCCCTGGCCGTGGAGTACTGCCGGATGTTCCAGGAGTGGGGCGCGGACGCTATCGACGTCAGCGCCGGCAACTACGAGACCATGAACTGGGCGTGGGAGCCGGTGAGCTTCGACGAGGGCTGGAAGTCCGTCAACGGGTATACCTGCGAGCCCAGCAGGATTTCGCACATGCTGCGTCCGGGAGGAACTCACATATTGATTAGGAGCCCATTGCCTGCGTGAACTCCTCCACGGCTTCGGCCGTCTGCTCTTGCTGGTCCTCCGCGCTGATGGTTGCCGTGCCGTCGCTGTCCTGTGTGCCGTAGTCTGCGAACTGGGCGTGGTTGCCGCCCTGTATGACCACTTCGGTGTAGTCGTCCGGTCGAAGGTCCGCATGCGAGGTGAGCTTGTCCGCCTGGCCGTCCTCGGATCCGTAGACGGAGAGCATCCTAAAGCCGGGGCTGCGCAGGCTCTTCGTGGGGTAGGCGGCCAGGACGACGAGCCCGTCCAGCTGGCTGGTGTGGTCGGCCGCGTACACTGCCGCCATCGCGCCTCCCAGGGAGTGGCCACCCACGTACCAGTGCTGGTAGTTGTATTCGTCGTCGGCCATCACCCGGTCGGCCGCGTCCATGTTAAGGAACGCGAAGTTCAGTGGCATGCGCACCAGGAACACGTCGGTGCCCCTCTGGGCGATGGCCAGAAGCTGCGCGGCGTAAGCCTCGCACTGCACCTTGCCGCCGGGGTAGAACACCAGCGCGTTGTCGGTTCCGGGCCCGTCAAAGAGGTAGCCTGTGCTTGTCTGGGTCACGGCCACGTCGCCGCTGCCGCCAAGAGCCACCTCGGCGCGCGGCGTCGCCCGGGAGTACGTGCTCGCATAGGTCAGGAACGCCACGGCGAGAACGGCGATGGCGGCCAGGACGACGATTGCGACACGCCGCAGGACTTTTCTTGGTTTGGATGACCTATGCTTCCGTGTGCTCTTCTCGCCGTTCATGGCCATCCTTCCGAACATACATCCAGCCCAGGGTGTGACTATTTTGTATAGCTATTTCAGAAAACCCTACGCCTCGGCTGCAGGCTGCACGATCTTCTCCAGAATCTCCTTCAGGACGCCGTCGTCGTTGGTCGACGCCGCTTGGTAGTCAGCCACCTGGTCCAGGCCGTCCTGGGCGTTCGCTACGCAGACGCCCACGCCTGCGGCTTCGACCATGCTGGCGTCATTGGCGGCGTCGCCCACGGCTATCGTGTCGGCCAGGTCTATGCCCAAGAGCTCGGCCAGCTGGCGCAGACCCGCGCCCTTGCACACGCCCTCGGGGTTGAACTCCAGGTAGCGGCCCGAGCTGAAGGTGGTGGAGATGCCGGACTTGAGCTCTGCGGGCATGTCCTTCTGGATAGCGCGCAGCTGGTCCATGCCGTCGGGAATGCAGTAGAGCACCTTCGCGATGGGGACGTCGGCCAGGAAGTCGAGGGAAGGCTCGTCCGTTAGCTCGTAGCCCATGTGGCCCTCGAGGTAGCTGACCTCCTCCGGTTGCAGCTTCCAGGCCCAGAACTTGCCGGACACCTAATAGACGTTCACGCTCACGCTGCCCAGGTCCATGGCGTAGCGGAAGAGCGCCTGCTCCTTCTGGTGCTACAGCGTGTGATAGGTTCGGTG
>JAQXQO010000050.1 GCA_029101205.1 Coriobacteriales bacterium | reverse complement strand
GCAATCTCCAGCAAAACGTCTATCTGGGTGTCGTTAAGACCGCGTGCCGACAGAAGGCTCTTGGCCCGTTCCCGCGCCGTGGAGTCGGTATCGTCGAACAGGTCCGAGTCCATGGCTCGCTTTAGGTTTGCGAGCTTGATGCAATACAGCACGAGCGCCGCTCCCGCCGCGGTGAAGCCCACTCCCAGCAGGAACCCGACGCTTGACACCAGCCCCAGCTTGCCGCCAATGAATGCCAGTGATATCTCGTTGTGCAGAAGGAAGTCCCCATACGTGTTTATGCTGACGTTTCCCGCCAGCATGCCTATGCCAAATGATGGCAGCACGAAACCCGCGGACGGGCTCCGCGTTTCTGCTAGCAGAAACGCGGAGGCACTGAGGCAGAATGCGATGCGTGCCAGCTCCATCTGCGTCCCTCCGGCGCCAAAGAGGATGCATATCAATGCCAGGGCAGCTGCATATCTGATGCTGCTGTCCTGACTGCGAAGAACCAGAAGGGACCCCACGATGAGGGCGACGCAGAAGGGGACCGTGGCGGCGAGAACCGAGGGTCCTCCCAGCGAGCGCCACGCCTCTTCGCAGGTAAACCCTATGGCAGCTGCGATGGCTAGCATGGGGGAGAGGCTGTGGCCTTGGCCGGTCCTGTGCGCTGCCTCGGTTTCCTCGCGGCTTTCCGGGCCAGCGAAGGCAGTGGCGATCAGGCAGACAATTGACAGAGGCACTCTGCAGATGGGGGAGATCGTAGCGACTGTTGCCAGAATCGCCGGCACCAAGCACGCTTGGGTTAGAGATGGTCTCGGCTGGCTTTGATGGGTGAACTCGTTGTGCCCGTTGGGCCAGAGTGCCCACGCCATCCCAAACAGCAGGGTTGGGATGGCCAGCAACCATGGCAAGGCGAGGCCGCCCATGTACTTCCAAAGTGGTCCGACTGACTCGGCTTCGGAAAGAGCGATGGGCGCTAGTCCCAGGAGGAAAAACACCACCTGGGCAGCACGTCCTTGCGCCTCCGTCTTAAATTGGCGGGGCTGCGTGCGCGTGCTGACCAAGCGCAAGACGCCCGAGCACAGAAAGCCAAGGCCCAATGCCAGGATCAGCAGGTGTCCGGAACCCCAGGATAGCGTGGCGGACCCATAGGGGATGCACAGCAGCACCAGCAGGGCCACACGCAGGGGCAGCTGTAGCTGCTCCCAGACGGAACGAAAGCTGCTGCCCGCAGGACTTTTGGAGTTAGCCGAGGGGTTGTCGGAGACGCTGGGATTCTCGTTTGCTCGTCGATCAGGGGGCTGTACTTCTCTGGGTGCCGAGGTACTGTTGGCGGTCTCTTGCTGTGCGCGAGTCAGCGTGCGTAGCTCTGCCGCGCTATGGACGTCGAGCTTCTTGTACGACCGGCTCAGGAGCACGCGCACCGTGGAGGGTGCCTTGCCCAGGCGTTGGGCTATTTCCTGCTGCGTCTGGCCTTCCAGCAGCAATCGGACGCAGTCCAGCTCTCCACGAGTCAGGGCCGAAAGGTCACGGTTGGCAGCCAGGAGACTCAGCACGTCCTTTGCGGATGTGCTGCCCTCCTCGTTGGCATTTACTTCAGAGTTGGCAATGGACCTACGCTCGAGGGGTTCCGGCTGAGGGTTTTCGCAGCGGTCCTCATGGGGGTCATCGTCTGCAGCTGCCGGAGTGCCCTTCTTGCCAGGTTTTTGCGCCGCTGGAATCAACGCCAGCGCCAGGCAGATGGCGCAGGCGCATGCCAGCCCGATGAATGCTGCCAGGGGAGTTTGAAAGAAGGGGGTCAGCAGTGGCCAGATCCTGCTGGCGCAGTCCCAGACCGCGGAGCCCAGGGCGTAGCAGGCCAGTACTCCGTATGCTCGTCGGCGGGTCGCGTGCTTGAAAGCGTGAATGACCAGTGCGGCAAGGCAAGCCTGCATCGCGACCAGGCAGCAGGCCGTGGGCTGTCCTGCGTGCACCATGGTTACCAGGGCGGGCGTTCTGATGGCACCGGCTAGGGCGGCGGCCAGAAGAACCTCCACGGGGACCAGGGGAGCGTTAGGCTCCCGGGCGCACTCATCGCCCGTCGAGGTCACGGATGTTTGCGAGGGGCTTTGCTGCTCGTAGCCCAGGTCGTCCAGGAACTCCGGAGTTGCCAGGGTCAGCAGCAGCGCACTGACGGCGAGGGGCCAGTATCCCAGGCTCATATGTACGTCCGAGTAAAATGGTGCCGCAAGCGCAATCAGCTGGCCAGCGGTTTCGTACGTGGTCAGTAGCAGGGTAATGGCACCAACCCACTCCGGCACTGCAAACGCCGCGGCAATCGCTACACCCACCACGCAAAAGATGACGCGCATGCGCTCGGGGTAGGCCAAGGCGGGGCGCAGCACATGTGCCAGCATGATGGCCGAACCGATCAAGAGCCCCAACGCCACGCAGGCTGGCGCGTTCGTGAGCCCCGCCACGCCGCCGTGTGACGGCAGCAGGAAGTAGGGCGTGGAGAGCAGAAGAAACAGTCCGATGATGCGGGCGCGTGCCATGCCTGGTTGACGCTTCATATGCAGTGACCCCTCCGAGACCATCTCGTTTGGCGTATGCGTCAGATATTCTACAGGGTTCTGCACGTGACCCCAAACAGGGTGGACGGACCTCGGCCGGCGGCTGCCAGCACGGGTAGCCTTCCAGAGCCACCGTCGGATGCCCCCACGGCAACGATAGGGTGGTCGTAGCACCCTCGAATTTGGTCTTGCGACCCCGCAAGCCCTTCTCCGTTACCCCCGGTACATGCGTTGGTAGGTAACCTACACAGCCAAAAACAGAAAATCTAAGTCTTCCGATGAAGATATTTTCCATTCCGACGGATTAAGTTCCGAAAGCTGGGTACCATTTATAGCGTTGGACATGCGGACCGGGCAAGGCCCCGGCACCGCTGAAGTCGCGCCCGTTGGGCGCTATGGAGGAGGTTTTTAGTTATGACTCTGAAGCCGCTGGGAGACCGTGTACTCGTGAAGCCCGCCCCCAAGGAGGAGAAGACTTCCACTGGCCTGTACATCTCGAGTGGCGCGCAGGAGAAGCCCCAGCGCGGCAAGGTGATCGCCGTTGGCGCTGGAAAGCTCAACGACAAGGGCGAGCGTATTGCCCCCGACGTGAAGGCCGGCGACGAGGTCTTCTACGGCAAGTTCGGTGGCAACGAGGTAAAGATTGACGGCGAGGACTTCCTGCTGCTGCGCTCGGATGACATCTACGCCATCATCGAGGACTAGTATTTGACGCCCGCGGCTGCGGGCATTGCGGAAACCTACCGCCCGTCAAGCGGGCAATACATGAGAGGATCTAAACCATGGCAAAGGACATTGTCTTTGGCACCGAGGCTCGCGCCAAGCTGGCAAAGGGCGTAAACACCCTGGCTGACGCCGTCACCACCACCCTGGGCCCCAAGGGTCGCTACGTGGCTCTGCAGCGCTCCTACGGCGCTCCCACCATTACCAACGACGGCGTGTCCGTCGCAAAGGAGATCGAGCTGAAGGACCCCATCGAGAACATGGGCGCTCAGCTGGTGAAGGAGGTCGCCACCAAGACCAACGACACCGTGGGTGACGGCACCACCACCGCCACGCTGCTGGCCCAGGTCATCGTGAACGAGGGCCTGCGCAACGTCGCCGCTGGCGCCAACCCCATCGCCATCCGTCGTGGTGTCGACAAGGCCGTCAACGCCGCCGTCGAGCAGATGAAGGGCGCTGCCCAGGACGTCTCGACCAAGCAGCAGATTGCCGCCGTGGGCACCATCTCCGCCGGCGACCCCGAGATCGGCGAGAAGATCGCTGACGCCATGGAGGTCGTGGGCAAGGACGGCGTCATCACTGTGGACGAGTCCCAGACCTTCGGCATCGACATCGACACCGTCGAGGGCATGCAGTTCGACAAGGGCTACATCTCCCCGTACTTCGCCACGAACAACGACACCATGACGGCCGAGATGCAGAACCCCTACATCCTGATGACCGACCAGAAGATCAGCAACATCCAGGACATCCTGCCCATCCTTGAGGCCGTGCAGAAGCAGAGCGCTCCTCTGCTGATCATCGCCGAGGACGTTGACGGTGAGGCCCTGGCCACGCTGATTCTGAACAAGCTCCGTGGCGTGCTGAACGTCGCCGCCGTGAAGGCCCCCGGCTACGGCGATCGCCGCAAGCGCATGCTGGAGGACATCGCCGTCCTGACCGGCGGCCAGGTGGCCATGAAGGAGCTGGGCATCAACCTGACCGACGTCACCGCCGAGATGCTGGGCCGTGCCAAGTCCGTCAAGATCACGAAGGACAACACCACCATCGTCGACGGTGCCGGCTCCAAGGACGCCATCGAGGAGCGCATCGCTCAGATCAAGGGCGAGCTCGAGAACACCACCTCCGACTTCGACAAGGAGAAGTTGCAGGAGCGCATGGCCAAGCTGTCCGGCGGCGTTGCCGTGATCAAGGTCGGCGCTGCTACCGAGTCCGAGCTGAAGGAGGTCAAGCACCTCATCGAGGATGCCCTGCAGGCCACCCGTGCAGCCGTCGAGGAGGGCATCGTCGCCGGTGGCGGCGTCGCGTTCCTGGCTGCCGCAAAGGCTCTGGACAAGGTCGAGGTCGCTGACGACGACGAGAAGATTGGCGTCGACATCGTCCGCAAGGCGCTGCAGGCTCCTGTGAAGACCATCGCCTCCAACGCTGGCTACGAGGGCTCCGTCGTGGTCGAGAAGATCAAGGGCCTGCCCGAGGGCGAGGGCCTGAACTCCGCCAACGGCCAGTGGGGCAACATGATCGAGATGGGCGTGCTGGATCCTGTGAAGGTTACCCGCACCACCCTGCAGAACGCTGCCTCCATCGCCTCTCTGATCCTGATTACCGAGGCCACCGTGTCTGACGAGCCGAAGGACACCACCATCGAGGACGCCATCTCCCGTGCAGCCGCTCAGGGCGGCCAGGGCGGCGGCATGTACTAAGGCGTAAGGCCTTAGCCACCTCAGCCTGACTCAGGGCCCCTCCCGGGTTTTCCGGGAGGGGCCCTTCTGCCGTGCATGCCCTTCTTGCACGCGAGTCCTTCTTGAACGCGGGTGTCTCTGCCTGTGGGGAAGGGCGGCAATCGCCTGACGTGTGTCGGTGGGCACCCTGCTACAATATGGATTCGTGCCTTTGGGGCGTTTCGTGCCCCTGGGCATGCCATGGCAGGAAGGGGAGGCACATGGCCCAGAAACACGATCTTCTGGACGACATCATCGACATACAGCGCAACTGGGACGAGCTCTCGCACCCGCTGAACGGCATCGCCGACCAGCTGACGCTGGACCCCTCGCAGGTCAAGGTCTTTGACGCCGCCGACTACAAGGTGCGCCCACGCGCCAACTCCATCTTTTGCGTCAACTGCACGACGAAGAACCCCGACGCATGCCACCTGTGCATGGACGTGTGCCCCGTGGACGCCATCACGGTCAGGGGCCAGTCGGTCAAGGTGGCTGAAAACTGCCGCAAGTGCGGCCTGTGCCCCACCGTGTGCCCGACCGAGGTGTTCAGCTGCAGCTCTCAGCAGCCGCTCTCCATCTATAACACCATCGCCGGCAAGGCCAACAAGTTCGAGAAGTGCTACGTCACCTGCACTCGTGCCCTCAGGCGCCTGCCGCAGGAGAACGAGGTGCTGCTGCCGTGCGTGGGCGCCATAGCGCCCGAGACGTGGTTTGCCCTTTTGTGCGAGTACCCCAACCTCGAGGTGTACCTGCCCATGGGCATCTGCGACCGCTGCCGTACCGTCACGGGCGAGCTGGCCTACGGCGACGCCATCGCGCAGGCGGAGGAGTGGAGCGGCGAGACGGTGGGCCTCGAGGTCGACCAGAAGGCCATGGACCACGAGGAGTCGCGCGCCTACAAGCGCAGCCAGTTCGTCAGCAACGTCACCACCGCCACCACGCAGCTGGTCACGCGCGGCAACCACGCGCTGGCCGGCGCGCAGGCCGTGGCCCAGCGCCTTCAGGAGCACAGCCAGCAGATCACCAAGCTGCAGCGCGCGCTGGAGAAGTCGGCGGGCACCCAGAACTCTCAGAGCCGCCGCCACATCCTGACCCAGCGCCGCAAGCTGGTGCTGGGCGCCCTGCAGAAGTACCCCGACCTGGCCGAGGGCATGAAGGTGCGCGTGCCGCAGTGGGACTCCACGCGCTGCACCATGTGCGGCGACTGCGTGAAGGCCTGCCCGGTGCATGCCAACGACCTCGACGCCGAGGGGCACTTCTCGTTTGAGCCCGCCTACTGCGTGGGCTGCGACGCCTGCGCCATCGCCTGCAAGGACGGCGCCCTCACCATGGTGGAGACGGACGCCAAGGACCTCGTGATTCCCGACGAGGACGCCATCAGGCGCAAGCACGAGGCCGAGGAGCGCAAGAAAAAGGCCAAAGAGCTTACCCAAAAGGGCAAGAAGGCCCTCGAGAAGGGATTGGACGCGCTCGAGAAGCTGGACGACTCGGACGACGCCCAAAAGAGCAACGACTAAGGAGCAACGCACGTGTCACTATCCATCGGTATCGTAGGCCTGCCCAACGTCGGAAAGTCGACGCTGTTCACGGCCCTGACAAAGAAGGGCGGCCTGGCCGCAAACTATCCCTTCGCGACCATCGACCCCAACGTGGGCATCGTGGACGTGCCGGACGAGCGCCTGCAGAAGCTGGCAGACATCGTGCACCCCGCGCGCATCGTGCCCGCCACGGTGGAGTTCGTGGACATCGCAGGCCTGGTCAAGGGCGCAAACGAGGGCGAGGGCCTGGGCAACCAGTTCCTGGCCAACATCCGCAACTGCGACGCCATCTGCGAGGTGCTGCGCTACTTCAAGGACCCCAACGTCATGCGCGAGACCGGCCGCACGGGCGCCTTCGTGGACCCGGCCGAGGACGCTGACGTCATCCAGACCGAGCTGATCCTGGCCGACCTGGGCACGCTGGAGCGCGCCATCCCCAAGCTCGAGAAGGAGGCCAAGCGCGACAAGGAGCAGAAGCCGCGCCTGGACATCGCGAAGCGCCTGAACGACTGGTTGGGCGCCGGCAACCGCGCCGCCGACCTGGACATGACCGACGACGAGCGCGCCGCCGCGCACGACCTGTTCCTGCTGACCATGAAGCCCATCCTGTACGTGGCCAACTGCGACGAGGACCAGCTGCAGGAGCACCTGGACCCGGTGTTCGGCCAGGACCCCATCCCCATCTGCGCCGAGGTCGAGGCCGAGCTGTCCGAGCTGGACGCCGACGAGGCCGCCGAGTACCTGGAGTCCCTGGGCCTCCAGAAGTCCGGCCTCGAGACGCTGGCCCAGGCCGCCTACCACCTGCTGGGTCTGCAGAGCTTCTTTACCGCGGGCCCGAAGGAGGTCCGCGCCTGGACCGTGCGCATCGGTGCGAAGGCCCCCGAGGCCGCCGGCGTCATCCACTCCGACTTCGAGCGCGGCTTCATCAAGGCCGAGACCATC
>JAQXQO010000049.1 GCA_029101205.1 Coriobacteriales bacterium | reverse complement strand
AATCTGGCGCTATTCCCTGCAGAATTGCCAGGTGTGGGTACACGCACCTGGGACCCTTGTTAGTAAATTCTGCAAGGGTGCCAGACGTGAGTGTGTCGGCACTCACAGCTCGGAAGTCTGCAGGAACGTCTCCGAGCAATCCGCCGCATACCACCGAACACCCCGACGAAGGATGGCAAGAAGAACTTGGAAGACCAGTGGAGCTAGCCCTTTACGCACTGAGGTGGCTAGTCGAGTTTATCGACTAGCCACCCAGAGCAGCCTACGGCCAAACGTTCGGGGGGTGCCCCCGTGGGCCTTTACGCCAGAAGCTCTTCTAGCTGGAAATCGCTCTTCTTGGAGACCCCTTTGGACAGAATCCCCTCTGGTCGGAAGCCGTTCTTGCCGAAAGCCATTCCAGCCAGAAGCCCTTCTTCCCAGGAGTTTTCTTGCCTGAGGCTGTGGCTAGAAGTCGAACGCCTTTGCGATGTCGCAGGCCAGCACCAAGTCGGCACGAGAGTCGCCGGGCGTGGGCTGCAAGTTGCAGATGATGAGGTCGTTGCCCTGGAAGTAGTCCACCAGGCCGGCCGCGGGGTACACCACCAGCGACGTGCCACCAATGATCAGCAGGTCGCAGCTGGCGATGGCACGCACGGCACCCATGATGACGTCCTGGTTCAGCGACTCCTCATACAGCACGACGTCGGGCTTCACGCGTCCGCCGCACTTGGGGCACGTGGGTACGCCCTCGGTCTGCAGAATCCACTCTTCGCTGTAGACGGCGCCGCACTTCTGGCAGATGTTTCTGTGTGTCGAGCCGTGGAGCTCGTACACGCGCTTCGAGCCGGCAGCTTGGTGCAAGCCGTCGATGTTCTGCGTCACGACCGCCGTCAGCTTGCCCTCCTGCTCCAGCTGGGCCAGCTTGCGGTGACACTGGTTGGGCTTGGCGTTGGGCACGCACATGACGTTGCGATAGAAGTCGTAGAACTCCTGCGGGTGCGACTCGTAGAAGCTGTGGCTCAACATGGTCTCGGGCGGATACTTGTATCCGCGCTGGTTGTACAGGCCGTTCGGGCTGCGGAAGTCCGGGATTCCGCTAGCCGTGGACACGCCCGCGCCTCCAAAGAACACGACGCTACCAGCCGCATCGATGTGCTTCTGCAGCTCCTTGGCCGCCAATGTGGGGTCTGTGATTGTTTTTGCCATGCTTGCCCCCTAGACGCTTTACCATGTTCACATCACTCTAGCACCGCACAGAGAGGCCAGGACCATGCAACCCACGTCTGGCAAGCACTTCAAGAAGGACATCGTCGAGGTCACGGAGACTGCCGGTACGGAAGCCGAGGCGGAGACCAAGGTGGCCTCAAACTCGCCCGCTGCTGGTACGACGCATGCCGCAGGAGCGGGCTTGGCCGACGCCGCGACGTCCGGCGCGGGCGCGGGTCAGACCGATACCGCGACGTCCGCCTCGTCTGACGCCGGCGCCGTCCCCCAACCCAACGTGACGGACTGCGCCCTGGTGTTCGAGGGCGGCGGCACGCGTGCCAGCTACACGGCAGGAATCGCAAACGTCCTGCTGGACCAGGGTATCTACTTTGGCTACACCTGCGGCATCTCGGCGGGCTCCAGTCACACGCTGGACTACACCAGCCGCGACCGCGACCGCGTGCGCAGGGCGTTCATCGACTTCGCCGCGCTGCCCGACCACGGCGGCATCCGCTCCATCCTGCGAGGAAGGGGCTATTTCGACGCCGACTACGACTACGAGGGCTGCATCGCCGACGGCTTTCTGCCCTTTGACTGGCAGACCTTTGTGGCAAACAAGGCGCAGGTATGCATGTCCACGCTGGATGGCGTCACTGGCCAGACCCTGACCTTCCACAAGGAGGACATGCCCACCATCGACGAGGCCATCGCCTTCTGCCGCATGAGCTCCACCCTGCCCGGCTTTATGAACCCCATCACCTACGGCGGCCACCTGATGTACGACGGCGGCATGGGCCAGGGCGCCGGCATCCCGACCTTCATGGCCGAGCAAGACGGCTACCAGAAGTTCCTGCTGATTCGCACGCGTCCGCGCAGCTATCGCAAGGAGCCCACCACCGCCATGAGCCGTCGCGTGTCAGCCGTGCTGGCAAAGGGCAACCCCGTGCTGCGCGACGCGCTTCTGACCCGAAACGAGCGCTACAACGCCGAGGTCGAGCGCATGGAGCTGCTGGAGCGCGAGGGGCGTCTGCTGATGATCTGCCCCGAGAGCATGTATATAAAGAGCACCACCCTGGACGTGCAGAAGCTGCGCGACTCCTACCTGCTGGGATACGAGCAGGGCGTGCGAGAATTGCCGCGCATTCGCAAGTTCCTCTTTGGCTCGGAGGATGGCGGCCCGCATGCCGACCCCGCCGACTGGCTGGAGAAGATCGAGTCCGACCGCCGCGCGCTGTCGCAGCCGCTGGACCAGCCCACGGTCGACCCGCTGGGGTAGCAACCCTCGCTCCCGGGTCAGACTTCGGCACGGGCTTCGGCCCGGCATTTCGACTCTGCGCAAACCTGTCGGGTGTGGGTACCCGCAGCGGCCAC
>JAQXQO010000048.1 GCA_029101205.1 Coriobacteriales bacterium | reverse complement strand
GACCATGCTCCACCAGTCCTTGTTGTAACGCACGCGGTTGGTGATCTTGGAGGCGAAGCGCACCTCGTCAGCCGCCACCATGAAGCGCTTGGCGTCGGCCACCTGCGCGATGCCGTTGGCGTGGTCGCAATCCAAGTGCGTGAGCAACACCGCATCGATGTCGGAGGTCTTGACGCCCATTGCCGCAAGCTGCTCGTCAACGCACTGTCCCAGCGGTACCTGACCCTGGTTAACCTCATAGAGCACCACGGAGCCGAGCGACTTGATCTGAGCCCTCTTGTCGAAAACGCCCGCAGGGCTCATGGCCGCGCCCATCCGGTGTCAACCAAGAAAAGACCATTGGGATGCTCAATCAAATAGGCCGAAACAGGCAGCCACAAGCGATCCTCACGCGGCTGGAAAATGCCGGACGCCTTGATGGGGTTGCAGTGGTCGCCCCCGAAGGGCAGGTCGGGTGATACGCATACGGTACCCGTGTGCAGTACGTGAATCTTGATGTCAGACAACGTCGGCTCCTCTCGCATGGCCTCGGCTTCTTGCCTAAAGACCATTCAACGCGAGAGGGGCGCACGCGAACACTACACGTTTGCGGAAAGTGTTCGGTCTTTCCCACGGTCTCTAAAGCGACGAGACAATCGCGGCGGTAACGCGCTCGACCTGTCGCTTTGCTTCCTCGATGCCGGCGGCGTCCGGATGCTCCATCCACCAGGAGTAGGCGCCGATCACAGCGGAGGCGGCCATCTCCGCCACCAGGCCCCAGTTCTGGTGCATGCGGGCTTGCGGGTAGCGCCGTGCGAAGTTGGCCTTCACGGCCTCCTTCCATCTGGCGACGAAGCGGGCGTCCGGCTGGTCGACGAGAAGCGCGTGAAAGTCGTGCCACCTCTCCCTGATGAAACCAAAGGTCTGGTCTAGGAAGTCAGCGAAGTCCATGTTCGACAGATCGCCGCCGGACACGCGCTCGGTGACCTCGGCGAGGCCGGCGAGCAGGCCGTCTTCTACCTCGAGGAGCACGTCGTCGATGTTGCGGTAGTGGGCATAGAACGTGGTGCGGGCTACCGGCACGGCGGCGCAGAGGCCTTTGACCGTGATGCGGTCCACGCGCCCTCGCTCGTAGATGCGCATGAACTTGATGCGTATGGCGTCGCGCGCGTCCACAGGTATCACCCCTCTTGGCCGATTACCCTAACCCGGCATTGTAAGCCCCGATTAATTCCATCGCGAGGCACTGACTCTTTACGAATGCTATGACGAGCATATTCTTCTTACGGGCATAGGCTCAAACGGCTTCATGGTTAGCGCTTACCCATTGAAGAACGGAAAGACACAGCAATGAAGACCCTCAAAAATCTGATCGCGTCGGGAATGTTGGTGCAAGCCCGGGACTGGCCCCTAGGTAGGAAGAACGGCCATCGCCTAGAATCCGAATCACCACGAGACAGGTTCTGGTGAAGGGCAATGACCACGATGAACGGCATGGCAGGCGTGAAGGAACCGGAGGCGGCGCTTGCCATCCCGCGCCTCGAGGACGGGTTCATGAACATGCGGGAGCCGCTCGGGCAGCTCGCCGAGTCGGTCGTGAACGAGATGGAGGCGGCGTAGGATGGGCACGGATTTACGATTCAAGGTGATGGCCGAGAACCTACGGAGAGGCCTTTACACCAACTTTTCCGACGCTACCTCGCCTCCTTTGATACTCATTTGATGATCACGGACTGGGGTCATTCTCTTTTTTCTCAAATGGTTTGCAAGTCCGCCAGATACACGTTATAATTATCGTAATGGTAAGTTTTTACCGATTTATTATCTATCGAAGGGAGAGGTCATGAGCGTCGAGTTTGGAAGGAGGCTTGCCGACCTGCTGGAGAGGAGTCGGATGACGCAGCGCGACCTAGCTGCCATAACCGGCCTCACGGAGGCTGCGGTTAGCAGATACGTGTCCGGGGCGAGGGAGCCACGAGCCATCACCGTCGCTAGGATTGCGGAGGCCCTTGACGTGACCCCCCAGGAGCTTTTGGGCACTACCACAAATGACGAGGTCGATGGGGCGGTAAGGCTCATCGCCCGCAACGCGAGCTTCCTCACGGAAGAGCAGCGGAAAGAATTGATTACTGCGCTGGCGAAGCGATAGGAGAACTCGAAGGTGTTGGAGCGAAAACGAGAAATCGAGATCGAGACAATCCTGGTAGAGGTCCTCCAAGACTATGGGCTCGCCGACTACCCAATGAGCGTGGGCAGAATGGCGTCGGCTCTTGGCGTCGACCTCATCCCCCACTCACGCCTCACATCTCCTATCCGGGAACTCGCCATCGCAGCATCTGAAGATGCGTTCTCCCTCACCAGCACCGATTATTCGCTTGCCCGGATTGTCTTCGACGACAGAGGCTCTTATCACTTTCGGGCAAGGTTTTCCGGCGCCCACGAACTGGGCCACATCGTGCTCGAGCATCCGGACGACGGGGACCCTTACGAAGGGGAGGCCAATTACTTCGGAGGCTACCTCCTCGTCCCTCACCCCCTGGTCATCAAGATGGGCAGAAACGTTACCGACACCCAGGTCGCAGAGGCATTTGGGGTCAGTCGTCCCTGTGCCTCCTTCGCAATCGATCAGGCTCGCGCCCGCGTGCGCGAGGGCGGGCCATGGCGAAAGCACGAGCGATGGCTGCTTGACAACGCAGTTTGGGAGGGAGGTGGTCTCCTTGGAAGGGCATAGATAAAAGCAGCCGTTCCTGTTGGCGCAGGAACGGCTGCAACTGGGTCGCCAGGACCCTATCGCTGCTAGGAGTATAAGCCCATACGGGCCCAACTAAGCTCCACATTCTGGCGACCCCAGCTACTTGACACAGCGTTTGTGCCAGTGACGATCGCCGCGCATGCGGCGGAAAGGGGGTCTGCCATGCCAGGCAACCTCGCGAAATACGATGTGTTCCACTCGCTCTACTATCACGGCATCAACTACAGCGGCGACTTCGAGATGCCCGTGATCAAGGGCACCGACGAGCTCCCCGAAAGGCTCGTCCGCTTCTCCGACGCCAAGTCGCGCAGGCGTAACGACCCGGGCGCCTGGGTCGTGCCCTACGAGTTCGACGTCAAGCTCCGCCCTATGTGGAGGAACGCCTACCGCTACATGGACCGCATGCTGGAGCACCCAGGCATCTTCTCGTGGGACTTCTCCATGTACCGCCTGATGCCCTTTGGCCTGCAGTTCTGGAACTGCTTCCGCAGCAGGCTTATCGGGGCGCTCTACGAGCGCGAAGGTGGCACGTGCATCCCGAACGTACGCCCGAGCGACTCTCGCAGCCTCAAGTATGCCCTCGACGGGCTCCCGACTGAGGCGACTATTGGCATGGGCACCCACGGGGCTATCGGGACGCCAGAAGACCGCGCAGTCTACAAGATGTACGTCGACGAGGTGACAAGGAGGCTCAGACCCAAGAACATCGCCGTCTACGGCGATGCGCCGGAGGACATCTTCGCCGCCGCCCTTGAGGCGGGGGTCAATGTCGTCCCCTACCCGACGAACTTCTCCCAGACCCACCCCAAGAAGGCGGTCTAGATGGGCGGTGGAGTAGGCAGGGGGCTCGACTTCGGAAACACCTGGGGGTCAGGCCGTCTGCCCATGGACACGGGATTGCCTGATTTCATCTCGGGTGAGGGCTGGCACATCGGCAGGAGCCTCGGCGCAGTAGCCATGAACTACGACGTCAGCGACCCACGATCGGGTCGCGCGTACCGTTTCATCGAGGGCACGTCCATCACAGACGTTAAGGTGTTCGCGGGAAAGGGCACGCGAAACAAGCTCAGCCCAAAAGTCTCTCATGGACTGAGCGAGCAGGTGGGCGGCAGACCAAGGGATTGGCAGCACGTTAAGGGCATCGGTACGCTGGACTATCATGGACATGCGCGCAGGGCAGAAGTCCACTGGTTCCAGGCCAAGGGAGTCGGCAGGGTTAAGTTCAAAGTCAAGGAGTGGTTGGACTGATGAAGGTCAAGTATCTTGGCGAGACTTCGCCACTGGAACTCATCCATGACAAGGTCTACGAGGTTCTCTCCATCGAGGGCGAATGGTACAGAATCGTCGACGAAACCGACGAAGACTATCTCTATCCCCCCGAGGACTTCGCGGTTATCGAGCCCAACAACGGCACCACACCGGTGAAGGACTAGCACCACTCTCAGGGCCCCAGGCCAGGTCTCCTGTCCTGGGGCCCTACACGCCCCCGTTCAGCCACCGCATGGTGCGCACGGCGCGGCGCGCGTCTTCGAGGCGGTCCGTGTCCGTGTACGGGTCGTCAATCTCCTCGCCGGTGACGGGGTCGAGAAGAATCCTCGGCTGGTAGGAGTCCCTCCAGTCGCGGCACTCGTCTTTGGTGATCTCCCCCGCCTCGAGCTGCCCGCGCCTCCTGTCCCAGTCGCGCAGGGCCTTCGCGAGGTCGACGCTCGTCATCTCCACGGTGAGGCCCGCGGGCATGTCCTCGCCGTTGGGCACGAGGCCGAACTGCTCCTCCAGGTTGAAGAGGGCGTGGATGACCTGGTCGACGGTAGTGATATGGTGGTCCTCTAACGCCTCGGGTCGCACCTTGAGGGCGCGCGCAATGCGATCCAGTGCTGGTACCGGGACTGGAGGGGCGAGCACCACAAGAAGACCAAGCACGGATTCGAAACCAAGTCCGCCGCCATGAGGTGGGAGCAGTCCTTCCTCGCGCGCGGCGAGGGTACTCCCTCGATGATGCTCTCGGAGTTCTTCGAGCTCTACGGGTGGACGTGAGGCCCCGCGTGAAGCAGAGCACCTGGGACACCAAGGGGCACATGGTGAGGACCAAGATACATCTGTAAAGAAAAAGCGTCGTGCTGAGTCTTTGCCTCTTTTGCCGCAGGAGACTGGTTTGAGGTGAAATCGGAAAGCAGACGGGTCAGCGGCACTCCGATAGCCTGCTTGAAGTTGAACCCAAGAAGCTGCATAACATTGAACGTCTCTTTGCTCAGCAGTTTTTTCATAACATCAAATGTTGACTTTGGAACAGACTTCTCTCTGGCATTCAGCATATCTTTTGCGAGAGGCATCGGCGTCTCAGCAATAGATGGGATGCCCTTCCGCTAATCTGCTGCACAACAAGCTCCTGTTTATAGGCTTGAGCCAAGCTCTGCAGCTGAACATTCTTTTCGACAAAGTCGTTGATAATCTCAGGAAGCTCCGCTACGGCCTCTTTATCATTCCTTATCGCTTTGATACTTTGTACCTTCTCGGCAACAGTGCTTGCGGTGTTTTGCATCAGTATCGTCGCAGCTTGTGTCATCAGTTCGCCGAGAATTGGTCCATGCATTCATCCGCTAAGTTCCTATAAACCCAGCAGTTCGCTATGGCTTCCCGTGCGTGTGGCAACAAGCACGAGGCCCTCCTCGTCGATGAGGTAGATAAGCAGCCAGTCGGGTTCGATGTGGCACTCTCGGTGCCCGCGGTACGTTCCGCCCAGCGGGTAGTCACGCATCGAATCGGGCAGGGCCTCCCCGCGCACGAGCGCCTCGAGGGTCGACTCGAGCTTGGAGAGGTCCTTGCCCTGTCTCTTGACGTGCTTGTAATCCTTCTTGAACTTCGCCGTGAACCTCAGCTCCAGCATGGTCTAGTCCTCGTCGAGTGCGGCCATGGCCTCCTTGACGGTACGGTAGGGGCCAGACAGGTTCCCGCCCGCCGCCGCGTCATCCATCGCGGCAAGCGTCTCGGGGCTGAACCCATAGGGGTTCGACGGATCGAACGGAAAGCCGCCCCGGCGGTTGAAGGCGGAGACGAACATGCGGATGGCATTGCTCGGGGAGGTGCCGATCTCGTCGCAGATGGCGCAGAAGCGGTCCTTCTCGTCTTTGCGTAGCTTTGCGGAGATGGATTCGGACGCGACGGTGGTGGCCATGACAACCTTCTATTACATATGACTACTTTGTCGTACATTGTATACCATTATTGCCGTGCTTCTACACTCAGCCATCAGCGCGATAGGATTACCGCAGTGCGATAAGCCACAAGGCTTTTAGCGGTCGCGGGTACGCGTACCCACGACCGCAATTTTCTTGCGCTATCCAGAAGCTCTTGCCTGCCCAGGCCTTCAGGCTGAATGGACAGGAGTGGATATGAGCAACTTCCAAGTGGTCTGTTCCCACTTAAACGCTCGCCTGCGCCATCCCGAACGTCCGCCCACGAGCGAGAGGTCCTCGTCGTCCGCGACGAGGACAAAGACGGTGCGCTCGGGGCGCGTCACGGGGAGACCCGACTCGAATGTAACCTCGTCGCGAGCCACTTTCCGCCTGGCGAAGCTCGCATGCGGATTCCTCGTGTTCAGAGCCGGTAGGGTGAGAGCTGCAGGTCGCCAATTCCGAGGAGAGCGGAGGCGGTGGAACTCCTGACGGCAATACCGCCCCAGTCTGCGACCTGTATCCTCTCGTGGGAGAACTTCGCCGGGACGGTGAGCTTCCATATCGCCGCCAGCTCGTCCACGAAGGAGGAGCCGAACCCCACCATGCGATAGGCACCGCGTACGACGCGCTCCAGCCGCCCAGAATCGACCGCATCGTGAAGGACGTTGCGCGGGATGCCCATGCGGGCCGCCTGGGCCGTGGTGAAGACGCTTGGGACAAGACGTGGGACAACGCAGAAGACTTTTCGGCCACCGAAGGCCCGCAGTTTCATTTTTGTCCCGGGGGGACAAAAACAGACAGGATTACAGGTTGCAGACATCCTGGCTGAGGGCGCGAATTCGCCATTCCAGCCCCTCTTCACCCATTTCGAGGAAGGAATCATAGCCAGCGGCTTTATCCCTGCGCGCTTCCGCAGGTCGGAGGTCGTACGCTGTGACCATGGCTGGAAGAATCGTTGCCGGGGGCCTGGCATTGAACCAAGGTGCGCCCTATTTCAGATACTCCTCGAAGAACGCCTTCAGCTTCTCAAACGGAATGATATCCACCTGATCGTAGAGGTCGGTGTGGCTGGCACCGGGGATGATGAGCAGTTCCTTGTTGTCCCCGGTCAGTTTGCCGTACACGGTTTCGCTGAAATAGCGTGAGTGCGCCTTCTCGCCATGCACCAGCAGCACGGCGGAGCGGATCTCGGAGGCGTACTGCAGGAGCGGCATATTCAAAAACGACAGCGAGGACGTCACATTCCAGCCGCCGTTGGAGTTCACGCTGCGGGGATGGTAGCCTCGCGGAGTCTTGTAGTATGCGTAATAGTCCTTCACGAACTGCGGCGCGTCCTCCGGCAGCGGATCGACCACGCCGCCAGCCAGCGCATAACTGCCGTTTTTATAGTCCTCGGTGCGCTGCGCGTTCAGCGCTTTCCGCTTTTCGTAGCGCGCCTGTTCGGAATCCTCGGCGTCAAAATAGCCGTTGGCGGTCACACGGGTCATGTCGTACATCGTCATGGCAGCAGTGGCTTTAATACGGGTGTCGATGGCTGCGGCGTTGATTGCCATGCCGCCCCAACCGCAGATGCCGATGA
>JAQXQO010000047.1 GCA_029101205.1 Coriobacteriales bacterium | reverse complement strand
CCTGGGATTACGTGGAGCCAGCTATCAGACTCGAACTGATGACCCCCGCTTTACGAGAGCGGTGCTCTACCAACTGAGCTAAGCTGGCGACCCATGCGCTGCAAAAGCAGCGAGGAATACTATACGGGTTTGCCGGCTTTGATGCAAGCGCGAGTTTCAAGAAAAACATGCGCCTGCCGCAACCGGACTGATGACCCTCGCTTTACGAGAGCGGGAGGCTCCAAGCTTTGTCCCTACAGCTTCGCCAGCACCCCGCGCACGAGCTTCTCGAAGTCGTCCGCGTGCTTCTGCGCCTCGGCGAGGACACTCTGGTGCGTCACGGAGCCGTCGCCCGCGAAGTTGGCAGCAAGCGTGAGCCCCAGCACGTTCATGCCAAGGGCGCGGGCCATGATGACCTCGTTCACCGTGGACATGCCGGTGAACGACACGCCCAGCATCCTGAGCGCCGCCACCTCGGCGGGCGTCTCGAAGCTGGGTCCCAGCACGCCGGCATAGACGCCTTGCTGCAACGCGATGCCCTCGTCGCGCGCGACGCCCAACGCCAGCCCGCGCAGGTAGGACGAGAAGGCGTCTGTCATGCCCACGAACGGCGTGTCCACGTCGCGCAGCTCGTCCCACTCGGCCAGGGGGTTGCGACCGGTCAGGTTTATCTGGTCGGTCAGGACGCCCAGTCCCATGGTGGCGTTGCCCTGCACGGCACCCGTGGCGCAGGCAAACAGGATGTCGCGGCAGCCCAGGTGGAACGCGTGACGCACAATCGAGGTGACCTCCGCTGCGCTGTAGCCCTGGTACAGGTGGATGCGTCCCGGATACACGACCACGGGCACGCCGTCGATGCTGCCGATGGTGGCCTCGAAGCTGTGTCCGGCGATGGGACGCGCATCCTCGGGGAAGCCCTCGATGTCGTGATAGTCAATCCTGCGCACGGGCTTCACCAGCTGCGACAGGTGCCCCAGCCCGGTGCCCAAAACGATGGCAATGGGATGCTCGACCGACGGCGAGCACTCCCTGACCGTGTCCTCAGTAGCCACGCAGACCCCTTCCTTCCTCAGCAGGCGGACCAGCAGGCCGTCTGCCCTGGTAAGCGTTCCGGTGTGGCTACCATCGTAGACGAGACCCACGCCACAGGCAGGACTTTTTGCCTTCAAGACGGCCAGCGGCACGTTGGTGGCACGAATGCGCCGCAGGCAGCGGGCACAGCCCAGCCGATACTCCCCCGTCACGTCGGTGCCGTCTCGCGTCAGGACGCGCCCGTCGCAGATCTCGGCGGGAGGGCGCGGCGTGGGCATGCCGCCCTCGACCTCAGGGCACACCGGCGCCACGTCCACCTTCTGCGCCAGGCGCAGAACCACCTCGCTGGGCTTGCTGCCGCCGTCGTAGCGGCACCTCTGACCCAACAGGCACCTCGAAATGGCCACTTGCATAAAGACCGCCATCCTCCCGCATTCAAACCGCCAGGCAAGAAGACCCAGACGTCACACAAAAAGGGAGGCAGGACCGAAGTCCCACCTCCCTCAGATGCTACCAGTGCGACGTCAGGCCCCAAAGCCGCGCGTCACGCTTTTCGCGAGCCTTACGCCACCAGCGAGTTCAGCGTCAGGTTGGCGTTGGTCAGCAGGCCGTTGGCGTAGTTCGTCCACTCCTGCTGCGCCTGCTGGGTGGCCTGCGAGTACTGCGAGTACGCCACGTAGTAGGCAGCCTCGGCGGCGTCGTAGGTGGCCGAGTCGTTCGAGATGGTGTAGCTGTTCAGGGCCGAGTAGTACGGGCCATCGGTGCTGGCCCAGGTGTTGTTGGTCGAATCCCACTCGTCGCCGGCCAGGTTGATGATGTAGCTGGCGTAGTCGGCCGTGGGCGTGGACTCCTGGCCACTGGCGGGCTGGGTGGGAGCTGTGGGCTGGTCAGGGATGGTGGTGGTGACCACCTGGTCGTGCAGCTTCTTCAGGATGCAGGAGTCCTTCATGAGCTCCTTCACCTTGTCCTGGTCCATGCTGTACTGAGAGGCGATGCTGGAGTAGTCGGAGGAGCCCAGCGTGCTCTGGGCGTAGGAGTCTACGTCGTCGTCGGACACCGTGATGCCCGCGTCCTCGGCGGCCTTCTGCATGATCTGGTTGCGAGCCAGGGACAGCGCGGTGTCGGCGCTGGGCATGTTGTACGTGCCATCGTCGTTCTTCGCGGAGTCCAGCGAGGAGTTCTCCTCGATGCAGTCCTTCACCGTGACGCTGTAGGTCTTTCCGCCGTAGTTGTAGGTGGCCAGGGCGGCGTCCAGCTGGTCCTCGCTCACCGTGGTCTTGCCCTTGATCTCGGAGGCGCTGCCCGGCAGCGGAAGCTGGGGGTACACGAAGGCGCCAAACAGGCAGCCTGCAACCACTGCCACGACCACGATGATCACGAACACCGGGGTCTTGAGCGAAATCTTCTTTCCGCCCTTCTTGCCCGACTTCTTCTTTGCGGCCTTGTGGGTAGTCTTGGTGGCCTTGTCGTCCTTGGCCGCCGTCTTCGCCGAATTGCTCTGCTGGGCGGAAGGCTTCACCTCAGTCTTCTGGTCGTCCTTTGGCTGGTCAGCCATTCGCATTCCCCTTTCGTTTGGGCCCGTGGAGGCACCCCCTCGTATGACATGCGGAACTTGATTCTATCGCATGCGCTTTAAGCAAGACCAAATGCACACGGTAGGGGCAGAGCGTCCACATGCCTCGCATGCATCTGAAACGAATTCGCCCAGCTGACGGCTGAAATCCCGCCAGCTGGGTGCCAAAGCGTTCAAGAAGAGCACGCCACTAGAAACTCGCCGCAAGCTTGCACGCGATCCCTATGCCTTGCGAGCGGCGTCCTTGTTCTCGGCGATGATGTCGTTGGCGAACGTGCGGATGTAGCCACGGCCGCTCTTCGCGTCGAACGCCATGCGGTCGGACAGCGCGCCGCGCGTTGCCTCCGAAATCGAGCCAGCGGCAAAGTCGGCCAGCGCCATCAGCATGTTGCGGTACTCGGGATCACCGTGGTAGCACTGGATGGCCTCGTCCAGAAGCGGCCACACCTTGTCGGACGCCTCGGGAGAAGTGCTGCCATACAGGGCCAAGAACCTGAAGGCCGACAGGCGCACCGCCGCGGAATCCTCGTCGAACAGCGAGTTCTCGGCGCCGTCGTAGGCGTCGGCCACCTCGTCGGGATGCGCCTGCGCGATCTTCGAGAGGGCGTCCAGGCACTCCCAGCGCGTCTGGGCCTCGGGACGGAACAGGGCCTCCTTGATGGGGTCCAGAAGCGACAGCACCAGCTCGGGGTCCTTCTCGGCAATCTCCGAGATCGCGTGAGCCGACTCCTGACGACGGCGACGGTTGGGGTTCTCGAGCCCGCGCTGCAATGCGTCACAGGTTTCTGCCTTGCTGGAAAACGTTAGGTCTGCCATAGCGTGTTCTCCCGTTCTATGCTCGTCGGACCCGTTTGGGGGGGGCATAGTGCCGCCCCTTGGGTCCCTATGGATTCTAGCGAGGCCGTGCAACCGGCCTCGCGTTTGATGCTTGCGGCACCCGCCTCAGCAGGGCTGATGTCCGATGCGCCGACGCGTGGCCCGTCCTAGCGGCGCCTGTCGCCCCTGCGCGACCACTCGCGCCGGACGAGGCCCCCGCTGACCCAGGGCCCGCAGCAGCCGCCTCGTCCTCGACGCTGAGCGCCGTCGGCTCGGGCGTGCCCTCTTTGCGGGCGCGTCTGACGGCCTCGGCCCTTTGGGGGTCCTTGGCACGCCTGCCCTGGTCTTTGTTGGTGCCCAGCTTGCTGTCGACGGCACCCCAGGGGCCTATGCTCTCGCCGAAGCCCATCTTTAGCCCGGACAGCACGCCCACCATCAGGCCGAAGGCCACGCCCACCAGCAGCGTGAAGCCCGTGGCCCAGATGAGCGCGGACGCCACCACCCCTATGCCGAAGGTGGCTGCGTTGGCCTTCCAGTAGTCCGCCCTGGTGACGAGCTCCGCCGAGAAGTGCTCCCCCACGCGGACGCCCAGCACCATGCCGAAGGCAAACAGCAGGACGGCCACCACCGCCATGGCAAACGCCGCCATGCGCTAGCCCTGCTGCGACGCCGCGTCGGCATGGCCGTCGGCGTCGTGGTCGTGGCCGCAACAGCAGCCGTCGTGGTCGTGGTCATGCCCGCAGCCGCAACCGTCGTGGTCGTGGCCGCAGCAGTGGTCGTGATCCTTGTGGTCGGCGTCCTTCTGGTCGTCGGCATACTCGTCCACGTCCAGCAAAGACCAGTCCAGGCCCGCGGCCTTCGTGGTCTTCTCGTCCTGGTACAGCAGCGAGACGGCCTGCGTGCCCAGCTTGGAGCCGCCCACCTGGCACAGCAGGTCGTACAGCCTGAACGCAGTTTCGCTGCCGGGCAGCTGCAGGTCCAGGTCCTCGGCCTGCGCCAGCGCCAGGCCCAGGTCCTTGCGGAAGTGCTCGCTCAGGAAGCCCGGACGGAAGTCCCCGTCCACGGACTTCGGAGCCAGCTGCTGCATGGCCACGGAGTTGCCCATGCCGTGCGTGATGAACTCTATGACCTGGTGGCGGTCAAGACCCGCCTGCTGGGCCAGGCCCAGCGCCTCGGCGTAGCCCACCATGCAGCCCGCCAATGCGACCTGGTTGCACAGCTTTGCCGTCTGGCCGTCGCCGGGGTTGCCGAAGTAGAAGATGTTGCTGCTGAAGCACTCCAGCAGGGGCTGGATGGGCTTGGTCTCCTCCTTCGTGCCGCCCACCATCAGGGTGAGGGTGCCCTCCTCCGCACCCATCTGACCGCCCGTGACGGGGCAGTCGACCGCGTGCTTGTCCTCGACCTCTGCCGCATCGTGGATGTCGTGGGCCAGCTGGGGCGACGAGGTGGTGAGGTCCACCATCCAGGCGCCGCGCTTCGTCACGCGAATCAGACCGTCGGTGGCCAGGTACACGTCCTCGACGTCGTTGGGATATCCCAGCATCGTAAAGACGACGTCCGCGTCCTTTGCCGCCTCCGCGGCGGAGTCCGCCCACGTGGCGCCCTGGGCTATGAGCTGCGCTGCCTTCTTCTTGGTGCGGTTGTAAACGGTCAGATGGTATCCGGCGTCCATGAGGTGGCGGGCAATGGGGGCGCCCATGATGCCCGTGCCGATGAACGCAACCTTTCGCACGTGCGATAGAGCCATGCGGCAATTCCTTTCGTCAATCCCTGCAAGAGGCCGGCCCCGCTTGGGGCCGGCCTCCGTACTACTTTGTTCCGCGTACCCTGCGGGCTATGCGGTCCGTCAGGGACACCTTGTCCCTGCGGTCGTTGCCCCAGAAGATCAGGGCCACCATGCCAGGGCCCACGTGGCTGCCCAGGATGGGCGACACCTGGCTGCGGATGATGGTGACGTCCTCGCAGCCCTTCTCCTTGCGCACCTCGCGCTCCAGCCAGTCGGCATCCTTCTCGGCGTCGGTCGAGACGATGGCCAGCGGAAGGGACGGGTCGTGCGCGTAGTTGTCGCGGAAGTCCTGCATGATGGCACGCAGGGCCTTCTTCCTGCCGCGGCACATGCCGCGCAGCGTCAAGGCACCATTGAGGTCGTACGACAGCTCGGGCTTTATGTCCAACTTTCCGCCCACGTTCGCGGCGGCGGGGGGTATGCGGCCGCCGGCCGCCAGCGCATTGAAGTTGTCCAGGGTGAAGTACCCGTGGATGAAGTAGCGCGCGTCCTCGGCCCAGCGGTACACCTCCTCGGCAGTCAGCCCGTTGGTGGCCTGGCGCACGACCTCGATGGCCAGGAGCTCACCGGCTGCGGAGTCGCAGCGGTTGTCCAGGATGTAGAGCTCGAAGTCGGGGAACTCGTCGTGGATCATGCTGGCGGCCCGACGCGCCGAGTCGATGGAGGACGACAGGCCTGCGGTCAGGCCCATGTAGATGGTGGGCTTGCCCTCCTGTGCCGCGCGCTTGAAGACCTCGTAGTAGTGGCCGGGGGTCACCGCCTGGGTCTTGAAGTGCTCGTCCGGGTGCTTGCGCATGTACTCGTAGAAGTCGTGGGCGCTGCGGTGCTGCCACAGGTCGTCCTCGTGCTCGCCTTCGTTGTCCACGTAGTGGAAGGGGATGACCTCCACGCCCAGCTGGCGGGCGACCTCCGGAGAGTAGTCGGCCGTTGAGTCCACGATGATCTTGCACGTGGCCTTCTGGTGGTAGGCCTTCCCCACCTTTACAACATCGGCGGGAGCCGTCGCCTGGGCGGCTCCCTCAGAATCTAGAACCTTGCCATCTGAAGCGGGGGCATCCGTAGAGGGGCTGTCCTCCCGGACGCTGTCCTGCTGCTGGTTAGGCTTCGCCATCTTTGCTCGCAATCTTGGGTTTGATGATTCCGTATCCGCCATTCTTACGGTGATAGATTACGTTGACCAAGCCGGTCTCTTTGTTCTGGAACACATAAAAGTCATGACCCAGAAGGTCGGTCTGCACCAGCGCCTGCTCCTCCGTCATGGGCGTCAGCTCGATGTACTTCTCGCGCACCAGAAGGTCGTCGTCCACAGGCGGAATGTACTCGGGCTCCAGGAGCTCCGACAGGTCCTTGACCGGCGGCACGTCGCTTTGCGGCCTGGTGGCACGCTGGCGACGGTCGACCACGCGGGTCTTGAACTTGCGCATCTGACGCGTCAGCTTGTCGGCCGCGTCGTCGATGGCGGCGTACATGTCGTCGCTCTCGGACACGACGCGGACGACGTAGTCGCGCACGTGGACCGTGACCTCGCAGGCGCGACGGTCAGGGTTCGAGCGGTTCTTGTCGACCCTCAGGACGACGTCGCACGACATGGGCTTGATGTCGAACACCTTCAGTGCCTCGGAGATCTTTGACTGTACGCGCTCACGCATGGCGTCCGTGACCGTGACCCGCCTGCCAGATATCCTGATGTCCACCATCACTGCCTCCTTAACCTCGCCTTACAGCGCTTCGGGAACCCGTGACACGGCGCTTACGAGAACGTGCCCGGGTAGCGCCGTACTACGCTGATACCCCAAATCGCCCGAGGCAACACACCAGTTTGGGAATCCGGGCGCAAGCGGCGCACTCCACGGCCCGATGAGCAGGCAAGAAGAGCTCCATCCCAGCTGACCTGGTATTTGACCCCACACTCGCGTACCGGGGCCCTCGCTTGGGAGCCGCAGCCCCCTCACTGATAGCCCTCTCGACCGGGGGACACCATGTCCCGAAAATGTTGGCGGCCGGTACGACTGACTTCTAGGACGAGCCATGCTCGCTGGGGCCGCAGCCCCTCGCTTACGTGGATCCTTTGGACCTCGTCTGCCCTGGACTAGGGCGCTAGGCGCCCGCAACCACAGACCTGGGATGGAGTCCCACGATTATACCGTGCCCGCGCTCGCCCTACCAAGCGCGCGTGAGGGCGCAGCACGTGACGCTGGCGGCGCCACGCCGCAGGAGCATCCGCGTGCACTCGCGCAGCGTGGAGCCGGTGGTCACCACGTCGTCCGCCAGCAGCAGCCTGAGGCCGCTGACGTCTTGCACCACGCGTACGGAGCCGGCCAGGTTCGCGGCCCTACCCTCCCGACCCAGCGAGCGCTGGTCGCGTCTGGAGACGCGCTCCAGCGGCTCGGCCACCGGCAGCCCCAGAAAGCAGGCCAGCTGCCGGGCGGTCAGCTGCATGTGGTCGAAGCCCCTGCGCCTGCGCGCCTCGGGCGTGGCGGGGACGTAGCACACGGCGTCGACGGAGCCCTCCTCGTAGCGTGGGCTGCCGTCGCGAGCGGGCCATCCCGCGGCCTCGTCCAGGGCCGTGGCCATGGCGGCCGCGTTGACGCCCGCCAGCCCCAGCTCGTGGCCGTCCTTAAGGCCCGCGGCCAGCCGGGGCGCCACGCCTCGGCGGCTGAACGACAGCGCGCACACGACGGCGCGCGGCTCCCAGTCGCCCTGGCAGGAGGTGCAGGTCAGCCAACCGTAGGGCGCCCCGCACACGGGGCACGCCCAACGCTGGCAGATCCAGGGCAGGCGCTGGCGACAGTCGTCGCACAAAAGGCTGCCCGGATAGTCGCAGCCCACGCAGCGCGTGGGCCACAGCAGCTCCTCCATGCCCTGCAGAAGCCTCTGGCCAGCACCCTCGCGTGCGGGGCAGAGGCCCCCGTCATCACTCCGTGCACAATCCGTCACCGGGAAAAAGGCCATGGCGACCCTCCACGCTGTGCGCGGCGGGGTCATCTGTGGCAGCGATGCTAGCGCCAGGCGACGTCGGGCGCAAGGGTCCCCTCGAACCTGGCAAGCCAGGTGCCATCAACGTGCCGGACCTAGCGCCCCACAGGCAGTCCGAACAGCTGGCACGCGTTCGACCACAGGTCCTCGTAGGTGCGCAGAGCGTCGATGCCCGCCCGCTCTTCTCGCACCTGGGCCACACAGGCGGCCGAGAAGGACACCATGGCCTGCTCGCACTCCTCGCCGCGCAGGGGGACCGGAGCCATGTAGGGGCAGTCCGTCTCGCTGAGAATCAGCTGGGACGGGCAGGCTGCCGCTGCGGCACGGATGTCGTCGCTCTTCTTGAACGTGACGGCACCTCCGAACGCCACGTGGCAGCCCAGCTGCAAGAAAGGCTCCATGACCTGGGGCCCGTCGGTGAAGCAGTGCAGGTCGCAGCCCGCCTGCGGCACGCCCTCCTGGCGCAGCACGCGCACGGCGTCGTCGTGGGCGGAGTGGTCGTCGGGGTCCTTCGGGTCGCGGATGTGCAGCTCGACCGGCAGGTCGCGGTCGCGCGCTATGGCCAGCTGCCGGCGGAAGGCCGCTATCTGCACGTCGCGCGAAAGCTCGTTGTACGGGCCGTAGTCCAGGCCAATCTCGCCCACGCCCACGCAGCGGGGGCTGTCCAGCAAGGCGTCCAGGCGGGTGAGGGCGGCATCGTCCAGAGAGGCGGAGCCGTACGGGTGCGCGCCGGCTACGATGTGCACGTCGTCCAGGAGCTCGGGCGCATTGGGGTATGCCGCGAACTGCGGCACGGCGAGCCCCCCGTCCTGGCACGACGCCAGGTGCTGTCGGGCTCGCTCCAGCTGGCGCTCCAGCCAGTCCAGGAACGCGGGCGCGTCCGGCACGTCGTCCGTGGGGTCCACGGGCACCACCAGCAGGCGCACACCTGCCAAGGCCGCACGGCACAGCGCCACTGCGGGGTCATGCCCGTCGAAGCACGTCAGGTGCCCGTGCGTGTCGGCCAGGGGCGCAAGGGGCCGAATCCAGGGGCGGGGCTTGCCCTTGCGGTTGTGGAACAGCTGGCCGTCGTCCAGGGTCAGCGCGTCCAGGACCACGAGCTCGTTCGGCATGGCTACTCCCCCGCCCCGGCCGGACCGGGGGCGCCTGCCGTGCCGTCGGCGTCGGCCAGGTCCTCGGCGCCCAGCGCCAGCGACAGCCGCACGAAATCCTGCACGCCTATCTTCTCGGCACGCATGGTGGGCTGGATGCCCACCTGCTGGAAGGCACGGTCCAGTGACCCCTTCTGAAACCCAACGGCGCCCATGGAGTTGCGGATGGTCTTTCGGCGCTGTGCGAACGCGGCGTCTATGACGCGCTCGGCCCAGTCCAGCTGGGCCTGCGTCAGGGGCTGGCCCGTGGAGGGGTCGGCCTGGGGGTCGCGGTCTATGCGCACGACGGCGGAGTTCACGTGCGGGGCCGGCATGAAGTTGCCGGGGCCCACCTCGAAGCGGCCCGTGGCGTGCGCCCACAGGCCCAGCTTTGCCGTGTAGGCGCCGTAGCTGCGGTTGCCGGGGCCCGCGCACATGCGGTCGGCCACCTCGGCCTGCACCATGACCACCGCGCGGCGCACGCTGGGCAGGTGCTCGAACGTGCCCAGCACCACCGTGGCCGCCACCTGGTACGGCAGATTGCTCACCAGCTGCGTGGGCTCGTGCGGCACGTCGGGCAGGCCCAGCCCAGCCAGCGCGTCGCTCAGCTGCCGGGGCGTTACCTTCACGGCGTCGCCCTGCACCAGCGCCAGGCGCTCCGAGTCGCGCTGGCAGGTCTGCGCCAGCACGGCGGGCAGGTCGCGGTCCGCCTCGACGGCGACGACCGCCCCCGCGTGGCGCAGCAGCGCCACGGTCAGGGTGCCGATGCCCGGGCCGACCTCAAAGACCGCGTCCCCCGCAGCCAGCTGCGCCAGGTCCAGGATGCGGCCTATGACCGCGTCGTTCACCATGAAGTTCTGGCCCAGCGAGTGCTTCGCGTACAGGCCGAAGTCCTCCAGGACCGCCCTGGTCTGGCCGGGGGTGGCCAGCCAGGAGAACCTGCCCGACACGGGATCGGGAGAGACGCTGAGCTCCTGGGGCAGCTGCACCAGGTCGGCGCGCTGGGCGGCTTCGAGGCCGCCCTGGCGAGAGCTGCCGGCCTTGCGCCCCGAGCCCTGACGCTGGGGCGGACGGCCCGCCCGGCCGCCCTGTCCTGCGCGTCCGCGCTGGGGAGCGTGACCACTGTGCCCGACGCGTGCCGCCATGCGCTACTTCCCCGCCTTCGCCAGGCGCGGGAACAGGGCGTCGCCCTTCTGGACATCGACGCCTCCGCGCAGGCCGCCCCACTGGCAGGCGACAGCCTGGTCGTCGGTGTCCACCTGGTCTGCCAGGTTCATGCGACGCAGCACCTCGGCAGAGGTCTGGGGCATGAAGGGGGCCAGCAGGTGGGCGCAGATGCGGATGGACTCCAGCAGGTTCGTGATGATGTCGGCCAGCTCGCCGGCGCGCGCGGGATCTTTTGCCACGGTCCAGGGGGCGGAGTCCTCCACGTAGTGGTTCGCGGCGTGGACCAGCTCCATCACGACGTCCTTCGCCTGCACGTACTCCATGTGGTCCATGTGCTGCGCATAGCGCTGCTGGATGCCCTGGGCGATGTCGCGCAGCGGGTTGGGCTTGTCCTGCCAGCCCTCGGCCAGCTGCGGGGTCTTCCCGTCGAAGTACTTCGCGCTCATGTTCAGGGCACGCGACACCAGGTTGCCCCAGCTGTTGGCCAAATCGGCGTTGTACACCTGCTCCATGCGGCTGAAGCTGATGGCGCCGTCCTCGCCGGGCGTGACGTCGGTCATAAAGTAGTAGCGGTAGCCCTCGACGCCCAGCATGTCGATGACGTCCTGGGGCGCGATGGCGTTGCCGCGCGACTTCGACATCTTCTCGCCCTTGCCGGTCTTCTCGTTCCTCACCATCAGGAAGCCGTGCGCAAACACGTGCTCGGGTAGCGCCTCGCCGATGGCCATCAGCATGGCGGGCCAGATGACGCAGTGGAAGCGGATGATGTCCTTGCCGACCACGTGGTACTGCGCGGGCCAGCGATACGCCAGCTCGGCCTTGGCCTCGGGGGTGTCGACGCCGTAGCCCACGGCGGTCATGTAGTTCAGAAGCGCGTCGAACCACACGTACGTGACGTGCTTCGAGTCGAAGGGCACGGGGATGCCCCAGTCGAAGCTGGTGCGGCTGACCGAGAGGTCCTGCAGGCCGCCCTCGACGAAGCTGCGCACCTCGTTCATGCGGAAGTCGGGCTGCACGAAGTCGGGGTGCTCGTCGTAGAGCTTCAGCAAGCGGTCCTGAAACGCGGAGAGCTTAAAGAAGTACGACTCCTCTTGCACGCGCTCCAGCGGACGGCCGCAGTCGGGGCACAGGTGCTGGCCCTCGGTGTGGTGCTCCTCGTCGGACTTCGTCACCTGGGTCTCGGTGAAGTAGGTCTCCTCGGGTACGCAGTACCAGCCGTCGTAGCTGCCCTTGTACAGGTAGCCGGACTCCTTCATGCGCTCCCACAGGTACTGGACGGCATGGACCTGGCGCTGCTCGGTCGTGCGGATGAAGTCGTCGTTGGAGATCTCCAGGGTCTTCCACAGCCCCTTGAACAGAGGCGCCTGGCTGTCGCACCACTCCTGGGGAGTCATGCCGTGCTTCTCCGCGGCCTCCTCGACCTTCTCGCCATGCTCGTCCATGCCGGTGAGGAACTTCACGTTGTAGCCGTTGGCGCGACGGTAGCGCGCCTGGACGTCGCACAGGATGGTGGAGTAGGCGGTTCCCAGGTGCGGGGCCGCGTTCACATAGTAGATGGGGGTGGTTATAAAGAAGCTGGGCTTTTGTGCCATGAGAACCTCCTGATGGCGGATGCTTTGGCGTGAAGACCCGCCTTGCGGGCGGTCACAGCAGCACATTGTAACGCAGGCCCGCCGGCTTTCCGCGCTCGTCCGCAGATGCCCAGCCACGCACCACGAGGGCAAGAAGAACACGGCCCGCAGAAGCATATGCCCCACTGGCGGCGGGTCGAGGGAAGGACATCCTCCCCGCTACGCGAACCGGCTGCGCACCTCAGCCGCAGCCCCACGTCGCCCGGGCTACTGCCTGGAGCTGGCCTCCAGCACGCGGTCGTACGCCTGCGAGCGGGGCAGGTCGAACTGCTTTGCCAGGCGCTTCGCCAGCGCGCTCTTCGGCTCGCCGGCCGCCAGCCCCTGCGCCAGCGCCTCCTCGAAGGTGGCGGCACCGCCCTGCGCCTGCTGGCGGCGCCGTCGCAGCTCGTCGGCGTCGGGGGCGGCGATGACGATGACGCACTCGCCGCGCACAGACTCGCGCTGCGCCACCTCCTGCGCCACCTGCGGCGCCAGGCCGCGAACGACCTCCTCGTGCAGCTTTGTGAGCTCGCGCACCAGCGCCACCCTGCGCTCGGGAAACGCCTGGGCGATGCGTCCCAGGGTGGCCGCCGCGCGACGGGGTGACTCGTACACCACGAGCGCCCCCGGTATGCCGGCCAGCTCCTCCAGACGCGCGTCCATGGCCCCTGCCTTGCGCGGCAGGAAGCCCTCGAAGTAGAAGTGCTCCATGGGCAGCCCCGACGCCACGAGCGCGCAGGTGACCGCGGACGGACCCGGGATCACCTCCACGCGCAGCCCCCGGTCCAGCGCCGCATCCACCAGGCGCTGCCCCGGGTCGGACACGCCTGGCATGCCCGCGTCCGAGACGAACGCCACGCGCTGACCCGCCTCCAGGCGCTCCATGACGGCGTCGACGCGTTCGGCGATGACGTTCTCGTCGCAGCGCTCCAGCGGCACGTGCACGCCGAAGTGAGACAGAAGCTTCGAAGTGACCCGGGTGTCCTCGCACAGAAGGACGTCGGCCGAGGACAGCGTCTGCACCACGCGGGGCGACGCGTCCGAAAGGTTGCCTATGGGCGTTCCGACCATGGACAGAACGCCGCCCTGCGGCGCGCCAGGGGGCGCTGCCACGCCCTCGGGTGACGGAGGGCCCGCGAGGGGCTGGTCCTTCTTGGCCGTCAAAGTCGCTGGGTCTGTGTGCTGTGGCATCAGTCGAGCATCCTCCGCTCAAAGCTGGAGAGCGCTATGCGGGAGTCCCATCCCGAGATGCGCCCCGAAGTCTTCCATGCCTGGAAGAACCAGGCGGGACAGTCCTTGAACACGGTTATCTGGTCGGCCACGTACATGCGCTCCAGCGCGATACGCCCCTCGGGGGTCATGACCGAGTCGGCATAGGGCAAGGCCGCCGACCAGGCGCCCACCATGACGGGAAAGCCGCTGCGACGGCCCTGCTGCAGGACCTTGCGCGAGGCTTCCACCATGTCGCGCGTTCCCGAGGGACCCGTGGCATCCATGCCGTCCGCGTAGTGGAACAGGTGGCAGTCCAGCCACACGTTCTGGTAGCGCTCTGGTGCCATGAAGCCGCGCCATTTGCCCGGCAGCCCGCCGTCGGGCAGGATGACCACCGGACGGTTGCCCGCCTCCTGCCGCACGGCGGCGTAAGCGTCGCGGTAGTAGTTCCTGAGCACGTGGATGGGCACGCCCTCGCTGATGCTGAGCCCATGGCGCTGCTGAATCTGCGGCTCGTTTGCCACCTCGATGCCAAACAGCGACTCCCAGTCGGCGTAGCGCGAGGCCAGGCCGGCCAGTACCGTCAAGAGGTCCCCTCGCCGGTTGTGGTCGCCCAGGCACAGGAAGTCCTCCTCGCCATGCCTGCCGGGGCTGACCCACAGGGTCAGGACCACGTCGATGTCGTACTTCTGCGCCCACGAGAGCGCGTTGTCTATCTGAGAAATGCAGCCCAGGTAGGGACCGGGGTTAGGACCGGAGTCGCCGAAGCAGTACCACGGCACGGGGATGCGCACGGCATTCAAGCCACGCGACGAGATCTGCCGGAAGTCGTCCTCGGTGATGAAGGTCTCGCGGTGCTCGGACACCAGGTCCGCATAGAGGTCCTGGCCGATGGACTTTATGAGCGCGTCCTCCCCCAGCGAGCCCGTGCCGGCAAACAGCTCGGGGGTCACCCATGGCTCCAACACGAGCCATCCCGTTAGGTTCACGCCGTGAAGCTTTCGCCCCTCCATGAGTCTCCCTCCAGTGGTCAATCCCCGGACGTCCGGCCGCCTTCCCAGCCGCTGCCGTCTGCGCCCGCACGTGGCGGGCCACCTCCGTACCCCGAGCGGGGCAATTCATTCGGCCCGTGCACCCCTGCGGCGCAGTGACGCGTGGTCGTGGTGTCATTCGTGCCATATACCAGCGCGTTTCAGCATAAGTCGAGTATAGCTGCCCCGAGGGACAAAGGTCGTCACAGCGCAAGGCAAACGCTGGCCGGGCGCGTACTCGTAGGGCAGCTGCCGCCCACGGTTTGGAGTACCTGCGCATCATTCCCATGGACCCGGACTTCGCCTCCGATGCGTCCGAGCTAGCACAGCAGCGGCACCACGCGCGCCTCCACGAACCAGCGCGGATCCTCGTAGTACAGGTACGTGACACGTCTGCCGATGCGCACTGTGTAGCGCAGCCCCGTGGCGCCCGTCATCTCGGAGTATGCCCGTCTGCGGTCCAGCACCCGACTGACGCGATAGCGTCTACCGTCGTTCCACACAATCACAAGCGGAGTGACGTCCCCGTCGGGACTCGTACTCGAGACGACCTGGACATAGCGCTTCTCGCGCGCGGCCATTCCACTCATACGCCGAGTCCCATCCATACGCGAGCCCCCTCACGCCGCGAAGTGAACACGTGTTCCCCAAACACACGTTCACCTTATCGTGCGTGCGGGACATGTATCCGCGCGTCGGCCGTGACGCCAAAGCGCTGGCTTCCAAAGCGCTGGTCGCCCCAATCGTACTGTTAGCTGTGACTTACTTACGAAATCGAACCGATTGGGGCGTCTGCTGCACGTTAGCCGGGAGGCCCGGCGCCCCAGTCGTTCGATTTTCGTAGGGAAGCCGACGAAAACGCATCGACTGGGGCGTTTCGCCCGGGCTATCCCACGGATTGGGGCGCCCCAATCCGCATCATCGCCACCATGCGTCGGGGCCCTTGGGAGGCAGCAACCCTCTGACCAGGTCCTTTCTTCTTGCGCTCTGATATAAATATCTGAACCACACCATTCGGGGCGCCCAAATCGAGTAGATGCCTCCTGCCGACCGACTGGGGCGCCCCAATCCGGCAGATGCCTCCGGACGACATACCGGTTAAATCGCGTGCCCATTCCCAATCCGGCGGTGCGGCCACCCAGACCTAGAGTTAGCTCAAGCCCACCCGCCGGAATCTCCCGGTCTGGGCGGATTCTGCACGTTAACGTCGCCAGGTCTGGGCGCCGGCATCGCCAGGTCTGGGCGAAAGGGGTGCTGGTATTGCCGGGTCTGGGCGGCCGGGGTCGGTGGCATCGACATGTCTGGGCGGCTGGATGCGGCTGCAGCTACGAGCTTGAGATCTTTGACCAGACATCGCCAGATGTGGGTGTTGCTACTTCTAGACCCTGGTGCCGAGAATAGACATTCACCGGAAGACATTCACCGGAACCGGTCGTCCAGTACGGATTTCAAGATGCCGCAACGTCTATTGGTCTGAAGAAATCAAAGCCAAGAAGATCGGCGACGGAGGTAGGCACAAGGTATCAATGCAGGTGAGACCCGGAGCAAGATAGTGCCGAAAAAGAAGCGGGACAAGGATTTGGAATCCTCGCCCCGCCGCATACTTGATGCGTGTTGTCAGGCTGTATTGTCAGGCTCGCGTGCTGGTTTATGGACTGCCCCATGGGCTGTTTCCGGGGCCGGCGTAGGGCCTACTCGCCGGAGTTGCCGCCGTTACCGCCAGGGTTGGGACTGCCGCCGGGCTCGGAGCCACCGCCACCGGGGGCTCGCCTCCTGCGGCGACGCGGACGAGGGTCGCCCTCGGGTCCAGCACCGGGGCGAGAAGAACCGGTGGGGTTGCTGCCACCACGGTCGCCGGGATGGCGCATGTGCTTGGGGGTGCCGCCCGAACGAGATGCACCGCTGGTCTGCGCGCCACCGTTGTTGCCGGAGTGCTGGCCGTTGGGAGTGTTGCCGCCGCGCTGGCCATTGCCGCCGTGCTGGCTATTGCCGCCAGAATGCTGGCTTCCGTTGGAGCGCTGTCCACCGTTGCCGTTGCGCGATTCGCCGTTGCCCGGGCCGCCAGACTGCGGGCCGTTGCCACCGCGCGGCTGCCTGCCCTTGGCCTGCCGACCGCGATCCTGCTCGGTGCCCGCACCGGCGGTCTTGTGGTGGCGACGCTTACGCATGCCATGCTGGCGCTCGGTCTGGGGCTTTCCGTTTGTGGAGCCCGCGGCCTCTCCGCGGCGCCTGCGGTTGCCCTGGTTCGGGCTCTCGGCTCCACCCTTCGGACCAGAGGCCTTCGACCCGGACCCCGCATCGGCCTCACCGCGCTCGTTGCGCTGCGTCACGTCCTCGCGCAGCACTTCTTCGACGCTTTCGTCGGTGCGGCGATGGCGCCTGCGGGTGTGCGTGCCCTGGCCCTGCTGCTGTGAGGCCTCGGCCTGCTCGCCGCGCTGCCTGCGCTGGCGACGCTTGTTGCCCTGCTGCTCCTGCGCACCCTGCTCCTGCGCCTGCGATGCCTTACGGGCGCGACGCTTGCTGCGCGCCTTCGTGTCGACGAACAGGTCGGAGTCGTCGAAGGTCTCGGGAGGCTTGACGCCGTTCTTCCGGTCGAGCTCGGCCAGCGCCATCTGCACGTCGGGCGAGTTCAGCTTGTCCAGCGATGAGCGCAGCACCGTGTCGGGGCGGCACGGGCAGCCCAGCTCCTGGGACTTCTTCTTTGCGGCGTCGGAGGGCACCATCTCGGCCAGGGGGATGCGGACCTGCTTGCCGTTCTCGATGCGCAGGCAGATCTCCTCCTTCGGCGTGTCGTACTCAACAATCTTTGCCTTGCCCAGCGGGGTGTCGATGACGGCGTTACGCTTGGGCGCACGGCTCTTGAAGTCGCGGTACGCCTCGAACTCGTAGCGCAGGCAGCACATGAGCCTGCCGCAGGCGCCCGAGATCTTCGAGGAGTTCAGGGGCAGGTCCTGCTCCTTTGCCATGCGGATGGACACGGGCTCGAAGGCCAGCCCGAACCTGCGGCAGCACAGCTCCTGGCCGCAGTGGCCGTAGCCGCCCACGATGGCAGCCTCCTCGCGTACGCCGATCTGGCGCATGTCGATGCGCTGGTGCAGCGCATGCGAGAGGTCGCGCACCAGCTGCCTGAAGTCCACGCGCTCCTCGGCCGCGAAGTAGCACACGACCTTCTCGCCCCCGAAGGTGTACTCGACGCCCACGGGCTTCATGTCCAAGCCGCTCTCGGCCACGAGCTTGCGAAACACGGGCAGGGCCTCGTCACCCTTGCGCGCCAGGGTGTCGGCCAGGGCCAGGTCGCTGTCGGTGGCTATGCGGATGACGTTCGAGAGGTGCGCGTTTCCGATGGTCTCCTTCAGGGTCTGGTCCGTGACCTCGCGCGCGTCTCCCGTGGCGATGCCGATCTCGGTCCCGCGCTCCGTGGCGCAGATGACGTGGTCGGCCTCCTGGGCGCCCGTGTTCTTTGGGTTGAACCAAAGGTCGCGCGCGGCATATTTGAACTTCACCGGGATGACGGTGGGCATTCCAGTGCCTCCTTGATGCGAAGAAGCATGGTCTCGACGACCAGCGTAGCTGTGACGTTGTGGCTGAGGTCGCCCGCGGCGCGCTCGACGGCGTCCAGCGCCGCCAGAGCCCCCGACGTGGTGGTGGATGCGGCAACGCGCTCGACCACGTCCACGACGTCCTCGTTCACAGGGTCGGCCGCGGGGTCCGTGCAGCGCATGAGCACGTCGCGCAAGAAGGACCGTGCGGCAGCCAACCCCTCCATAATACCCGAACGCTCGAGGGCGGTTAGCTCGCGCTTGTGGGCGTCCTCCAGCTCCTTCATGGCCTTGGCCGACAGGTAGTCCGCGCTCTTCTGCCCGTCCTCCTTCTGGCGCTGGCGCACGTCCTCCAAGGGACTGCGCATGGCCTCGACCAGCTGGTCCGCCGACTTGAGCACGTCCCAGGAGTCGTCGCGCTCCAGCTCGCCCAGGGTACGCACCATCATGCGGCGCACCTCCCGCCTGCCGGGCGACTTCAAGAACTCGGCCGCACGCTCGGGCGTGCCCGCCACCGAGAGGGCCTCGCGCGCCTGCGCCTGGTCGGCGCCAGACAGCTCAACGACCTCGCGTTGGGCGGCGTCGGGAGCCACCACGCGGAAGGGCACCTGCTGGCAGCGCGAAACTATGGTGGGCAGCACCACCTCGACCGAGCGCGCCACCAGGATGAACATGACGCCCGCAGGAGGCTCCTCGATGGTCTTCAGCAGGGCGTTCGCCGCCGCACCGCGCAGAAGCCCCGCGTTGGACAGCACGTAGACCTTGCTGCGCGCACGCACGGGAGCCAGCGAGGTGTCGGCTATGATGTCGCGCACCTGCGACACCAGATAGCCCGTCACGCTACCGGGGTCAATGAAGTGCACGTCGGGGTGGGTGTGATGGCGCACGCGAATGCACTCGTCGCAGGTGTCGTCGCCACCCGCCGGGCACACCACGCACTCCGCCAGGGCCTGCGCAGCCTCCTGCATGCCAGCACCCGGAGCGCCCACCAACAAATATGCGTGGCTCAGCCGGTCCTCGGCCAGCGCCGCGCAGAAGAACTCCAGGACCCTGGGCTGGTCGCGAAGGCGCCTGAGGGCGGGCGGCACGGGGAAGCCGTCGCGCGTGGCGGGACCTACCGCCTTGGATCCGGTCGCGGGCACACCGGTCGCGGGCACGCCGGTTGCGGGTGCCCCCGTCGTACTAGCCCCAGCCACCGCACCCGTCGCCGTCTGTCCGTCTTGCGCGCTCACCGCGCACCTCCCTGCCTGGAATCCTCGGCGTCCTGCCCCGCCAGCGCGGGAATCACGTCCGCCAGAGCCGCCTCCACGCGGGCAGCCACCTTCTCCTTGGTGCCCGAGGCGTCCACCACGCGCACGCGCTGCGCCTCCAGCTGTGCCAGCCGCAGGTAGGCCGCGCGCACGCGCTCCTGCAGGCGCACGCCCTCCGCCTCCAACCTGTCCGCCCCCGTGGCGGTGGCACGCGCCAGTGCGCTGGAGGGGTCCAGGTCCAGCACCAAGGTGCGCTGGGGCACCACGCCGCAGCTGCCCAGCCGGTTGGCCGTGCGAACCACGTCCTCGTCCATGCAGCGTCCACCCGCCTGATAGGCGTACGTCGAGTCCATGAACCTGTCGCATAGCACCACGGCACCCCGCCGCAGCGCGGGGCGGATGACCTGGCCCACCAGCTGCGCACGAGCCGCCTCGAACAGCAGGAGCTCGCACTCGTCGCACATGTCGGAGCTCTCGGGCGAAAGCACGAGCTGCCTGATCTTCTCGGAGATGGCGGTGCCGCCCGGCTCGCGCAGGCTCACGACCTCGACGCCCGCGTCGCGCAGGCGCCGTGCCAGGGCCTCCACCTGCGTGGACTTCCCCACGCCGTCCGCACCTTCGAACGAGACGAACACGCCCGTGCCCGCCCCATCACGCATAGCCTCGCCGCCCCTCAGCCGGCTATCGCCCTGCTGTGCTTGAGCCATGTCTTCCTCCTGAAAAAAGCGGCCGCGGACCTGAGGTCCGTGGCCGTACGGTGTCCAGATGATGCGCCGGCCAAGAAGGGCCATGCCCTCGCGGCTAGAACGGCAGGTCCACGTCGTCGTCAGCCGAGGCGCGCGGAACGAAGTCGCCGGTCGAGCCCTGGGGCTTCGCAGCAGTCGTCCCTGCGCCGGCGCTGCGCCGCGTCGTCTTTTCTGCGGAGGCGGATGCCGCCTTCGTCGACGTCTTCGCCGCCGTGCCCTTGGCCTTCGAGGACGAAGCCCTGGCTGAGGCCTTCTTCGCCGTGGTCAACTTCGTCGCCGACTTCGAGGTGCTCTTCTTTGTCGTGGACTTGGTCGCCGACTTCGACGTGGTCTTCTTTGCCGTGGACTTGGATGTTGCCTTTTTGGCAGTCGACTTCGAGCCGCCCTTCGTCGTGCCCTTGCCCCCTGCGGTCTTCTGCTTCGACGGGCAGTCCATGTTTACGCAGATGCGCCAGGGACCGCGCTGCGTTACCACCTCGACGATGGGGGCACCGCAGTCCGGGCAGGTCTCGCCCGTGGCGTGGATCTCGCCGCGCGCGGGCAGGGGGTAGCTGGTGCCGCACTGGTCGTAGTTCGTGCAGCGGATGAAGCGCTTGCCGGTGCGCTCGCTCTTGTGCGCCACCAGCTCGCCGTGGCGCCCGGCCTCGGCACAGGCCTTGCACGTGCCCACGACGACGTCGGGCTCGTAGTTCGTGGGGCAGGCTGGGTTCACGCACGTCTCGTACGCGCGCGAGCGGAACGGGTGCACCTTGACCCGGGGCGCGCCGCATTCGGGGCACGGGTCGGGCAGGGGCTCGATGCGGCCCTTGGGCACGGGGTACGTGACATCGCAGTCGGGCCACCCCATGCAGCCGATGAAGCTGGAGTGGTTCTTTGCCGAGGTCTTCATAACCAGGTCCTTGCCGCACTTGGGGCAGGTACCCACCTTTGCGTCGGCGGTCACGGCATCGGCGATCTCGTTCCCGAGGTCGTCCTTGTGGTCGATCAGCTTTGTCAGCAGGCCCGCCAGGATGGAGCGCGAGCGCTGCACCACCTGGTCCTGGGTCTCCTGGCCCTCGGCCACCTTGGTCATGTCGTCCTCGAGCTCGGAGGTCATGTCCGGCGTGGTGATGGGCGGCGCGAACTCGTGGAGGGCCTTGATGACGGCCATGCCCAGCTGGCTGGGCTCCACGGGGTCGTTCTTCAGGTACTTCACGTCGTAGAGACGCTGGATGATGGAGGCGCGCGTGGACTTGGTGCCCAGGCCGCACTTCTCCATCTCCTGAATCAGACGGCCCTGGCTGTAGCGCGCGGGCGGCTCGGTCTGCTTTGCCTCCAGCTGAAGGTCCTGCACGTCGCAGGTGTCCCCCACCTTCAACGCGGGCAGCTGGTCGTCCTTCTTTAGGCCGTAGGGATAGATGGCACGGAAGCCCGGCTTTACCAGGACGCTGCCGGAGGTCACGAACGGCTCGCCGCCGATGTCGAAGGTCAGCTTTGTCCCCTCGCTGGTGGACGGGCCCATCAGCGTGGCCAGGAAGCGCCTGGCTATGAGGTTGTACAGCTTCCATTCGGCCGGCTGCAGCTGGTCGGGGTCGGCCGCCGCCGTGGGATAGATGGGCGGGTGGTCGGTGGTCTCCTGCTTGCCGCGGGTGGCCGTCAGCTTGTCCTGCGCCAGCAGCTGCTTGCACACGGGGTTGAAGTTCGGCACGGTGGACAGCGTGCGCACCACGTCACGCAGGTCCAAGGACTTCGGGTACACGGTGTTGTCCACGCGGGGATACGACGTCAGGCCCTTCATGTACAGGGACTCCGCCAGGCGCATGGTGCGCGCGGGGCTGATGCCCTCGGAGGCGGCGGCCGTCTGAAGCGACGTGGTGTTGAACGGCGCGGGAGGCCTCTGGGTGCGCGCCTTTTTTGCGATGTCGGTTACCTTCGCGACCTTGGTCGAGCTGGCGCGCCCGAACGCGGCCTTCGCGGCGGCCTCGTCCTTGAAGCGGCCGGTGGCATGCGCAGTCTTGAACGGGTCGGACCCGTCGTGCGTCAGCTGGCCCTGGATGACCCAGTAGTCCTCGGGGACGAAGCGCTCGCGCTCCTCCTCCTTTGCCACCACCAGAGCCAGCGTGGGCGTCTGAACGCGGCCTGCGGAGCGCACGTTGCCAAAGCCACCGTAGCGCGCCAGCGTAAGGTAGCGCGTCAGGACGGCGCCCCACACCAAGTCGATGTACTGGCGGCTCTCGCCTGCGTCGGCCAGGTCCTGGTCCAGGTCGACCAGGTTCGAGAACGCGTGGTCTATCTCGGCCTTCGTAAACGCCGAGTAGCGTGCGCGCGAGACGGGCGTGTCAGGCGCCACCTGGCGTATCTGGTTCAGCGCGTCGGAGCCTATGAGCTCGCCCTCGCGGTCGAAGTCGGTGCCGATGACGATGGAGTCGGCCTTCTTTGCCAGGTTCTTCAGGGCGCGGATGATGCCCTTCTCGGCGGGGACCTTCTCGATGGGGGCCCAGACCAGGTACGGCAGGCTGGGCACCTTCCAGCCCTTGATGTCTATTCCATCGGCCAAGAAGGGCTTGCGCTTGGACTCATACGGCGGGCGCGGGAGGTCGTCGGGGATGCGAGCGGATATGACCTCGCCCTCCTCGGTGACGGCGGTCCAGCCGCTCTGCGCATCGTAGTGCAGCTGGTTGGGAAAGTCGGGCGCCATGATGTGGCCGCGCAGGCCGATGGTGACCCATTCCTCGCCGTCCACCTGAAAGCGGTACACGGGTGTGTCATAGACCTTGTCGGCCTTGGGCTTGCCAGCCCCCAGCAGCCGCGCTATCTGCTGCGCGGCGTCGTTTTTCTCGGTGACGACCAGCTTCAACCTGACGAACCCCCTCCGCACGCTGCGTGCGCCTTCGATTATCCCAAGGGCAGCCTACCCCGAAAGGCGGCTGTCCGGTGCGTTGCGTATACCCCTTTGCCTCGAAATCTAGGCACTCCATATGCCGACGCCCTTGCCAGTGTGGCAAGGGCGCCTGCAAGCGCCTGCTTTCCGGCGCCTAGTCCTTCTCAGCCTCGTGCTCCGCGTATTCCTCGCGAGACCACAGGAGCGCTTCCTTGCCGTCGCGCTTGGTGATGACGCTGCGCGCAATGGCCAGCGAAATCTCGTACAGCGCGATCAACACCGCAAACATCAGCAGCATCGTGACCGGCGAGGCGTCGGGAGTAAAGATACCGCACAGCGTCAGCAGGATAACGTACACGTAGCGCCACTGCTTCCTGAAGACGCGGTACGGCACGATGTGCAGGATCGAGAGGTAGAAGACCACCAGCGGCAGTTGGAAGGCCACGCCGAAGCCAATCTCCAGCAGCATCATGATGTTGAGGTAGTCGTTGGCGTCGGGGGCCAGCTTTGCGAAGTCGGTGGACTGCTGCGTCAGCCAGCCGAACGCCGCCTGCTGGATCACCAGATAGCAGAAGACCATGCCCAAGAAGAACAGCGCCACCATGGCCGCCACCGTAGGAACCACCCAGCGACGCTCCTTCTCGTTCAGCGCGGGAAGGAAGAAGGCCATGATCTCCCAGATGATGATGGGCGTGCAGATGATGGCGCCAAAGAAGAGCGCCACCTTGAATCGGATGGTAAAGCCGTCCAGGGCGCCCAGGATCAGCAGCTGCTCGCCACCCAAGGCGTTGCGGATGGGGTCGATGAGGATGTCGATCAGCGTGGGCGTGGCAAAGTAGATCACGATGGCGGTCGCCGCCAGCGACACCACGATGATGGTGAGCCTGCGCCTGAGCTCGGCCAAATGGTCGAACAGGGGCATGCGCGCTGGGCCTATGGGGCCTCTCTGATTGTCTGCCATATGCTACCGGGAAACGGGACCGCTAGGCCTCGGTGTTCCCGTCCTCCTTTCCCTGCTGGGTTGCGGCTGCGTCTGCCTGCTCCTGCTGCTCCTTCTGCCTGCGCTCGCTGTGGCGCTGGCCCAGGGAGTACAGGTCGGCGGCGCTGGTGGGCTGGGGCTCAGCCTTGGCCTGCTGCGGCGCGGCCTTCCGGGGCTCTGCGGCCTTTGCGGGCGCCTGCGCGACCGGAGCCGTCGCGGGAGCGGCTGCGGGCTTCTGCGCGTCGGCCGTAGGTGCGGGGGCCTCGACCTCTATGTCGGCGTCGGAGTCCACGTCCTCGTCGTCGAAGGTGCTGCCGGGCTCCACCTGGGGGGCGGCAGCTGCGGCTGCCTCGCGCTCCGCCTGCAGGCGAGCCTTGCGCTCGGCGAAGGTCTCATGGCGCGGGGCCTCGGCGGACTCGCCCTGCACTGTCTCATCCTTCTGGCCAGCGGCCGCTGCAGTGGCCCCGGCCTTGGCAGCCTCCTCGGCGTGGCGCTGCTTAGGCGACTTCTTCAGCTCCTCTGCGGCGGGGTCCATGATGTTGGTCTGCACGACCTCGGTGAAGCCATTTGAGGCGTCCCTAAACTGCCTCAGGGCCCTGCCCACGGTCCTGCCGATGCCCGGCAGCTTGTCCGGGCCAAACAGCAGAAACGCGAAGATCAGGATGATGAAGAACTCTGTCTCTCCGATACCAAACACGAGCGCAATCCTCCTTGCGTCGATTACGAGCCATGCAAGCCCTGCTCCGGCGGGCGCGGCAGCGTGCGACCTTCTTGCCCACGCCTGACGGCGCTAGTCCACGCGGACGTTCAGCTCCTTGCCCACTCCCAGCAGGTTCAGCACGCGCTCCACGTTGCGCTGGGGATTCGAGACCACCAGCATGGCGCCCTTGTCGGCGGCGCGGTGCGCAGTGCCAACCAGCACGCCGATGCCCGTGGAGTCGATGTAGGGCACGTCGGCCAGGCTTACCTCAACGGTCTGGCTGTCAGACTCCAGCGCCTGGTCCAGCTGCGCGCGCAGCTGCGCCGCGTTAGAGACGTCCACCTCTCCCGAAACCTTGACTAGGTAACCCTCGGGGGTCTGGACGTGGCTGATCTGTATGGACATGAGGTCTCCCCTCCTTGGATGCGGGTTCGCCCGCCGCACGGCGACGGGCGTCGTTGCTACAGGCCGGTGCCCGAGCTGCTGTTGAGCGTGTTTGCCAGGCTGTTCGAGCTGGACGAGGAGTCCGAGCTCGTAGAGCCGTCCGAACTGGTGGTTTCGCTGCTGCTGCCATCCGTGCTAGACGTGCTGTCCGAGCTGGACGACTGCTGCGACTGCAGCGCCACCAGGCGCTGGTTCGCAAAGGAGCGAGCGCCGTACTCGTTGTTCGGGTCGGCCTCTACCGCCTTCTGATAGGCATCTATGGCCTTTTGGGTCTCACCCGCCTGCTCGTACACCAGGCCCAGGTTCGCCCAGCCGGGACCAAAGTCCGGGGCGTCCGTGGTGATCTGCTCCAGCGCCTTCGTTGCACCGTCGGTGTCGCCCAGGTAGTACTGGCACAGCGCGCGGTTCACCTTTGCAGAGTTGGAGTCGTGCAGCGCCAAGTAGCGGTCGAAGTACTCGACGGCCTTCTGCAGGAGGCCGTTGCTGTAGCTCTTCTCGTCATCAGACGAGCTGCTCTTCAGCGAGGCGTAGCCCCAGTTCATGTAGTCGTCCGCCAGATTGATCAGCGTCGCCAGGTTGTTGGGGTCGTCGTCGAGCTTTGACTCCAGCGTCTGCACCGTGCCGGCGTAGGTCTTTGCCGTTGACTGCAGGTTCTCAGGAACCCCGTCCAGCGACACGTCGTCCGCCGACGAGTCGTCGGACGAGTCAGTGCCGCTGTCCGTGCTGGACGAGCTGTCGCTTTGCGACTGGCTGCTGCTCTGCGCCTCGTTGTTGCTGGCCACAATGGTGGACAAGAAGGGCAGCATCAGCGCCAGCGCCATCAGAACGGCAAAGACGACGACGACGACCTTTGCCCCGGTGCCGATGTTCCGCTTTCCGGACTTCGACCCGTGCTGGTGCGAACTGCCGCTGTGCTTGGGCTTCTGTGACATGTGCCTGGTACCCTCCAAAGGCCCGTGCGGGCCATATAGACTATGCGACGTGCCGCCCACCGAGGCCGACACGTCTGCACATTCTACCTAACTCCTGTACGCACGCGCGTGATTCCTCAGTATCGCGACGCTAGCGCGACTCTTTTGCCAGCTTGGCCGAGACCAGCCTGACGGCAACGACGAACACGTCGAGGGCCTTCGACAGGTCCTCGATGGCAGGGTACGTGGGGGCCAGACGGATGTTGGTGTCGTGCGGGTCCTTTCCGTACGGCCAGGTGGCGCCCGCAGGCGTCAGCTTCACGCCTAGGTCGGCCATCAGCTTTACGATGCGACGCGCGGAGCCTTCGGGGCCATCGAACGAGACGAAGTAGCCGCCCGTGGGGTGCGTCCACGTGGCCACGCCAGAGTCGCCCAGGCCGTCGGTCAGCTTCTGCTCGACAAGGTCGAAGCGGGGGCGAAGCAGTGCCGCATGCTTGCGCATGTGCTCCTTCACGCCGGCCAGGTCCTTCAGATACAGGACGTGGGCCAGCTGCGTGAACTTCTCGGGCGAGACGTGCTGCACGGCGAACGCCTTGCGGATGTCTGCGATGTCGGCGGGGCTTGCCGTGACGAACGCGATGCCCGAGCTGGGGAACGTGACCTTGGCGGTCGAGCCGAACTCATAGACCAGGTCGGTCCTGCCGGCGCCACGCAGCGCGTCAAAGATGTTCATGAGGGGTGTGTCCTCGTCGCCGAAGGTGTGGACAGCGTAGGCGTTGTCCCAGTAGATGCGGAAGTCGGGAGCGGCGGGCTGCAGCGCGGCAAAGCGGCGCACGACCGCGTCGGAGTACACGACGCCCGTGGGGTTGGAGTACTTCGGCACGCACCAGATGCCCTTGACGGAGGGGTCCTCCTCCACCAGGCGCTGGACCACCGACATGTCGGGGCCCTCGTCGGTCATGGGGACGGGCACGTTCTTGATGCCCAGGTGCGCCGTGATAGTGAAGTGACGGTCATAGCCGGGCGCGGGGCACAGCCACTTGACCTCGCCCTGCTGGTAGAAGGGCTTGTTTCCGGCGACGCCGTTCGTGAAGGCGTGCGCCACCAGGTCGTGCATCAGGTTCACGCTGGACGAGCCGTTCACGATAACGTTGGCGGGGTCCACGTCCAGAATCTCAGCCGCAAGCTTGCGAGCGGAGGGCAGGCCGTCAGGGCTGCCGTAGTTGTCCACGGCAACGCCCTCATCCACCAGCTTGGTGGAGGAGTTGATGAGGTCCAGCATGGGCCTGGAGAGGTCGGTCTGCTGCTGAGAGGGCTTACCACGAGCCATGTCCAGCTTTAGGTTCTGCGCGCGGAGCTCATCTGCCTGCGCCTCTAGCTGCGCGATGGCCGCATCCAGCTCCTCGTTGCTCATGCCTTCATAGACGTTCGGCATACTGTGTCCTCCCGATGAAATGACCAGCTGTTGGGCATCAAAGGTCAAAACTATAGGTCCTTGTGAAATATACGCTTGGAGCAAGAATCAGAATAGCGCACTCACTGTGCGGAAATGTAATGTTCTTATGTATACATCAATTGGTTCTGGCTATAACGGTCGCAGGCAACGGTTGCCCTTCTTTGCCACTGTCATCACAATCAGACAAAACCGACTCGCCGGTCCAAGCGCGTCCATCAAGCCGTAATCATCAAACCGCAATCATCAAGCCGCATCAATCAGGCCGCAATCAACAAACCGCATCCAAATGGAGGCAACATGCCCAGAATTTCCCCCTCGCAGCCGTCTGTCGAGTATGGCGAGCTGCAGAAACTCGTGAACGACCTCTACCGGGAGAGCGCGTCGGGATCGGTGAAGCGCGTCGACGTGGTCGTGCGTGCCGAGGTAAACGACCTCTCGCCCGAGCTCATGGAGGTCATCGAGCTTCTACCTGCGGGTTCGTACAAGCGCGCTCGCCTATGCGACCAGCTGAACTCCATTGTGACCGCCCACGGCTGGGCCTTCCTGTACGGCACGGTGGAGTAGCGCAGCTCTGAGCCGCACTCGCCGGGCCGTACCTGCCGGGCCGCTCAGGCTTGACCTGGATTGCGCAAACCTGTCGGGTGCGG
>JAQXQO010000046.1 GCA_029101205.1 Coriobacteriales bacterium | reverse complement strand
ACAAGTGATTATTCTGTGAATGGCTGGAATTTGACAAGTAAAGAATTATTCTCTACCGGGCACGCAACGAAACTACAAAGGCTCTGTAAGCTGGTGTTTTATTACAACGTAGTCATGGAGCATGCAGTGACGGCGCGTGATTCATGTCAGATACGAATCAGGTGAGCGGTTGCAGTACGCAACCCACCTTGCGCAACAAAAAGGGGCACCGACGCCGATCCGAGTCGCAAAGGACTGGGGCGGTGTCGGTGCCTTATGAAGTCGCTAGCGCGATGCGCTTCTTGCCATGAAACGGCGCTGGAGTCGCGCGGGGGTTTCGCTACTCCGGGTCGATGCTGACCTTGCCGTCGTGCACGTGCACGCGGCCCTCGGCCAAAAGCTGGATGGTGTCGGGATACAGCTGGTGCTCGATCTCGTGGATGTGGGCCTCGAGCTCGTCCACGGTCCAGCCCTCCTTCACCGCCAGCGGGCGCTGGGCGATGATGGGACCGCAGTCGTAGCGATCGTCTGCCACGTGCACCGTGACTCCCGTGACCTTGACGCCGTAGTCGTAGGCGTCCTGGATGGCGTGCGCGCCCTTGAAGCTGGGCAGCAGCGCCGGGTGCAGGTTGATGACGCGGTTGGGGAACGTGGCCAGGATGGGGGCGTGCACCATGCGCATGTAGCCGGCCATGATGACGTAGTCCACGTCGTGGCGCTTCAGCTCGGTGGCGATGACCTCGTCTGCCGTCATGGGGTCGGCGTAGATCTCCTTCGAGAGGGTCAGCGTCTGGATGCCGGCCTTCTCGGCGCGCTTCAGGCCGAAGGCGCTGGGGCGCGAGCTGACCACCAGCTCGATGGTGGCGTCCAGGGTGCCGGCGGCTATGCGGTCGATGATGGCCTGCAGGTTGGTGCCCGAGCCGCTGATGAGAACGCCCAGCTTTATGGGCTTTATGGGCTTCGTCGGCTTGCTCATCGGTAGGTCACCTTGCCCGCGCCCTCGACGCACTCGCCCATGACGAAGGGCTCCAGACCCTGCTCGCGCAGCTTTGCCACGACCTCGTCCTGGTCCTTCCGCGCGCAGATGATGCTCATGCCCACGCCCATGTTGAACGTCTTGTATGCCTCGTCGGGGGTCAGGCCGGCCGCCTTCACGCAGTAGGTGATGACGGGCGGGATGTCCCATGCGGGGCCGTCGGCGCCGCCGCGGTACACCACGGCGTCCACGTTGGCAGGCAGGGCGCGGTTCAGGTTCTCGGTGATGCCGCCGCCGGTGATGTGCGCCATGGCCTCGATGGGGGCACCGGCGCGCAGGGCAGCCATCAGCTTGCCGGCATAGATGGTGGTGGGGCGCATGACGGCGTCGGCCAGCGACTCGCCGCCCAGCTCGGGCAGGGGCTGGTTCAGCTGCTCGACGGTCTTTCCCTCGATGGCCACCTTGCGCACCAGCGAGTAGCCGTTGGAGTGGATGCCGCTGGAGGGCAGGCCCAGGACCACGTCGCCGGCGTGCACCAGGTGCGGGCCGATCATCTTTGGACGGTCCACGACGCCCACGACGAAGCCAGCCAGGTCGTAGTCGTCGGGCTTCATGACACCGGGGTGCTCGGCCATCTCGCCGCCCACGAGGGCGCAGCCCGACATGCGGCAACCGTCGGCGATGCCCTGCACGATCTGCGCCACGTGCTCGGCCTTCAGCTTGCCGATGGCAATGTAGTCCAGGAAGAACAGCGGCTCGGCGCCAATGGGCACCACGTCGTCCACGCACATGGCCACAAGGTCCTGGCCCACCGTGTCGTGGCGGTCCAGCAGCTGGGCTATGGCCAGCTTCGTGCCGACTCCGTCGGTGCCGGATACCAGCACCGGGTCCTCCATGTCCTTGTAGCCCTTCATGCTGAAGCACGAGCCAAAGCCGCCCAGGCCTCCGATGACCTCGGGGCGGTTGGTGGCCTTGACCGCGTCCTTGATGGCATCGACCGCGCGGGCACCCTCGTCCACGTCCACGCCGGCCTCGGCATACGTGATGTGCTTTGCCATTAGTCCTTCTCCTCCTCAGACTCGTGCAGGACCTCGTCTATGGTCATGCGCGCAGCGCGCGACGCATGCGACAGGTTGGTGGGGCTGTACCCGTCCAGGAACTTGCCCGCACTGAAGCTGGCGGGTATCTCGACGGGGTACTTGCCGTTGTAGCAGGCGCAGCAGTAGCCGTTCATGGGCACGCACTGCAGCAGGCCGTCCAGCGAGAGGAACGCCAGCGAGTCGGCCTCGATGTATTCGCGAACCTCCTCGACGCTCTTTCGCGCGCTGATGAGCTGCTTCTGCACGTCGGTGTCGATGCCGTAGAAGCAGGGCCACTTCACCTCGGGGCAGTTGATGCGCACGTGAACCTCGGTGGCACCGGCGTCCTTCAGCATGCGCACGATCTGCTTCGACGTGGTGCCGCGCACGATGGAGTCGTCCACCATGACAATGCGCTTGCCGGCCACGTTGTCGGGCAGGGCGTTCAGCTTCATGCGGACGCCCATCTCGCGCATCTCCTGCGTGGGCTGGATGAACGTGCGGGCCACGTAGCGGTTCTTGATGAGGCCCTCGCCAAAGGGCAGGCCCAGCTCGGCGGCGAAGCCCTCCGCAGGGGGCAGGCCAGAATCGGGCACGCCGATGACCAGGTCCGCGTCCACCGGCGCCTCGCGGGCCAGCTGGCAGCCCATGGCGTAGCGCATGGAGTAGATGGAGCGTCCCATGACGTACGAATCGGGGCGCGAGAAGTACACGTCCTCAAAGATGCAGTTTGCCGGGATGCGACGCTGGACGCCGACCTCCGAGATGAGGCCGTCGTCCGAGATGCGGATGATCTCGCCGGGCACGACCTCGCGCACGAACTTGGCGCCGATGATGTCCAGGGCGCACGTCTCGCTGGCGACGACCCAGCCGTCATCGTCCAGACGGCCCAGCACCAGCGGGCGGATGCCGTGGGGGTCGCGGAAGGCGTACAGCGCGTTCTCGCGCACCAGTGCCATCGCGTAGCCGCCCTCGACCATCTCCATGGTGTGGCGGATGCCCTCGCGCAGGTGGTGGGTCTGCTCGGTGAAGTAGCCAATCAGCTTTGCGGCCACCTCAGAGTCGGTGTTCGACCTGAAGGGGATGCCCAGGCGCACCAGCTCGGCGCGCAGCTGGTCCGAGTTCACCAGCGTGCCGTTGTGTGCCAGGGCGATGATGACGTCGTTGATGGTGGACAGGTGGGGCTGCGCGGCCTCCCAGCTGCGTGCGCCCGAGGTGCCGTAGCGCACGTGGCCTATGGCCACCTTGCCGGGCATGGCCTGCAGGTCGGCGTCCGAGAAGATCTGGCCGCACAGGCCAAGGTCCTTGCGCACCAGCACGGTGTTGCCGTCACCCACAGCAATGCCGGCGGACTCCTGTCCACGGTGCTGCAGAGCGCGCAGACCAAAGTACGTCAGGCGCGCCACGTCGCGGTTGGGCGCCCAGATGCCAAATACGCCGCACTCCTCGTGGATGGCGTCCGCGTCGGACGTCACCGGGTCGTACCCGATCTCCGTTGGGTCAAACATGGTGGTGTTACCGTATCCTCTCCGTCGTATCCCCTGGTAGGCGGTGCCGTCAGGAGTCTTGCGCCTCCGACTTGGGGACGCACAGCAGCACGGTCCTGCCGTCGTCCTGGTAGTAGTTGCACGTCACCAGCGTCAGCACGTGCTGGGTGTTCTGGATGACCTGCTGCGCGTCCGAGCGGCTGGTCTGCGCCGACGCCAGCTTGGACTGCAGGTAGGTGCGCAGGTTGTCGACCGTGCCCGGGTTCAGGTTCCGCACGTCGGTGTCGCTGCCCGTGGTGTAGTACAGAAGCAGCGGCTCCAGCTCGTAGTTCTGGTCCTCGGTCAGGTACCACACGGTGGTCGTTGCGTCAAACGTGGTCTGGTTGTCCATGTCGGCCACGGCCTTGAACATGGCGCCGTTGCGCAGGTGGTGGCCATAGATGATGGACTGCTGGTCCACCATGCCCGGCTTCGTGTTCTGGTAGTCCAAAAACACCTGGCCGCCGACCGAGTACTTCCCCTCCGCGTTCGTGCGCAGGTACTTGTCGTTCGAGTCGCCCTGGTACACGGGGTAGTTGATGGCGGTGTTGGGTATGTAGATCCAGCCGACGATGTCGGGGTTCAGCGCCTTCAGGCCCGCCCAGTCTATCTGGGGAGGACCGTCGTCGCCCTCGGGGAACGACGCGTAGCTGGCCAGCTTCTGGTTCTCGACGTCCTGCTCGTGGTACTCCCACTGCTTCGAGAGCCAGTAGCCACCCGCACCCACCAGAAGGATGATCCCCACCACCAAAAGGATGGTGGAGACGACCCTTCGTGGGGTCAGCTTGCGGCGTTCGGGCTGGGCGGAGTGGGCTGCCTCGTGCTTCATGGGCACCCGCTACGAGAGCTTCCGGCCCAGGTACGCGGCCGCTGCGGGCTTGTCGAAGTTGCCGTTGGTGGCCTTGTTCAGCGCGCCCATGACCTTGCCCATGTCGCGCTTCGTGGTAGCACCCAGCTGCTGCAGCAGCTGGTCGGCCAGGGCCTCCAGGTCCGCGCCGGACACCTGGTGCGGCAGCAGACTGGCCAGGGTCTGGGCCTGGGACGACAGCGCAGAGATGCGCTCGGCATGCGAGGCGGCACCGGCCTTGCGCAGGCCGTCCAGCTCCTCGTCGGTTACCTTCTGCAGCTTCTTTATGGCGGCGGTGATGTCGGCCTCCGTCACCTCGCGGCGCTGGTCGACCTCGATCTGCTTGATCGCCTGGTTCACCTGGCGCAGGATGGAGGTGCGCACCTTGTCGTGCGCCTTCATGGACACCTTTATCTGATCTAGAAGCTCCTGCTTCGTCACTTGGAACTATCCTCCCTCACTAGGACGGCCGCGCCGGGGCGCTCTGCGTCCGACGCGGCCAGCATGGCACTGAGCCTAGGCGTTTGCCATGTCCTCCTTGAACTTCACGATGACCTCACGCCACTTCGGGTCGGTGGCACCCAGGATCTGGGTGGCATAGATGGCGGCGTTCTTTGCGCCGCCGATGGCCACGCAGGCCACGGGCACGCCCGAGGGCATCTGCACCATGGACAGCAGCGAGTCCATGCCGCCCAGGTCGCTGGTCTTCATGGGGACGCCCACGATGGGCAGCGGGGTGTAGGCTGCCACGACGCCGCCCAGGTGAGCAGCCTTGCCGGCGGCGGCTATGATGACCTTGATGCCGCGGTCCGCGGCGGAAGAGGCCCAGGCGTGCACCTTTGCGGGCGCGCGGTGCGCCGAGGCCACCACCAGCTCGTACGGGACGCCGAACTCCTCCAGCTGCTTCGTGCATGCCTCCATGGCGGGCATGTCGGACTTCGAGCCCATGATGATTCCCACAAGCGGTGCTTCGGCCATTGCTGCCTCCTGAATTGGTTGGCTTGCCTTTCGTCCAAAGACTCATCCAGTATAGATACAAATCGACCGAAGGTAGTCCGCGGGCCCCAGGCGCACAGGGCTTGAGCATCTTTTCATCTTTGAAGAAGAACCAGCACAGACGAAGCCATATGAGAAGGGCCGCCCGAGAGGACGGCCCTTCTTGGCAGATGCGTTTAGCGGCTATGCGGCGGCCTTCTGCGACGTGTCGCTGGTGGTGGATGCGGCGCCGTTGGTGGTGGTGCCGTCGTCCACCCCACCGGCGTCCTCGTCGGAGGCCGAGCTCGAGGTGGCCGTGCTGCTGGAGTCGCTGGAGTCCGAGCTGTTCGAGCTGGAGCTGTCAGAGCTGTCGTCCTGCACCGTGACGCTCTTTCCCGCGTCGTTGCTCAGGCCCAGGATGGAGGACGGCGTGAAGCGGTTCGTGATCTGGTCGCGCAGAACCTCCTGCAGCTCGTCGTCGATGCCCGAGATGGTGCAGTTGAAGTGCACGCCGGAGTCGGTGCTGGTCTTTGTCCAGACGAACGTGATGAGCGACGTGACCTCGCCCTGCGGCTTGAAGAAGCCAAAGAAGGACGATGTCAGGATCTTTCCGTTCTCGTCCAGGTGCACCTGCACGTGGTAGGTCACCGTATTGATGTTCTGGTTCAGAAGGGCGTTCGTGGCCAGGGCGGCAGCCTGCACCTGGGAGCCGGCCAGGCACTCCAGCACGGTCTCGGACGTGGTGTCCACCACCGTGACCTCCACGCGGCCGGTGTTCTCGTCGGCCTCTTGAACGGTGAAGTCCTCGGGGAACTGCGTGACGCCGTTGCCCCAGTCGACGCCGTCGCGCAGGGCGCTGGCTACCGTGCGCACGTTCACGCTGGCAGACAGGTTTGCCGTGTTCGAGCGGCGCAGGAAGCCAAAGAACATCTGGGCGCCCACGATGATGAGGAAGAACACGACCACGAACGTGACGGCCACCTTCGTGATGGTCTTTCCCACGTTGGAGCCCGAGGGATCCTCGTCTGCCAGCGGGTCCACGTCCAGCCCGTTGCCGGTGTCGTGGCGATGGCGCCGCTCGCGCGTTGCGGTCTCCTCATTTGTGTGACCGGTCTCGTCTACCTTGCTGAACAGCTCCTCCGCCTGGTCGGCGTTCAGGGCGTTCGTCTGGATGCGGGACATCTCCTGTTTCTTATGAGGCATGCCTCTCCCCGTTCGCGGCTCGTGAATCTAAACTACATGCATATGTGTGCCGCCCATGCAGGGAGGCGGCACGCGCGAAACACCTCGTACACACTCGTGTTCAGTATACGATTCACGCACAACCGTGGAGCCGAGGTCGGCGAGCACACACAATCAGACGGTCAGGGCGCAGTCTGACTTCAGGAACGCCGCGTTCGGCGGACCGCCCGCTAGTCCTGGTTCGGCGTCAGGCGGTGGCTGACGGCGTCGCAGATGAGCGCGCCCACGACCGTCTTCGCGTCCTCCACCTTGCCGTCCAGCACGGCGTCGATGAACTCGTTCACGTCCACCAGGTCCACGTTGATGAACTCGTCCGCGTCGGGGCTGCTGTGGTCAAACGAGAGTCCCGTGGCCATATAGATGTGTATGAGCTCGTTCGCGAACCCGGCGCTGGTAGCGATGGTGGTCAGGAAGGCCATCTTCTGCGCGCGCATGCCCGTCTCTTCCAGAAGCTCGCGGTTGGCGCAGTCCAGCGGGTCCTCGCCCGGGGCCAGCTTGCCCGCGGGAATCTCCACGGTCACGCGGCCCAGCGCGGTGCGGTACTGGCGCACCAGGCAGATGCGGCCGTCGGTGGTCAGCGCCACGATGGCCACGGCGCCGGGATGGCACACGACGTCGCGCAGCGCCTGCTTGCCGTCGGGCATCTGCACGCGCAGTCGGTTCACGCTAAAGATGAGGCCCTTCCACGCCACGTCCTCGCTGAGCACGTGCTCCTCCAGCTGGGCGTCGCGCGGGTCGTCCCCGCCCAGCACCAGCCCGCGTCGCTGTGGCAGGCCCGACTCGTGGGCGCTGGTGCTGCGGTCGCCGTCGAAGGTGAAGGCAGACGTCGCGGCGCTGACCTCGTTTGCCGCGTCGGTCATGGGCTTTACGGTGCCGTCGTCCTGAATGGGGTTGTTGTTCTGTGAATCCATGCGTCCCGCCTTTCGAGGATTCGAAGAAGGCAACCGACGCGGATGCCGGTTGCCTTCTGGTTGTGCCTTGGGCACCTCAGTTAATACCCATATTTTGGAAGTGCTACAGGTTTGCCCTGCCCTTGATGGCCTTGATGCCGATGTCGTGGCGATAGGTCTTTCCCTCGAAGAAGATCTTGTCGCACGCCTGGTAGGCCAGGTTGCGCGCGTCCTCGAAGGTGGGGGCCACGGCCGTCACGTCCAGCACGCGGCCGCCGTTCGTCAGCACGGTGCCGTCGTCGGCCAGCTTCGTGCCGGCGTGGTACACCGTGACGCCGGGCATGGCGTTGGCGTCGTCGATGCCGGTGATGGGCAGGTCCTTGCGGTACGAGCCGGGGTAGCCGGCGCTGGTCAGCACCACCGACACGGCCCAGTCGTCGTCCCATGCCACCATGTCGGGGCTCAAGGTGCCGTTATCGCAGGCCAGGAAGGCCTCCACCAGGTCGCCCTTCATGCGGGGCAGGACCACCTGGGTCTCGGGGTCGCCGAAGCGCGCGTTGAACTCCAGCACCTTGGGGCCGTCCTTCGTCAGCATGAAGCCACCGTACAGGCAGCCGGAGTACGTGATGCCCTCGGAGGCCAGCTCGGCGACCACGCGCTTCTCGATGTCCACCATGGCGTCCAGCTCGCCGGGCAGAAGGATGGGGACGGGGGAGTAAACGCCCATGCCGCCGGTGTTGGGACCGCGGTCGCCGTCCTGGGCACGCTTGTGGTCCTGGCTGGTCGCCAGGGGCACAAGGGTCTTTCCGTCGGTCAGGGCCAGCAGGCTGCACTCGGGGCCTTCCAGCATCTCTTCCACGATGACCGTGCGGCCGGCGTCGCCGAAGTGGCCTCCGAAACACTCGCTCACGCCCTCCAGGGCCTGCTCGGTGGTCTGGGCCACGATGACGCCCTTGCCCGCGGCCAGGCCGTCGGCCTTCACGACGCAGGGGCCGCCCAGCTGGCGCACGTAGTCGGCGCAGGAGGCCTCGTCGGTGAAGCTGCGATAGCGTGCCGTGGGGACGCCCGCGCGCTCCATGACCTTCTTTGCGAACTCCTTCGAGCCCTCCATCTGGGCCGCGTCGGCGTTGGGGCCAAACACGGGGATGCCCTGGGCGCGCACGGCGTCGCCCACGCCCTCGACCAGCGGAGCCTCGGGGCCGATGACCACCAGGCCGATGCCGTTGGCCTTCGCCCAGGCGGCGACGTCGGCGGGGGAGTCCTGGTCCACGGGCGCCTGCTGCGCCAGCTGCAGCATGCCGCCATTGCCGGGGGCCACGTACAGCCTTCCGGCCATGGGCGACTCGGACAGCTTCTTCAGCAGGGCGTGCTCTCGCCCGCCGGAGCCCAGCAGTAGAATGTCGACCTTCTGTGCCATGAGTCCTCCTTCGTCGGGCGCACACGCGCCCTTCTTGCATGGATTGCAAGCATCCTCGTTCGACGCAAAGGCCCCGGCGCATGTGCGCCGGGGCCGGGTGTGCGCCAGGGGCGCAGATCAGTTCCTTAGTGCCAGTAGCGATCGATCGTCTGCTCGCGGTCGGGACCAACGGTGATGATGGACACGCGCACGCCGGCCAGCTGCTCCAGGAAGTCGATGTAGTCCTTCGCCTCGCGCGGCAGCTTGTAGAAGTCGCGTACGCCCGAGATGTCGCACTTCCAGCCGGGCAGCGTCTCGTACACGGGCTTCGCGTGGTAGAACACGCTCTGGTGCTCGGGCACGGTGGTATAGCGCTGGCCGTTGCACTCGTAGGCCACGCAGACCTTGATCTCGTCCAGGCAGCCCAGCACGTCCAGCTTGGTGATGGCCAGGTCGGTCAGGCCGTTCACGCGCGCGGCGTAGTTCACGACGACCGCGTCATACCAGCCGCAGCGACGCTTGCGGCCTGTGGTGACGCCGTACTCGTGTCCGACCTCGCCCAGCTTGTCGCCGGTCTCGTCGAACAGCTCGGTCGGGAAGGGGCCGGATCCCACGCGGGTCAGGTAGGCCTTCGCCACACCCAGGACGCGGTGGATCTGGGTGGGGCCGACGCCCGAGCCGGTCACCGCGCCGCCGGCGGTGCAGTTGGAGGAGGTGACGAAGGGGTAGGTACCGTGGTCGATGTCAAGCATCGTGGCCTGGGCGCCCTCGAACAGGATGTTATTGCCGGCCTCGAGCTGCTCGTTCAGGAACAGCGAGCTCTCCACGATGTAGGGGCGCAGGCGCTCCGCCATGGGCAGGTAGGTCTTGCAGATCTGGTCGACCGTGTAGGTGGGCAGGCCATAGACCTTCTCCAGGATGGGGTTGGTGTAGGCCAGGGCGCTCTCCAGCTTCTCGCGGAAGATGTGCTCGTCCAGCATGTCCTGCATGCGCAGGCCGGTGCGGTTCATCTTGTCCATGTAGCAGGGGCCGACGCCGCGCTTCGTGGTGCCGATGAGGTTCTTGCCCAGCTTCTTCTCGTGCGCGCCGTCGAGGTCCTTGTGGTAGGGCATCACGATGTGAGCATTGCCCGAGATCTTGAGGTCCTTGCAGGAGATCCCCTGCTCGCTCAGCACGTCCATCTCGCCCAGAAGAATCTCGGGGTCAACGATGCAGCCGTTGCCGATGACGGGATATACGCCCTGGTACATGACGCCAGAGGGCACCTGGTGTAGTGCCAGCTTGTGGCCGTTCGCCACCACCGTGTGACCGGCGTTGGCGCCACCGGCGTAGCGGCACACCACGTCGTAGTCACCCGAAATGAGGTCTGTTACCTTGCCCTTGCCTTCGTCGCCCCACTGGGTGCCAACGAGAACATCTGCAGCCATGCGCATTCCTCTCATGCTATTGGGCCATCGCCACTCTAGGCGCTTCCGGGCGCAAGCGCCCAGACGTGCCTAGTATATGACAGGGCGCACCCCGCGGAGTGCGCTCCATAGTCACTTCTTGCTACTCGCTGTGGTTGCGGTCCACCTCGACAAACTTCGTCGAGCCTGGCAGGAACATCAGCGGCACCGTGTCCAGCGGACCGGAACGGTTCTTTGCGATGATGAAGTCCGTGACGTCCTTGTCGGGACGGTCGGCGCGCTCGGCCTCCTCGTCGGTCATCGAGCGGTCCAGCAGGATGACGATGTCGGCGTCCTGCTCGATGGAGCCCGACTCGCGCAGGTCGGACAGCTGCGGGCGCTGGCCCGTGCGGCCGGTCACCTGACGGTTCAGCTGCGACAGCGCCACCACGGGCACGCCCAGGTCCTTGGCCATGATCTTTATGCCACGAGACATCTCGGAGACCTGCGTGGCGCGGTTGTCGTTGCGGTTGCCGCCCGCCGGTGGACTCAGCAGCTGCAGGTAGTCCACTATGACCAGGCCCAGCTCCTTGCCGTGCAGCATGCGCCGTGCCTTGGCGCGAATCTCGGTCACGGTGGTGCCGGGCGTGTCGTCGATCATGATGTCCAGGTCGGACAGGCTGTTGACCGCCTCCAGGATTTGCGGCCACTGGTTGTCGCGAATGTTGCCCGAGCGGATGTCCATCAGGCCGATCTTTGCCTGCGCCGACAGCAGGCGCTGGGCAATCTCGGCCTTGGACATCTCGAGCGAGAAGAACGCGATGGACGCGCCCTGCGCGGCGGCGTTCACCATCAGGTTCAGGGCGAACGACGTCTTTCCCACGCCAGGGCGAGCACCGATGACCACCATCTGGCCGGGGCGCAGGCCCAGCAGCCTGGAGTCGATGCCGGGATAGCCGGTCTGCACGCCGAAGGTCTTGTTGTCGCTGGCGCTCATCTCGCCCAGCTCGGTGTACAGCTGCTCCATCACGTCGGACAGCGTGGAGTACGTGGAGCGCACGTCGCGGTCCGTCACCGAGAGGATCATGCGCTCGGCGCGGTCCACGACCTCCTTCGTGTCCTCCGGGGCGTCGAAGGCCAGCGCGCTGATCTGCGCGGAGGCCCCGATCATCTGGCGCAGGATGGCGTCGCGGCGCAGCATCTCGGCGTGGTGGTGCCAGCCAGCCAGGGCAAACGTGTTGTTTCCCAGCTCCAGCAGATAGGCCATGCCGCCCACCTGGTCCAGCTGCCCCTCAGTGCGCAGGTAGTCCGCCAGGGACACCGGGTCCACGGGGTCGCTCTTCGCGAACAGCGCCTCCATACCCTCGAAAATCTTTCGGTTGGACGGGATGTAGAAGTCGCTGGGCTCCAGCTCAACCAGCGCGTCCTGAAGCACGTCCGTCGAAATCAGCATGGCCGACAGGACCGACTTCTCGGCAGCCGGGTCCTGCGGCATCACACCCTGCTGCTGCAGCGTGGCGCGCGTGGGGTTGACGTCGTAGTCAGCATCAGCCAAGTGTCGTCCTCCGTTCGTCCTTCTTGCCCGCCTTTGCGGCGTTCGTTGCCAATACAAGAATATATAGCCAAGAAGAACCGGCGTAGTCGTGAGCCTGGTATCTCCCGGCCCAAGGATTGCCTCGCGTTCCGGTGGCCCAGACGCAAAAGGCCCGGGCGGATGGATTCCGCCCGGGCCTGCGATGGCATGTGCCGAAGGGTTACTCGGCAGCCTCGGTGGACTGCTCCTCGGCGGCCTCGGTCTGCTCCTCAGCCTCGACGGGAGCCTCCTCGGGCTCCTCGGCAGCGGCCTCGGGGCCGACCTGCACGGTGAGGACGGCGTTGATGTCGCGGTAGAGGTTGACGGTAACCTTGTGGGCACCGGCGGTCTTGATCGCGTTGGCGTGCTCGATGCGCTTGCGGTCGACCTCAGCGTTCAGCTGGGCCTTCACCGCGTCGGCAATCTGAGCGGTGGTGATGGAGCCAAACAGCTGGCCCTCGTCGCCGATGTTGGCGTCGACGGTGACCTTCTGGCCGTCGATCTGCGCCTTGAGGGCGTTAGCGTCGGCGATGCGCTTCTCCTCGCGCTTGGCGATGACGTGCCTACGCTCCTCAAGCTGCTTCAGGTTACCCTTGGTGGCAAGCTGGGCGATCTTGTTGGGGAACAGGTAGTTCTCCGCGAAGCCCTGGGCCACGTCCACGACGTCGCCCTCGCCGCCCTTGCCCCTCAGCTCACCCAGAAGGATGACTTTCATGGGACACTCCTTTGGTTAGTCGGCTCTCGCCGACACCTTACTTACTTTGTGGGGCCATGCCGTCGGACGACTCGCCATGCGGTAGATGGCGGAAGTTCGCCCAGACGTCCACAAGACCCACGACGCTCATGACAAAGAAGGAAAGCTCCAGGTACAGGGACAGAACAAAGGCGAACGCCTGCAGAACTGGCCACACCTTGTTCTTTTGCATGAGCCAGGACAGCAGGGCGATGCCCTGCACGGCCAAGCCCACACGGGCGTACATGACCGCGTTTGCACCAACCATGCGCAGGGCATCGCCCCACCACGGCAGGTTCTGCGCGGCCACGATGGCCACGACCCCAGCCAGAAGCACCCCCGGCACCCACAGCGGCATCTCGAAGTTCATGAAGAGATTCGCCGTTGAGGCCTGGCGCCCCATGCGACCCAGGGCCACGCGGGCCCCCAGGTATGCAAGGGAGGTCCAGATGGCTGCCACCAGAAGGTAGGCAACCGGCCAGACCAGGCTGACCAGCGGGGCTATGACGCCCAGCTGCTGCTGGGTGGACAAAGAGACGTCCGCGCCCGAAAGGGCAGACATCGCCTGGTCCACCACGGCAGAGACGGTGGTACCCGTCCATGCCGCCTCGGCCTCGGAGATCAGGAGCGAGACCAGTGCCACCGCGAGGGCGGCCAGGCACACGAGGGTGTTCGACCTGCGCTGGCCGCACGTGGCAAACGCCACGGCCGCCACCAGTGCGGCACACACCGCCGCGTTGACGCCGGTGTCGACTCCAGTCCACAGACCATAGCGGATGCCGTCCGCAACGCCGCAAAGGACGCTGCCGGCCAGCAGCACCACTGCCAGGGACACACGGCCGCGCCGGCTTCCCCGGGTCAGGAGCACGGCGGCGCCAAACGCCGCAAGCGCGCACCCTATGCCCTGCTCAACCAGCATGCAAGCCATGCCGACTGCACACCAGGCCACGCCCCACATGAGGTTGGGCTCTCTGGTGCCCATGGGACTGGGCTCCTGCGGGTCGTCGTCGACTGCCTTCAGGATCTCGCTGTCCCTAGCCTCGTCCTTCAGCCCCGTAGGGGGCTCGGGCATTCCGTTGCCATGTCGCTCGAAGACGCTCACTTGCTGAGCTGTCCTGCCTGCTAGCCGCGGTTGCGGCCACCGCGGCTGGAGACCACGGTGATCGTGTAGGGGAGCAGACCCATCACGCGAGCGCGCTTGATGGCCATTGCGATGTCGTGCTGATGCTGCGTGCAGGCGCCAGTGACGCGACGGGGCTTGATCTTGCCGCGGTCGGTCATGAACTTGCGGAGAAGCTGCACATCCTTGTAGTCGATGTACTCGGTGTTCTCCTTGCAGAACTGGCAGTACTTGCGACGCGGCTGACGCTGATACTCTTGCTTTTGACGCTGAGCCATGTCACGATGCCTTTCTTTGGGCGGCCGTCGGGCCGCCACATCCTACTTAGAAGGGGATGTCCTCGTCGAACACGTCCGCATTGGGCGGATTGGTCACGGGAGGACGCTGGGAGGTCTGAGGCTGGGCGGGCGCCTGCTGCGGAGCCGGAGCCGCGTACGAGGGGCTGGGCGCGTTATACGCCGGTGCCTCGTAGCCACCCTGCTGCGGCTGCTGCCTGGGCTGGCCACCCTGGCTGTTTCTAGGCGACATGAACTCGATCTCGTCCACGATCACCTCGAGCTTGCTCCTGCGCTGCCCGTCACGCTCCCACGAGCTGTAGCGGAGCTTGCCCTCGATGGCCACCTTGGAGCCCTTGCTCAGAAAGCGGGAAAGAGCGTCGGCACGGGAGCCAAACACGACGCAATCCACGAAGTTGGGAACGTCCTCCCACTCGCCCGTCTGCTGGTTGCGACGACGGTCATTCACCGCGACGCCAAAGGTCAGGACCTGCGTTCCGCTGGTCGTGGACCTCAGCTCGGGGTCGCGCGTCAGATTGCCCGAGATGTTCACCCTGTTGATGCTCATGATTCTCACTGCCTCTCGTCTGCGGGCCTATGCCCGCGCTTCCATGCCTACTCCTTGTCGTCGCGGCGCACGATCATGTGACGCTTGCACGTGTCGCTGATGCGCAGGACGCGATCGAGCTCGGCGATTGCGGAGGGAGCCGCGTGGAAGTTGACGAGGATGTAGTCACCCTCGGTGAGTCCGTCGATCTCGTAGGCCAGCTTGCGCTTGCCCCAGTCCTCGACGTTGTCGATGACGCCTCCGTCAACGGTCACGGCATCCTCGATGCGCTTGGAGACGCCGGCACGGGCCTCCTCAGTTGCGGTGGGATCGACAAAATACAGCAGTTCATAAGCCTTCATGTTGTCACCTCCTCTGGGCTAATGGCTCCGGGACGTGAAGGTTTGCACCCGGAGCAGGAAAGTACGGTTGTGCACTATAGCACACGGACCGTCGGCTGCACGAAAGCCCTATAACTGCGTCGGCTCCCCTTGCGGCTGTCGCCCGCCCCCGCTCGCCCCTCCAACGCGGCACCCATCGGCACCGTAGCAAAGCCCACTTGCCACAGGCTTGCCCAGGGCTCGCAGCTAGATTGCCATGGTTTTTCAAAGTAGCTGCTCAACAGCCCTTCTTGACTTTGTTTTGGTTTGAATCGTTATGTATTTAGCACACGGGCTCTCCATAACGAAGCGCCCCCGGACCACATTCCGGGGGCGCTCATCTGCGATTCTGGGGCGTCTGAAATATTCGATTTGCCCTTCTTCCCACCCACAACACTTTCACAGGGCAAGAAGTACATGCCGCTCGCTGGCACCCCGCTATTCGCGGGGCCGTCACGTCTACTCCTACGAGTCGTCGTGGTCGGTCGCAAGACCCCGGTCCCGCGCGTCGGTGGTGTCGGTGGTCGGCGACGGCATTGGCGCGGCGACGTCCGTGGAAGCCGTCTCCGTAGACGCGACGCCCAGCCTGGTCGTGGGTTGAGCCGGCATCCGAGTCGTGGCCTCGTCGCCAGACCCGAGCACGGTGGCGGGCTCGACGGGCGTCGAAGGCGCGGCCGCCGTGGCCGGCTGGGCGTCGACGGGGGAGTCGGCGGTCGGTACGGCCGGCGGCTCGGGCTGCGCGCTCACGGGCGGCATGGGAATGGGAGCCTTGGGCACCTTGGGCACACCCGAAACGTCGGACGCGGGTGCAACGGGAGCCTGGTGCACGGCCGACTGCTCAGGCTGCCGCGCGGCGGGGGCAGGCTGCTGAGCCGCTGACGGTGCAGCGGCAGACGCGCCCGCAGGCGCGACGGCAGGCGCCGTCTGGGGACCCTGACCAGCCGTCTCCATGGGCAGCTGCGGGGCGCCGGAGGTCGGAGCCGCGCTCTGGGGCAGGGGGTCGGAGCTCTTTCCCCAGCTGGGCACGTCGAACTGGCGCATCCACAGGGCCGTGGCATTCGTGGCCAGCATGCGGAAGATCACGTGCACCAGGTTCAGGCAGAAAATCATCAGCAACAGGGCGGGAATGCTGCCGCAGATGGAGTGCAGCAGGTCCTGCGTTGCCATCCAGGTGCTCATGTCCATGCCGTTGGACACGCCGTACCCGTACATCATCCCATAGGAGCTCGACTGGCCCAGATTCTCGATAAGGCCGATGACGGAGGGCAGCAGCATGCCCAGAAGGGCGATGCCAAACACGGCCACGACGACACCTTCGATGAGCCCGCCCAGAAGGTCGATGCCCACGACGCGCCACAGGTCGCCGAAGTCACGACGGAACATCTGGAATATGCGGTCCAGCCTGAAGCCCGTGCCCAGCCTCTCGTATATGGTCGCGCGCAGCTGTGCCACCAGGGCCATGACGCTCCAGATGAGTCCGCCCACAAAGAAGGCGAAATCGACCAGGTCCGACCAGCCACTGTACTCATAGTGGGGAATCAAGCTCAGCAGGCCGTTCAAGATCCAGTAGGCCACGCACAGCGCGGCCACCCACACCAGCCCCACCAAGAACCCGCGCCAGCCGCTGGAGATGAGCTTGCCCACCTTTACGTTCTTCTGCTTTGGAGCGGCATCCACGTTCCATGCGGTCAAGCGACCCCACTCCAGAGCGTAGCCATAGATGCCCAAGTCTCCGAAAATGGGGACAAAGCGCGCCACCGACATGACCAGCATGGGCTTCATCCAGCCCTTCTGCTGGGTCAGGAGCGCCCACGAGCGCGAGAGGTAGTGCCCCTGCTGTGCCGGTGCGCCGGCCGTCTGATTTTGTGCCATCAAAACACCTCGATTGGTTCTGCCAAGTCAAGTGATGGCTAGAGCATACCCGACAGTGCCACTTCCACGCCACCGCCCCAACCGGGCAAGAAAATCGACCTAAAAAAAGACCGGCCCATTGGACCGGTCTGATGCCTTAAATGGCGGAGGAGGAGGGATTCGAACCCTCGTACCCCCGAAGGGGTAAACGGTTTTCGAGACCGCCGCATTCAACCACTCTGCCACCCCTCCGTAAGGGTGACGCGGCGCCCCAAAATGGGACGCCGCGAAAGTTTTACTGGCGGAGAGTCTGGGATTTGAACCCAGGATACGCTTTAGACGTATACACGATTTCCAATCGTGCTCCTTCGGCCACTCGGACAACTCTCCGTAAAACCGCAGGGGTTAGTATACAGGAACCCACTGCGTCTTGGCCAGACTTTTCTAGAAAATATTTTTTCTAGTTCAGCTTGGCCACCTTGCCGTGCTGGACGGCCCACTTGCGACGCTCGGTCTCGGTCAGCAGACGCTTGCGCATGCGGATGTTCTTGGGCGTGACCTCCACCAGCTCGTCGTCCATGATGTACTCCAGCGCCTCCTCCAGCGTGAAGGTGCGCGGGGGCGTCAGCTGTACGGCGATGTCTGCGGTCGAGGAGCGCTGGTTGCCCAGGTTCTTCGTACGGGCCACGTTCACGGTCATGTCGCCGGGCCTGCTGCGCTCGCCCACCAGCATGCCCTCGTAGCACTCGGTGCCGGGCGAGACGAACAGCGTGCCGCGCTCCTGCAGCGTGCCCAGGGCGTACGCGACGGCCTTGTCGGTGCTCATGGAGATCATGGCGCCGTTCTGGCGGCCGCCGATGTCACCGGCGTAGGGGCCGTACTCGGCGAAGTTGTGATAGAACACCGCGTCGCCGTGGGTCACGTTCATGATGCGGGTCTTGAGGCCCATGATGCCGCGCGTCGGGATCTTGAACTCGAGGTGCGTCTGCTTCGTGCCGGTCTCCATGTTCGTCATGGTGCCGCCGGCGTTGCCGAAGACCTCGATGACCTTGCCGGAGTACTCGGGGTCGCACTCCACCACGGCCGCCTCGATGGGCTCCAGGACCTGGCCATGCTCCTTCTTGTACAGGACGCGGGGACGGCCGACCTGGAACTCGAAGCCCTCGCGGCGCATCTGCTCCATCAGGACCGACAGGTGCAGGATGCCGCGGCCGGCCACCTCGATGCCGGTCTTGTCGGGCAGCTCCTCGATGCGCATGGTCACGTTGTTCTCGCGCTCCTGCATCAGGCGCTCCTTGAGCTGGCGGCCACCCACGATGTCGCCGTCGCGGCCCACCAGCGGGGAGGTGTTGGCCTCAAAGATGATGGCCAGGGTGGGCGGGTCGATCTCGATGGGCTCCAGCTCGACCGGGTTCTCGGGGTCGGTGTAGACGTCGCCGATGTCGGTGCGGTCGATTCCCACGACGGCCGCGATGTCGCCGGCCTCAGCCTGCTTGCACTCCTTGCGGCCCAGGTAGTCAAAGGTGAACAGCTGCTTCACCTGCGCCATGGCGCGCGAGCCGTCGTTCTTTACCACCAGGATGTTGTCGCCGTCGTGAATCGTGCCCGAGTAGATGCGGCCGATGCCGATGCGGCCCACGTAGTCGCTGTGGTCGATGGTCACGCACTGCATGGCCAGGGGACCGTCCAGGTCCACATCGGGCGCGGGCATGGCGTCCACGATCATGTCCAGCAGGGGATACATGTCCATGTTGCCGTCGTCGGGGTCCAGGCGGGCAAAGCCGTTGACCGCCGAGCAGTACACGACGTGCTCCATGGCGAACTCGAGCTCCTCGTCGGAGGCACCCAGGTCCATCATCAGGTCCAGGCAGTCATTCAGGGCCTTCTCGGGGTTGGCGCCCTCGCGGTCGATCTTGTTGATGACCACCATGACGGCCAGGTGCGCGGCGATGGCGTGACGCAGGACGAAGCGCGTCTGGGGCATGGGGCCCTCGGCCGCGTCCACCAAAAGCAGAGCGCCGTCGGCCATCTTTAGCACGCGCTCAACCTCGCCGCCGAAGTCGGCGTGGCCGGGGGTGTCGATGACGTTGATCTTCACGCCCTTGTACTCGATCGAGATGTTCTTCGACAGGATGGTGATGCCGCGCTCGCGCTCCTGGTCGTTGGAGTCCAGAACACGCTCCTGGACCTGCTGGCCCGCGCGGAAGGCGTCCGTGGCCTTCAGCATGGCGTCCACCAGCGTGGTCTTGCCGTGGTCGACGTGCGCGATGATTGCGATGTTGCGAATGTGCTCCTGGAGCATGCGTTCCCCGTTTCTAGTCCTCGGCCTGCCCGACCACATCCGGGCAGAACACTACTACATATGTATTAGGCAAGAAGTACAGCGGTATTACCGCTGGTCATTTGCGTATATGGTCGCTACAGCAGCGAGTCCAGCTCGCCTGCCGGCGCAGGCTCGCTCCATCGGAACCTGCCGTGCTTTCCGCGGCCGGTGAAGAACGAGTAGGCAGAGTAGCTCTTTCGCCCGCGCTCCCCGAACTCCACCAGCAGGGCATCCCGATATGCGCCGTCCGTGTCGCACACCATGCCCTCGTACGCGACTGCGTAGCGAACGGGCTCGCCAAGGTGGCTCTTGGGGTCGCCTCCGGCCGCCGCCAGCTTCAGCACCTGCTCGTGAGCGGCGCGCAGCGTCTCCTCCGGGCCATCGTCGGCAAACTGAAAGGAGGCCGCGTTTCTCTGTGCGTCCTCCACCACCACAAGCACGTTCACCGGCTGCCCGTCGGCCAGGAGGTCCAGGGCGTCGCCCATGAGTGCGCTCGACAGCTCGTCCAGCTCGGGCGAGATGTCCCCGCGCTCGTCGTTGTTGACAGACTCCGCCATCTGACCCTCTTTCTCTGCAATCGGCAAGCGGCAACAATATCCATGTGAATAGTAGCGCTCCGACGTACCCAACCTTGCGTGACCGCAGGTGGCTCACGCCATCTGTGGCACTTCTCCATGTGCTGGGCCCTAGTGGGTCACCAATATGACCACGATGCCCATGACCAGGCTCACGATGACCGCCACCAGCACGGGCAGCCAGGGCGACATCTGCGGCGCCGTCGTGGGGGCAGGCTCGGGCGCCGGGGCGGGGTGCGCCGCAGCATACTCGTTCATGACGTCGGTCATGATCTTTCGCGTGCGCTCCTCCTCCTGGCGCTCCTTCTCCTCTTCACTCAGCTGGGGTGACTTGGCCTCCTCGATGGCGGGATCGGCCAGCTCGCCCTCCACCTCCACCGTCTCGGGCTCTGTGTTCTTGCGGATGTGTGCGATGGCCTCGTTCATCCGCTTCAGCTGCTCGGACTTCATCTGGCTGTCCTTGGCCAGAAGGTCCAGCTTCTTCGAGAGGTCCGCAGCCTCCGCCACGGAGGCGGGTCGCTGCTGGTCGGTCATCTGGATGCCCAGGCGGGCGTAGTAGCCAAGGGCCTCCGTTTCGCTGCACTCGTGCGCCTTCGCGTACTCCTGCACCTTCTGCCTGATGTCGGCGGGGACTATGGCCTGCTGTGTCGAGGACTCGCGCAGCGACTCGGCGGTCTTCGACAGGCCCTGCAACTGGTCCATGACCTTGCCGAAGTGCTGGTCCATGCTCTGGCCAAGGTCCTCCGCGGGCTGCGCGGCGGACGCGTTATCCGTTGTCGGAGCGCCACCCTCGTCCTCCAGCTTCATGCCAGCGCGGGCGAAGTGGCTCATTGCCTCGGCCTTGGTGCACTGGTGCTCCTCGGCGTACGACTGAATCCTGTCGTTGATGTCCTCCGGCATGCGCATGCTGAAGGTGGTGGGCTTCTTTGGCATTAATGCTCTTTCCTTGGCTTGAAATACCGTATTAATCTAGCCCACCGGCGTGCTACACATGCAGCACGCGTCGTAATACCATACTTAAACCGCAGTAATACAGTACTACGGCTGTATTACTGCGTTCGTTGGTGA
>JAQXQO010000045.1 GCA_029101205.1 Coriobacteriales bacterium | reverse complement strand
CACTCACCCCTCGACCTTTTGCAGGAGATTTCTGCAGAAGTCGGACCTTCGGGCGCCCACACCTGTCACCTTTGCAGGGGCCCGTCTTGCCCCTCTCGCAAAAGCCCTGGTAGAAGAACTGCCCCTCCCAGCGCGACGCTTCCTGAATGCAAAGGTCGGAGGTCTGGGCGCCCACACCTGCCACCCCTGCAGGGATTTCTGCAGGGGTCGGACCTGCGGGTACCCACACCTGCCAGGTTTGCAGGATTTCCTGCAGAAGTCGGACCTGCGGGTACCCACACCTGCCACCTTTGCAGGGGCCCGTCTTGCCCCTCTCGCAAAAGGCCTGGTAGAAGACCTGCTCCTCCTAGCGCGACGCTTCCTGAATGCAAAGGTCGGAGGTATGGGCGCCCACACCTGCCGCCCCTGCAGGCCTGCGCGCAGAGATGGCCGCCGTGGGCACCAGGTCCTCGACCTGATGCCCGGTAATTGCCGATTGGGGCTATTACTACGCCTGGGCCAGCAGCTCAGCGGCGGTCGTGGCGCCGGGCTCGAGGGCGCCGAGCGCGCGGTACAGCCACTCGGTCTGCCGGGGGTCCATGGTGTCCGCGGTTGCAGCCTTTGCCAGGTCCAGGACCTTCTGGGCCAGCTCCTTCTGCTGGTCGCTCAGCTGCTCTACGTCTGCGGTCTCGTGGGCGGTGACCCCGCGGTGCTCGCTCACGTGGCCGACGAAGCCGGAGACCTGCTGTGCGGTCTGAGCGGCCGCTGCGTCGTCCGAGCCGGCGTAGGTGTTGATGGCGTTCAGGATGACCTGGGCGGGGGTGCCGCAGGGAACGAAGCCGGGCGCGTCGTCCATGGCCTCGGTGATGGTGGCGCCCAGGGCGATGACGGAGCCGGCCAGCAGGTTCTTCTGTTCGGACATGGGAATCCTCTCTGTGAGTGTTGCGGTTAAGCGCTCTTGATCAACGGCAGTAATGATACTGTATAAATAGCATATAGGCCAAGATGGAAGCGAGAATGCACCGTAATCTCACCCAAGATGCCAAAGTGGACATAGAAAATTACGAACGAAAGTAACTAAAGCTTCAAACATTGACTTACGCATTGTTTTCAGTCAAAATGCACTCGGAAACCAACGTCCGAGCGCATGTGCGCGGCTTGTGGGGCGGGCGCACTGTCCCGGGCGGATTTTGTACCTTGGGACGCGGCGCGCCGCCTTGCAGGGGAATGGCTTTGGAGGGGCACACAATGGGGGAGACTGATTTGGGTCAGCAGGACGAGGTGGGCTTGCAGGCCCAGAAGGACGAGCTCACGGCCATCGTGACGAACGTGCAGCGATTCTCGATTCACGACGGTGGCGGCATCCGCACGGCCGCGTTCCTGAAGGGCTGCCCGTTTCGCTGCCCGTGGTGCTGCAACCCCGAGAACCTGAGCTTCCAGCCGCAGGAGGTCTGGCACTCCAACCTGTGCATTCGCTGCTCCATGCCGAAGGGCAAGTTCAGCGCGCATGACTGCCCCCGCACCGCAGCCGAGTGCCCGTCGGGCGCGAAGGAGCTGGTGGGCCGCACCACGACCGTGGGGCAGCTGGTGGACGAGTGCCTGCGCGACCGCGTGTTCTTCGAGGAGTCGGGCGGAGGCGTGACCCTCTCGGGTGGCGAGTGCATGTCGCGCCAGGACTTCAGCCTGGCCTTCCTGCAGGAGTGCCACAGGCGTGGCGTCCAGACCGCCATCGAGTCCACCCTCGGGGTGCCGCTGCAGGACCCGGAAGCGTTGGCGAGGGCGTGCGACGTGTTCCTGGTAGACTTCAAGATAGCCGACCGCCAGACCAGCCTGGACGTGGCGGGCCTTGACCCCGACGTGCGCGACGCGAACGTGCGGTCACTCATGGACGCCATGGAGGCCGATGGCACGGCTGGCGTCGGGCGCATCGTGGGCCGCATGCCCATCATCCCCGGCTACACCGACTCCAGGGAGAACGTCCAGGCCAACGTCGAGCGCATGGTGCGGCTGGGCATCGGTCGCGCCGACGTGCTGCCCTTTCACCAGCTGGGGCAGGGCAAGTACCAGAGCGCGGGCATGGACTACGCGCTGGACGGCGTGACGCAGCTGACCGAGGGCGACGTGCGCTGGGTCGCCGACGCCTGCGAGGCGGCTGGCATCAGCACTACCGTAAGCGGCGAATAGTCGCAGCCGTCACCGAGCCGCCATCGCCAGGGAAAGAAGAACTACATGCACTCGCCGTCCGCCACCGAGCCCGAGGACCCGACATCGTCGTCCGCCACACTCGAGGACTTCGCCCGCGTGTTCCAGGCCATAAAGGCAGATCCGCAGAACGCGTCGTACACGGTGGCGGGCATCGACCCGCTGTACACCGCCGGCCCCGACGCCCGCGTGGCCATCGTCGGCCAGGCACCGGGGCGCATCGCCCAGGACACGCAGATTCCCTGGAACGACAAGTCCGGCGAGCGCCTGCGAGAGTGGCTGGGCATGGATCGCGCCACGTTCTACGACCCCAGCCAGGTGGCCATCGTCCCCATGGACTTCTACTTTCCCGGGGCGGGCAAGTCCGGCGACCTGCCGCCCCGACCGGGCTTTGCGCAGAAGTGGCACCCGGTGCTGTTCCAGATGATGCCGCGCATCCAGCTGGTGGTGCTGGTTGGGTCGTATGCCACCCGCCACTACCTGGGCCTGAGGGCCTCCGAGCGGCTGACCGACGTGGTGCGCGACTACCAGAAGTACGGCCCCCGGTACTTCCCGCTGGCGCATCCCTCCCCGCGAAACCGGATGTGGGTCAGGAGGAACCCCTGGTTCGAGGCCGAGGTTCTGCCGCAGCTGCGCGTGCGCGTGGCCCAGGCGCTGAAGGGGTGACGCTCCATGCCGCTTGGCGCGCGGAACCCCTTGAGTTACCATGAACCGCGGCCGCGCCGTGCGGCCCTCCAAGCAGTCCC
>JAQXQO010000044.1 GCA_029101205.1 Coriobacteriales bacterium | reverse complement strand
GGGCAGGGAATCCTGAAGGCAGAAGTCGGACCTTTGGGCGCCCACACTTGCCACCTTTGCAGGCCGCGCTGCAGAAGTCGGACCTTTGGGCGCCCACACCTGGCTTTCCTGCAGGCATTTCTGCAAGGGTAGGACCTGCGAGTACCCACACCTGCCACCTTTGCAGGGGCCCGGTCTGCCCCTCTCGCAAAAGGCCTGGTAGAGGGCCTGCCCCTCCGGGCGCGTAGGTTCCTGAACGCAAAGGTCGGACCCATGGGTACGCGCACCTCGGGGTCCTGCAGGGATTTCTGCAGAAGTCGGACCCGTGGGCGCCCACACCTGGCTTTTCCGCAGGGATTTCTGCAGAAGTCCCACGTTTGGGCGCCCACACCTCCGAGTTTCGCAGGAGCCTGGCTAATCCCTCTTGGAGAAGTCGAGGTCAGAGGCTTGTCTTCTAGAATTTACAGGCTTCTGAATACTAAAGGTAGACCTTTGGGCGCCCACAGCTGTCACGTATGCACCGAATAGCGCAAGAATCCCAAAGCAGCAGAGCTGCGCCTGGCGGTTTCGGCAGTTCCGAGGTTTCCGCTGCCGGAACCGCCGTCCGAAGCACTGTTTTGACCCGCGCAACTTCAATCGGAAGCAATTCCTCACCCGTTGGGCGCCATACTCTGAGCGTGCGACGGTCCAGGTTGCAGAGATGGCTCGCGACCGCACCACCTAGCGTTGGCTCGCGACGCACCACACCACGCGTTGGTTCGCGGGCGCGCCACACACCTGCACGCAAAGGGGCAACAAACGGGAGGTCAGATGGCACGCATGGAGAAACCCAACAGGGTCGTGATCGCCCTGGGCGGCAATGCGCTCGGAAACACGCCCGAGGAGCAGATGGCTCGTGTGCGCGCAGCGGCGCCCACGCTGCTGAGGGTCATCGAGATGGGCAACGAGATCATCATCACCCACGGCAACGGCCCACAGGTAGGCATGATCCAGAAAGCCTTTGAGCTGGCCCATCACGACAGCGGGGACATCCCCATGATGCAGCTGCCCGAGTGCGTGGCCATGAGCCAGGGCTACATCGGCTACCAGCTGCAGCAGGCCATCGGCGTCGCCATGCACAAGGAGTACAAGCGCTGGCATGTGGCCACAGTTGTGACCCAGATAGAGGTGGACCCCGACGACCCGGCGTTCCAGCACCCGACGAAGCCCATCGGCGCCTTCATGACGCGCGAGGAGGCGCGGCGCATGAAGGAGCTCCATCCCGACATGCAGTTCGCCGAGGACTCGGGCCGCGGGTGGCGCCGCTTGGTGGCCTCCCCCGACCCAAAGAAGATCGTCGAGTACGAGAGCATCCTGAACCTTCTGGACAATGAGTTCATCGTGATAGCCTGCGGCGGCGGTGGCATCCCCGTGGTGCGCGACTACACCGACAAGGGCGCCTACAAGGGCGTCGCCGCCGTCATCGACAAGGACATGGGCGGCGAGCTCCTGGCCGAGGACTGCCACGCCGACGTGCTGGTGCTCCTGACCGCCGTGGACCACGTGGCCATCAACTTCGGCAGGCCCGACCAGCAGGACCTCGCCGAGCTGGACACCGCGACCGCCCGCCGCTACCTGCAGCAGGGCGAGTTCGGTGAGGGCTCCATGGCGCCCAAGGTGCGCGCGGCCGTGCGCTTTGCCGAGTCCCGGCCGGGCCGCTACAGCATCATTGGCTCACTACAGAAGGCCGCCGAGGCCACGGCCGGCATCTCGGGCACCCGCATCTACGCTTAGCAAGAAGGGTACGGCCAGGTGCTAGCATTGCGCACAGCACACCCTTCTTTCGTCGAAGGAGCCGGCATGCCCACGCTCGACAGCAATTCCCCGCAGGTGGCGCACCTTATGCAGCGCGACTGGCGTCTGGGCCGCCTGATACAGGCGGTCGGACCGCTGACCTACAGCGTCGAGGGCTCGGCATACGAGCACCTGGCCCGCGAGCTGGACAGGCATTGCTTTCCAGCCGACGTGTCAGCTATCTCATCAACCAGTCCTTGGCACACACAACGTTAGCCGTATGCGCATGATAGCTTGCAGATTCACGTGTTATCACAAAGCGCTGATCATTCGGAATTCCAATAAAATCACCCACCGGTCGAAGATGCCGAGCAAAGCCATCGCGGTAGGTTTGTGATGACTTGATCTCTGCCATCTGGGGATTCGAAGCGTCCGTAAGGTCTATCAAATCGACCTCGATCTTCGAGTCATCTCGGTAGAAGTACAGACGAGGTTCCTTATCCTCGTTCAGCCAACGCTTTAGTGTCTCTGCCACAATCAGATTCTCAAATACTGCCCCCAGGTGCGGACTAACCAGCAACTCTTCAAGTGAAGTAATGTTCAGTAGGTAGCACAAGAGGCCAGTGTCATAGAAGTACAGTTTCGGACGCTTTGTCAGCCGCTTCCCCTCGTTGCGATAGTACGGCATCAATGGGAACACTATGTAGCTCGACTCAAGGATGCTAAACCACGCCTTCGCCGTCCGTGAGTCGATGCCCGAATCCCTGGCAATCCCCGCATAGTTGACGAGGTTTCCGGCGTTAAGCGCGCAGAGCCCCAGAAACCTATGGAAATCCGCCAAGTTTCTCACGTCAAGGTAATCGGAGACGTCGCGTTGTACATATGTGTCCACATAGCTTCTGAAAAATACGGTCGTAGGAATTCGCACGTCATAGAGCCTGGGATAGCCGCCACGATACATGAACTCATCCACGCTGGGTGGAATGCTGGAACCGCACGCCTCAGCGTAAGACAGAGGCAGCAGCCTTAGAATTCCCACTCTCCCAGCTAGGGACTGCTTTATCCGCTTCAGCAGCAGAAAGTTCTGTGATCCAGAGAGCACATACTGACCAGCATCGCTACTCTCGTCGGACGACACCTGAATCATCGAGAAGAGCTCAGGTGCGTACTGCGCTTCATCGATGATGAGATAACCATATTCATACATTAGTATTTACCATAAAATGTCATTAGTTGATGCCATATTCTAACATCAGCACTCGCATCCGATGAATGACCCCGCGCCGGCTTGCACCGCCTAGCGCAGGCTCAAGGCCGTGAGTGACACCCTGGGACCACGCGGAGAACCTGGCCTACATACACGAGCACACCGGCATCCCCGTGGCCTCGGGCGAGAGGATGTACTCGCGCTGGCAGTTCAAAGAGTGCCTTGAGCGGGACGCCGTGCAGGTGATCCAGCCCGACCTCGGCACCTGCGGAGGCATCACCGAGGTCAAGAAGATCTGCGACATGGCATACACGTACGAGGCCGCCGTGCAGATCCACGCGTGCGGCTCTCCCCTGATGGTAGCCGCATCGCTGCAGCTGGAGGCGGCGATTCCAGGCTTCATCATCCACGTGGGGTAAGAAGGACCAATACAACGCAACACAAAGCAGGCCAGAGGACATTGCCTCTGGCCTGTGGGTTTATGGTGGGCGTTAGAAGATTTGAACTTCTGACCTCTTCCGTGTCAGAACGCTTATATGGGGTATCCGCATCGTGCTCATTCATGCCAAATCGTGTCAAAAGGGCTGGTAGACAGGCCAGA
>JAQXQO010000043.1 GCA_029101205.1 Coriobacteriales bacterium | reverse complement strand
GTTGGACTTGCGCTGGTAGATCCACAGGATCTCGTCCATGCAGCTCTTTAGCGCGGTGCGGCGCAGCGTGAGAGCCGGGAACTCCTGGCGCAGGTCGTAGCGGTTGCACACGCCGACGCGCTTGATGGTGTAGGCGGCCGTGCCGTCGGGCCAGTGCGGGCGCACCTTCTGCCCCTCGGTCGTGGTTCCGTTTTTGATGATGTCATCGCACATGGCGATGAAGATGTCGTCAGCCTTGCTCATGCTTCTCCCTGATCTGGTGCCGCCGATTGGCAGTTCGGGCGTCGTCGGCGCGCTAGCGCTGGTTGCTGGCGGAGTCAGCCAGCATGGTGGTGATGGCAGACGAGGCGTCCTGCGTGGCCTGCTCAACCTGCTGGTCGGCCTTCTCCAGCTGCGTCATGCTGACGTCATCGGTAGTGTCTAGCAGCTGCAGCTCGGCCTTGAGCGCGGTCCAGCGCTTCTGCGCGGCCTGCATGCTGTCCTGGGCGTCGGTTGCGATCGTGGTGCCATCGGTGCCGGAGGGGACCGCAATGGACTGCAGCTGCGACAGGGTGTCGTCGCACACGCTGATGGCTGCCTCGATGTCACTGCGGGGATCGGAGGCGTTTGCCGCGGCGTCCAGGTGGGATACGACCTCCTGGTTTTGGGCGGTGTCCAGCTTGATGATGGAGCGCGCGTACGTGCGCACGTCGTCCGACACGCCCGAGTAGTCGCTGGCGCTGACGTTGCTGTCGATGGTCTCGCCGTACACGCTGAGGTTCAGCTGCAGCGAGTCCTGCACGCTGAGGCTGCCCGAGGTGCTGCCCGACGAGGACCCGTTGCCGTAGCCATACCCGTAGCCATACTGCGACGAGCCCGAGGAGCCCAGACCCTGCTGCGACTGGCCCTCGTAGTCGCTGAGGGCGTGCTTCAGCGCCGTGGTGGCAAGCGACGAGATGCACCCCGACAGGCCCATGCCCAGCGCGATGACAACAGCAAGCGCCACGACGGTGATGATGTACGCCGTGTTGCCCGAATGTGCGTTGTCGGGCGACGTGGTGGCGCTGGCGCTCTCGATGACCTGGCCATCCTGGTTGCTCTGGGTGCTGTCTTTCGTGTCCTGCTGGCTCATGCGCGCTCCTTCTGTGGGCCGTAGCCTTCGCGGCCCTGCCAATGATCGGCAAAGATGAACTTTTGACCTATGGTACCCGACGTGGCAGCAGTCTTGCCACGCGCGCCGGGCCTCCAAGAATCCGCCTACAGGTGCTCCGACATGAAGATCTGGTCCCACATGACGCCCAGCTTCATGACAAGGTCGTGGTCGGCAGGCAGCCAGTCCACGTCCAGAAGCTCCGGCTGGGACAGCCAGCGCGCGTCCTCGTGGACCTTCAGCTGCGCCTTCTGGCCGGGAGCCAGCTCCGCCACGAAGCAGTCCATGCTCAGGTGGAAGTCCGGGTAGTCGTACTCCACGGTGTCCAGGTACCACATGACGCCCAGACGAGCGCCCAGCTCCTCCTGTATCTCGCGCCGGCAGGCCTGCTCGGACGTCTCACCCTCCTGCAGCTTGCCGCCGGGGAACTCCCAGCCGTCCTTCATGCTGCCGTACCCGCGCTGGCAGGCCAGGATCTTCCCGTCGTTTTGTATGATGGCTGCCGCCACGTGCAGTGTCATTGCCACGTCGTCTCCTTTCGATGGTCCACGCCCTTGTGCGTCCGCGAAATACTTGCGCAATTGCCTGGGCCCAGACCGTAGTATAGATTCCATGTGCGCGCAATTCCGTGCGCACGCACGCCACTAGGAACTGGTCACATGAAACGCAGAGCCAAGAACACATATCCCATCAGCAGCCAGGGCGACTATCGTCAGACCGACACCTACGCCAACGCGTCGAAGCTGGACCGAAAGCTCATGAACCGCTACTTCCGTCAGCTGGAGCTGGACCCGCAGCAGATGTACCTCATCGTGCGCGCCCGTGAGCTGGACGAGGTCAGCGACGAGGAGCGCAAGGCGGCCGCCTTTCCCTCGCAGGCCATCGTGATCATGGTGGCGTTCGCCTTCATGGATGGCATCGCGTCGGGGTCGACCCAGGACCCCGCGCTGATCATCGTCTCGCTGCTGGCCTTTGCCGCGGTGGTCGTCGTGTACTTCACGGGCGTGCTTGATCCCTACAAGATGGCCCAGCGAAAGGTAAAGAAGCTCCTGGGCGCCTACCCACAGGTGCAGGACCTGGACTCCTGGATTCGGGAGCACGCCGACGAGGTCCATGCGCACGAGGGCGGCTCCTCCGACCCCTCGCACAGGTCCCAGGGCAAGAAGAAGCGCCGCCGCTCGAAGCATTAGCGCTGGGATGCGACGGCGCTCACGCACCTGAATTGAGCTGCCGCTCGGGTGGGCTGCTTGCGACCGGGCGTCGAGCGGCGCCGTGGGCTGCGTGGCTACTGGTAGTGCAGGGACTCCACGGGGTCCAGCTTGGCCGCCCGACGGGCGGGGTAGTAGCCGAATATCACGCCTATGAGCACGCAGATGCCCGTGGCCACGGCCACGGCCTCGGGCTCTATGGCGGGCGTGATGGTCATGCTGCCCGAGCCCTGGTTCAGCAGGTTGGACGCCAGGCCCGACAGCGCGTAGGCGCCCAGGTAGCCTACGACCATGCCGATGACGCCGCCCGCCAAGGTCAGGGTGATGGACTCCAGCAGGAACTGCTTTGTGATGTCCGAGCTTCGCGCACCCAGCGCCTTGCGCAGGCCAATCTCGCGGATGCGCTCCGTCACGTTGGTCAGCATCATGTTCATGATGCCGATGCCGCCCACCAGAAGCGATATGGACGCCACGGCCGTCATTAGCAGCTGGAACGTGGCCATGTAGGAGTTCAGCTGGTCCACGTAGGTCTTCATGGACTGCACGTAGACGGAGTTCTCTATCTCGTCGGAGGGGATGTTGTAGTAGCTGGCAAGCCAGCTGGTGGTCTTCTGCACCAGGGCGTCCATGTCGGTGCCCTCCTTGGCAATGCCGATGGCCTGGTCCAACATGGCCCTGCCGGCGATGCGCGTGGTCACGGTCTTCAGCGGGGCGTACATCACGACGGTGTTGCCCAGGTTCTGCGTGCTCTGCAGGACACCCGCCACGGTGTACTCGATGCCGTTGATCCTGATCTTTCGGCCCGCGACGTCCGTGGCGTCTCCGAACAGCTGGTGGGCGCCCGCCTCGTCCAGCATGACCACGGTGGCGCCGGCCTTCGACTCAGAGGTAGAGAACGTGCGCCCGGACACCAGCTTCATGCCTGCGATGGAGAAGTACACGGGCTCCACGCCCATGACCTGCGCGTCCACACTCTGCTTGTCACTGGTGGCGGTTCCCTGGCCGTACACCAGGCCGGTGACGCTCTCGTAGTCGTCGAGGCCCTCCTGGATCTTTGGCAGGTCGTCCTGGGTCATCTGCTGAGACCCGTACACGTTCATGTAGACCATGCGCGCCTGGGACAGGCCCAGCTGACCCATGAGGCCCTGCTTCACGCCTCCGATGAGCGCGGTCATGGCTATGACGGCGCTGATGCCTATGACTATGCCCAGGACCGTAAGGAGCGAGCGCCCGCGGTTGGCGTCCAGACCCTCCCAGGTCTCGGCGGCGAGGTCGGTGAACTTCATGTGAGTCCCCTCCCGTGGTTGGCGCTGCTGGCGACGAAGTCGCGCTCCTGCTGGTCGGTCAGCAGCCGCCCGTCGCGGATGTGCACCGTGCGGTCGGCCCAAGCGGCCACCTCGGGGTCGTGGGTTATGAGCACGATGGTCTTTCCGCGCTGGCGCAGGCTGCGGAAGGTCTCCATCACCATCTGGCTGGTGGCGGAGTCCAGGTTTCCCGTGGGCTCGTCTGCCAGCACGAGCGCGGGGTCGTTCACGAGGGCGCGCGCTATGGCCACGCGCTGCATCTGGCCTCCCGACAGCTCGTTCGAGCGGTGGTCGTAGTACTCGCTGGGCAAGGACACCGAGGCCAGGGCGCTGCAGGCGCGACGCTCTCGCTCGGCCACGGGGCAGTTGGTGTAGATCAGGGGCAGCATCACGTTGCGCAGCACCGTGGAACGGGGCAACAGGTTGTACGACTGGAACACGAAGCCTATGCGACTGGCGCGCACCTCGGCCAGCTCGTCGTCCGTCAGCTGGGACACGTCGATGCCCTCCAGGCGGTACGTGCCCGAGGTGGGCGTGTCCAGGCAGCCGATGATGTTCATGAGCGTGGACTTGCCCGAGCCCGACGGGCCCATGATGCACAGGAACTCGCCCCTGGGCACTCGCAGCGTGACGCCGCGCAGGGCATGGGTGGGTATGCCCGAAGAGTCGTATATCTTGTGGACGTCGCGGACGTCTATGACGGGGGACATGGCTAGGCCGCCTGACCGGAGTCGCCGTACATGGAGGCGTCGGAGTCGCCCGAGGCCAGCTGCACCAGCTGCCCCTCCTCGACGCCCGTGACGGCGGCCTCGGAGGAGGTCTTGTCGACCACCTGAACCTCGGTCAGCTGGCTGGAGGTCACGTTGCCCTGGTCATCCAGGGTGACCACGTTGACCGAGGTGGTGCCGTCACTGTTGTCGATCAGCGCCGCTAGGGGCACCACCAGGCTGTCGGGCACAGACTTCGTCTGGATGGTGGCGTTGGCCGTCATGCCGGGCTTCAGCCTGGGGTCGGGGTTGGCTATGAGCAGGGACACGTTGTAGCTGACGACGCCCATGCCGCCATACTGGGAAGACGGGTCGGAGCTGCCGGTGGACACGGTGGCTATGCGCTCAACCGTGGCGTCCAGCGTCAGGTCGGGCAGGGCCGAGAAGGTCACGGTGGCCGTCTGTCCCGGCTGCAGGCTGCTGATGTCGACCTCGTTCACCTGCGTGTTGACGCGCATCTGCGACAGGTCGGCTATCTGTACCAGGGTGGTGGAGGAGTCGCTGGACGTGGCCCCGGCGGCCGAGCCGAACGCGGCTCCGTTCTTTGCGCCCACTGCCACCACGCTGCCGCTGACGGGTGCCGTCACCGTGCGCTTTGCGGCGGTGGACTTGGCGTCGTCCAGGGTCTGCTGCGCCGACTGGAGCGATGCCTTCGCGTCCTCGAGCGTGGCGTTGGCCGTCTCGACGTCGGCATACAGGTTGTCCGGGTCGGTCATGGCCGCCTGCGCCTCGGCGTCGGGTGCGGCGTTCCATGCCTTCACGGCGTCCTTGTAGGTCTTGTACGCGCGGTCGAGCGCGGTCTGGGCGGACTTCACCTGGCGCTGGGCGGCATCCACCTGGCCCTGTGCCTCGGTGACCGCACGGTCCAGCGAGTCATTCTTCAGCGTGAACAGCACGTCTCCCGCATTCACCGTGTCGCCTTCTGAGACGCGCACGTCCTGGATGATGCCGTCCACCTCGGGTGTCACGACCACGCTGCTGACGGGCTGGGTGGATCCCGACACGCTGACGCTGTCGGTGAGGTCGCGCCGCTCCACCGTGGCGGTGGGCGTGGGAATGTAGCCCGAGGAGCTCGACTGGAGTACCTTTGGCAGCACGATGGCTGCGATGACGGCGGCCGCGATGCACAGTGCCACGATAATCTTGCGACGCTTCCTGAGCCTGCGATCCTTGCGGCTGCGCTCGAGGTTCTGGAAGGCCTCCAGGCCCTCGGCGTCCTCCTGCTGAGACACGGCCGAGGCATCTGCCGCGGCATCCGTCACCTTTGGGATGCGCGCGGTCTCGGCGGGGGAGGCGTCGGCTCCCTCGTGTGCGGGGCTGCCAAACTGTGCTGCGTCCTTCTTGCGTTCGTCCGCCATAGCGACTCCTTTGCGTCGGGATTGCTGCTGTGGGACAACGTGCGAATGCCAAGGAACTGGTGCCGTGTGATGGGGTGCATGGGTTACGCCAATTTGGATTCTGTTGTGTGAACCAAAGCTAGCCTGAATGACTGGTGGCGCGGATGGACGTTCGGCTAATGAGGTCTTTGCATATGCGAACGGATGCTCTCTGCTGGTTAACAAGATATCTTCAATCACGAAATAAATTTATAATAGAACGTTAAACAACACATAATAACTAACAGAAATATTACAAATACGCACCGCTACTGTAGGGGAATGGAGAGAATAATGAAAGGCGTGAAACATTTTGTCGTAACACTGATATGTAGCGTAATGCTGTTTTGTGTGCCAGCAACGGCACTTGCTCAGACCGTTTACTATAAAGAATCTGCAGTTTATTGGAACTACGGCAGGAATGCCGGAGTATTTGGCTTCTCCGACTGCAATTCTCAGATCTACACACACAGCTCTTCGGTGAATGGTTACTCCTCTGGATGGAAGTCGCCCGGAGAGATGTCAAAGGCATGGGGATATGTTGGTAGCGCTACCGTTCAAGCTTACTGGAGCTGTATAGGCTAAAAGCAAGTTTCAGCTTTGTTCTGTAAAGCAGTCCTATTCACATGTACAGTGGCGGTGCTCTATATGAAGCGTAATGCTAGAGTAATCCTCAGTACTGCAATTTTAGCACTTTTGTCTGCCCTGTCCTGTCTGCTGTGCAAGGGCGCCCTAGAGAGTCTGGTAGACAAAAAGGCGAGCTCGTGGGCGACGGACCATCCCACCCTCTACACCTCTGAGCTCACGCAGGACCAGAAAGCAGCCCTTCTATCATCACTTTCGGACTACTCAAACGGTCACCAGTTGCTGTGTGTGTCCACAGCAAGGCAGACGCAACAGTCTGGGGCCTCAATCTACACATTTGGAGTGCTTGGCTCTGCGCAAGGCTACGAGTGCCTGGATCAACCGTTCGCGGTGCTGGGCAGCCCTATAGTCAGCGCGCCTGTAGTTCAAAGTGTTATGAACGCGGATGAGGGCTCGTATGCCGGCTTTGGGAACGATGCGTCCAAGCGTGTGGCCACTTTGCCATCCATACGCGCCGGTGCTTACTTCCGCGTTCAGCGCATCTCATCCGCAGACGACTTTGGCGACGCGTGCGTTATCTATGGCCTAGATGGCACGGAGTTCCAGGAGCTCCTGAGTGAAGTTGCGTCTGCGTCCGGCGTCGACGCACAGTCCTTGACCGCGAGGACGACGGGTTCTGCACGCGTGCCCGGACTCTTGTACGCCAGCAGCATCGCTGCGTTTTTGCTCCTAGGGCTCGTGTATTGCCTGTGCCTGGTCACGTGGTCTCTGATGGACCTAAAAGAGCTTGGCGTCTACCTGATGTTGGGCTGGAGCAAGAAGGACTTCGTCGCCAGCAGGCTCCATCCACATGCCAAGTGCCTGATGGCCATTGTGCCCGTGGGGCTGGCGGGCACCTGGTTGTCGCTGGACGGGTTTGCTCCGAATCCCCAGCTCGGACTCTATGCAGTGGTTACCATGGTGCCGTCGCTGGTTGTTGCGCTTGTGTCCATGGCGATTGCGGCCGTCCCGCTGCTTGGGTCGAGGCCGGTGGATGCCATTGCCGGCCGCTACTCCAGGAAGGGCTTCTATGCGCTGTGCATGGTGGTGTTCGTGCTGTGCGTCTGTGCGCTGTTCGGGGGTTGCATCTACATGGACCAGCCGCTGGCTATGTACAAGGACCTGGCGCAGGCAAAGTCCATCTGGAGCGACTACCAGGACTGGTACGTTATGCAGGAATACGCAGAGGCAGGTCAAAGGTACACGGGCAATACGAATGCCCTCCAGGCCGCCACATACCAGTGGTACGCCAGCCATCAGGACGAGGACGGCGTCTATCTGGCGAAGACTTCCTATATCAGCGAGAACACCATTCGTGCATACTCCGATGGCTCCGCCGACGTGCCTCCGTTCTGGTATCTGGCCGCATCGCCAACGTATCTTAGGAGAGTCGGCATCGATGTATCGGACGAGGACGTCCGGAAGGCCCACGAAGGCGTCCGTGTGTACCTGCTACCGGACTCTATGGGTGCGGACGACGTCCAGGAGATGCAGCAGCTGCTGCAGGCAAAGGACAAGCCGTTCGACTCTGACATAGTAACAAGGTTCATGTCTGACCAGCGATTTGAATTCCTGCGATATGACGGTTCGCGGCAGCTGTTTACCTGGGTGGCAGACTCACAGCAGCCCGCAACGGCCAGCGGCTTCGTCATCTGCGTGGTGACCGCGGAGAACATGGTGCCATTCGAGTCCGAGAGTCTGGGAGCGATGGGGCTGGACAACTGCTACGTGAAGCTGAGCCCCGACGCTGCGTCGAGGCTTTTGGACGACGACGGCGTTGCCGAACTGGGAGACGGGCCGTTTGGGGCCAAGTTCGCCACCGTGACGAACTACATCGAGGGGATCCAGAAGTCGCTCTCCGACGTGTTCGCGTTGTTCTCCGTGGTGATCGCGATGCTGGTGGTCACCATTGCGATTTTGGTGGCATGCCTGGTGGAGGTGGTCAACCGCACGAACGCGCAGGAGATGGCGGTTCGTTGCATGCTGGGCTTCGGCGTGTGGGACAGCTACAAGGCGCAGCTGCTAAGCGTGAGCCTGGTGATGCTGGCGGGCATGCTGCTGTGCCTGGTCGTGAGGTGCAGGCTCGGGGTCCTGCTGGGGGCAGCCGTCCTGGTGGCGTGCGATGCCATGATCTGGGGCGTTGCGCGCAGACGGTCGGTGGGCGTGGTGCTAGAGCAGCTGACAAAGGAGTAGTCATGGGTGCGTTCTTGCAGGTGCGAGCCGTTTCGAAGTCGTTTGACAGCCACAGTGTCCTGCGTGCGGTCTCCTTCGACGTGCAATCCGGGCAGTCTGTGGCCATAGTGGGGCCGTCTGGCTGCGGAAAGTCCACGCTGCTGAACATCTTGGGCCTTCTGGAGTCGCCCGACGAGGGGGCTATACTGCTGCGGGGCCAGGCATACCCGGACATCAACAGCCGCGAGGCCATGATGATGCGCCGTCTGCAGATAAACTACCTGTTCCAGTCGTTTGCGCTTTTGGACTCCAGGTCGGTCCGTGACAACCTGCTGCTGGGGCTGCATTACACGCGGATGCCTCGGGAGCAGAAACTTGCGCGCATACAGGAGTCCTTGGCCAGCTTTGGACTGGCGGACAGGCTCGACGACACCGTGAACCAGCTGTCGGGTGGGCAGAAGCAGAGGGTGGCCATCTGCAGGGCCATGCTGAAGCCAGGAGACCTGATCCTGGCAGACGAGCCCACCGGGTCGCTGGACGCCAGGATGGCAAGCAAGGTCATGGATGCGCTCCTGGGCTCGGCCAGGCACCAGAACAAGACGCTCGTGGTCGTGACGCATAACCTCTTGATGGCGCAGAAGTGCGACCGCGTGCTGAACCTGGGCGGGCGGCAGCAGGCCGTCTAATTGATGGCCCTTCTTGCGCGGTTGCGTGAACTACCGGCTGGAGAGGTCCACGATGGCGTAGGAGTTCGTGCCGGGGTCCGTGCCGTCGACGCTTTGAGGCGCGTATTCGGGGCTGGTGAGGTCCACGGTGTAGCCGTCGGGGGTCTGGTGCATCACGGGGACTATGACATCGCCCAGAAGGGCCATGTTCTTGTACTGCACGTGGGCGTGGCGCAAGCGGAAGTCCGGCTGCTGGTCCAGGATGGCCTCGGCGGCCATGTCCACGTACTGCGCGTTGTTAACGTGGTGGTTCGTGTCCAGGTGCTGCTTGGTCACGGTGATGGGCTGCTGAGCCGTGCCCGTGCCGCTGACGGGCACGCGGCGGCGGGTCTTGGGCAGGTCCAGGCGCGGGTCGCCGGTCAGGTAGACCTTCTCGCCCTCGGGAATGCGGCAGGCGGCGTGCTCCTGCGTGTCGAAGGTAAACCAGCACGAGTCGGCGCGCACCAGCTGCCGGCCCTGGGCGTCTGTCACCAGGAAGTTGCGCATGGCCCAGGCGGCACGCGCCTCGTAGCACCAGGTGGATACGGTGATGTCCTGGTCAAAGCGGGGCATCTGGACCAGCTCCAGCTGCCAGGCGGCCACGAACCACGCGAAGTGATGCTGGCGCATGTAGCCGAGACCGTGCCCCACGTGCTCGCAGTGGAACGTGGCACAGTCCTGCAGGTAGTTCATGAGGCCCAGGACCGAGAGGGTGCCGTCCTCGTTGCACTCGCTGTACCTGACCCTGCTGGAAAATGAGTACATGCTGCCTCCGCATTCGTGAACTTTGTTCAAAAGGCATGTTAGCAGCACCTGCAGCGCAGATGCCGAGATGGTTTTGGCCTTGTGCGCCTTCAGGCGGTGCCGCTTGCGGCCCAGGCTCGTCGCGACGTCAGCCTTGGGGCTGGTCGGCGGGGCTCGTATGAGGTTGTGCGGCGGTTGGCGTGCCTTGGGGGCGAGCGGAGAGGCCAGCGGCATCCCTGACCTGTACCCATGCGGGCAGGTTGCGCCAGGGGTCCTTCTGGAAGGTCTCGCGAAGCGAGCATCCCTTGTCGACCATGCACACGAGCCAGCCCTCCATGTGATGGGGCGGCGTTGGCGTCAGAGGGAACATGTGGTGGGCTATGAGGTCCTTCTCGACGGGCGTCAGGTCGCCGAAGTCTGCCGTGGCGTTCCTGAGCGCATAGCCGGGGTGCGTGAAGCCGTGCCAGCGGCCCGGCGCGCTGGAGGGTATGTGCCAGTCGTACAGGAAGTAGTCGTGCAGAAGTCCACCACGCACCAGCTGCTCCTCGTGCACGTGCAGGTGGAGCCTGCGCGCCGCGCACAGCGAGAAGTACGCCACGGCCACGGTGTGCGCCAGCGTGGAGGTGGCTCCGTGCTGGGTGTAGAGGTCCATCTGCCTGGTGCGGGCGGAGCGTACCACGGGCAAGGCCATGCGCACGAAGTCGCCGCAGGTGTCGGTGGTGGGAGGCGTGGTGGCTCGTGCCATGGTGTGGGGCTCCTGTGCGTACGTAACGAAAGGGCATCTGTCACTCGTGACAGTACCATTTATCAGTAGCTTTCGTGTTTGGGACGTACGCAATACATATTTGGCGCGCAGGCAGGTAATATGGCCCTGTATGCCGAAAGCAAGGAGAGTTATGTCTAAACCAATCGTCGCCGTCGTAGGACGGCCAAACGTGGGTAAGTCGACCCTCGTGAATCGCCTCGCCGTGCGTCGCGAGGCCATCGTGCACGAGTCGCGCGGCGTCACGCGCGACCGCTCGTACCATGACACCGACTGGAACGGCCGCGAGTTCACCCTCATCGACACGGGCGGCATCGAGTCCGTAAAGAGCAAGGACACCTTTGCCCCGCGCATTCGCGAGCAGGCGCTCATCGCCTGCCAGGAGGCCGACGTCATAGGGTTTGTGGTCGACGGAAACGTCGGCCTGACCGACGAGGACGAGGAGGTGGCCCGCGTCGTCCGCAAGTCGGGAAAGCCCGTCTTTCTGGTGGTAAACAAGCAGGACAACCCCGCCTCCGACCTGAACGCCTGGGACTTCTACTCGCTGGGCGTGGGTGAGCCTCGCCCGATCTCCGCCGTTCACGGCTACGGCACGGGCGACCTGCTGGACGACATCGTGGCCGCGTTCCCGCCGGAGGATGGCCAGGACGAGCCCGAGGAGGACCCCGACGAGCTGCGCGTTGCCATCATCGGCAGGCCCAACGTGGGCAAGTCCTCGCTGACGAACCGCCTGGTGGGCAAGAACCGCTCCATCGTGAGCGACGTGGCAGGCACCACGCGCGACGCCGTCGACACCGTGATCACAGTGGGCGACCGCCGCTACCGCCTGGTGGACACCGCGGGCATGCGCAAGCGCAACCTGGTCCACGAGGACGTGGAGTACTACAGCCTGGTACGCGGCCTGCAGGCCATGGAGCGCGCCGACGTGTGCGTCCTGGTGGTGGACTCCACGGTGGGCGTGACCGAGCAGGACCAGAAGCTGGCAGGCATGGCCATCGACCGTGGCTGCGCGCTGGTGGTGTGCCTGAACAAGTGGGACCTCGTGACCACCGAGCACGACCGCGACCGCGTGACCGCCTCCATCGACCGCAGGCTGGGCTTCGCGTCGTGGGCGCCCTACGTCAACATCAGTGCGCTTTCGGGTCGCGCGTGCAACAAGGTGCTGGACCTGGCCCAGAAGGCGGCAGACGCCCGCGCCACGCACATCAGGACGTCGCAGCTGAACGACCTTCTGACCGCCATCCGCGAGACCGGCCACACCGTGGTGCACAAGAACCGCAGGCTGAAGATCCACTACGCCACGCAGACGGGCGAAAAGCCGCCCATGTTCACGTTCTTCTGCAACGCCCCCGACCTGGTGGACGACAACTACGAGCGCTATCTCGAGAATCGCATGCGCGAGCAGTTCGACCTCGAGGGGACGCCCATTCGCTTCAAGTTCAAGAGGAAGGATGCCTAGATGTCGGTTCTGGCCCTGGCGACCCTGGCTTGCATGGTCGTCTCGTACTTCGTGTGCGGCATACCCTTCGGCCTGCTGGCCGCTCGCCACGACAACGTGGACGTGCGCAAGGTTGGCTCGGGAAACATCGGCATGACCAACGTGGCCAGGACCGTGGGCGCAAAGGCCGCGGCAGCCACCTTCCTCGGGGACATGGGGAAGGGCCTGGTATGCATGCTCCTCTCGCGCTGGGTGCTGGCGTCCGTGGGCTTCAACGGCGACTGGGCCATGCTGGACGTGCGCGGCCCGTTCGGGCTCTTCTTGACCCTGATCTTCGCCTGCTGCGTGCTGGGGCACGTGTATAGCCCCTACCTGCACTTTCACGGCGGCAAGGGCATCTCGGTGGGCTTCGGCGCAGGCCTGGGGCTGTTCTGGCCCATCGGCCTGGGCATGCTGGTGGTGTTCCTGGCGTTCGCGCTGCCCAGCCGCTACGTGTCCTTGGGCTCCGTCATGGCGGCCATCTCGCTGCCCATCCAGTGCGTGTGCTGGGGCGTCAGCCTCTATGCCATCATCCCGGTGGTCGTCGTGGCCTGCTGCGTCATCTGGGCGCACCGTGGAAACATAAAGAAGCTCCTTAACCACAAGGAGAGCAAGTTCTCGGTCCATCACGACTCGCAGGGCGGCAGCGACCAGGCTGGCAAGGGTGGTGCCAGGTGAGCGATTGCGGCTCGAGTGAGGCGGGCCAGCACCTGCGCGTCCAGAAAGTCGCCATCGTGGGCACCGGATCGTGGGGTACGGCCCTTACCAGGCTTGTGGCTCCCAACGCCGACCAGGTGGTCATGCTGGCCCGCTCCGAGGAAGTACGGAGGGGCATAAACCAGCAGCGCCACAACCCCCGGCACCTGAGCGACTTCCAGCTGGCGGACAACGTACGCGCCACCTGCGACGACGCCGAAGCCTGCGAGGGCGCGGATGCCGTGGTGCTGGCGGTGCCCTCGGCCTACCTGCGGCAGACCTGCCACAGGCTGGCGTGCGTCATCGCGTCCGACGCGCCTGTGCTCATCCTGACGAAGGGCATCGAGCCGGGCTCGCTGGAGCTGATGGCCGACGTGGCTGCCGACGAGCTGGGCCATCCCGAGCGCATGGCGGTGCTGTCCGGTCCGAACCACGCCGAGGAGATCTGCCGGGGTGTGGTTAGCGGATCGGTCGTGGCCTCCTCCAACCCCGAGGTGGCGCGGCTGTTCCAGGGCCTTCTGGTGTGCCCGTCGTTTCGCGTGTACGTCAGCGACGACCTGGCCGGCGTCGAGGTGTGCGGCGCCGTGAAGAACGTCATCGCCATCGCCTGCGGCGTGGCCGTGGGCGTGGGCGCCGGCGACAACACCCTGGCCATGCTGATGACCCGCGGCCTGGCCGAGATCAGCCGCGTGGCGTACGCGCTGGGCGGGCAGCCCCTGACCTGCATGGGCCTGGCCGGCATGGGCGACCTGGTGGCCACCTGCACCTCCGAGCACTCGCGCAACCGCACGTTTGGCGAGGCCTTCACGCGCGGCGAGTCACTGGATGACTACCAGGCGCGCACGCACATGGTGGTGGAGGGTGCCCGCGCGGCGCTCAGCGTGCATGAGCTGGCCACAAAGCTGCACATCGAGACGCCCATCACGAACCAGGTTTTCGGTATCCTGTACGACGGTCGGCCGCTGGCCGAGGCGATGGACGCCCTGCTGTGCAGGCTTCCTCGCGAGGAGTTCTACGGACTCAGCAAAAGCGAATAGGAGACATTGTCCATGAAACAGGACGTGAGAATATCCCCCTCCATACTTGCCGCCGACTTCCTGCACCTGGGCGACGAGCTGGAGAGCATCCAGAATGCCGACTGCATTCACTACGACGTGATGGACGGCGACTTCGTGCCCAACATCTCGTTTGGCCCCGGCATCCTGCGCACGGTAAAGAAGGGCACCGACCTGCCCGTGGACGTGCACATGATGGTGAGCAACCCCGACGAGGTGTTCGAGGACTACCTGGACGCGGGCGCAGACATCCTGACCTTCCACTTCGAGACGGCCAAGCACCCGCACCGCATCATCGACCAGATCCATCGCCATGGCGCAAAGGCGGGCATCGCCGTGAACCCCGGCACGTCCATGGAGTCGCTCGACGCCATCCTGGACTACCTGGACCTGGTGCTCGTGATGTCCGTGGACCCGGGCTTCTCGGGCCAGAAGTTCATCGACGGCACCTACCGCCAGCTGGAGCACCTGACGCGCATCTGCAACAACCACGGGGTCTCGCCCGTGATTGAGGTCGACGGCGGCGTCTCGGTGGCTAACGCCGAGTTCCTGGTGGCCCGCGGCGCCCGCCTGCTGGTGGCCGGCAGCTCCGTGTTCGGGGCCCCCGACCACGCGGCCGCCGTCGAGGCCATTCGCGAGGCAGGCCTGAAGGGCCTGGGAAAGAAGGCCTAGCTTGCCGAAGCGCTTCGTATACCTGGACTACGCCGCTTCCGCCCCCATGCGCCCCGAGGCGCTGGAGGCGGAGCGTGCCTATGAGAGCGCCCCGTACGCAGGCGCGAACCCAAACTCGCTGCACACCATGGGCAGGGAGGCCTCGCGAGCGCTGGACGGCGCCCGCGCGGATTTGGTGCGCCTGCTGGGCGGTGGCTTCAGGCCTGCCAACCTGGCGTTCACCAGCTGCGGCACCGAGAGCAACAACCTGGCGCTGTATGGCATGGCCGAAGGTGCGAGGGACCACGACCGCGAGCGCACGCAGGTCATCGTGTCCGCCATCGAGCACGACTCCGAGATTGACGTGGCCCCCGCGCTGCGCGGCAGGGGGTTCGACGTTGACTTAGTCCGCCCCGACCGCTCGGGAAAGGTGGACCCGAAGGAGCTGGCGTCCATGGTGGGGCCGCACACCGCCCTGGTGTCGGTCATGTACGCCAACAACGAGACGGGCGTCGTGCAGGATGTGGACGCCCTCGCGAAGGTGGCGCACCGGGCGGGAGCGCTGTTCCACACCGATGCCGCACAGGCCTTCGGCAAGGTGCCGCTGCAGCTGAGGGATGCCGACGCGGTCAGCATAGCCGCGCACAAGGTGGGCGGTCCCGTGGGCGTGGCCGCCCTGGTGCTGCGTTCGCGCACGCCGTTTAGGCCCCAGACGTTCGGCGGCGGACAGGAGCTGGGGGTTCGCCCCGGCACGCAGGCCGTCCGCGACGCACTGGCCTTCGCCGCCGCGGCCAAGGCCAGCTGCCGGGACCTTGAGCGCACGCGCCGGCTGGTGGCGTCGCGCGCTCAGCGCCTGTACGACACGCTCTGCGCACCCGACAC